>JBMOJK010000032.1:0-1963 GCA_049315825.1 Patescibacteria group bacterium
TCTTCGGAGATGCTAATGCCGCTGAAGCAACTCCTCCGAGCTCGAATAATAATACAGATCTTCCGAATAATCCCAATGATGCTCCAAATCCCGATCCTCAAAGTACTCCTGAAGATCCTACGAATTTATTAACCACCACAACCGATGGGACAACAGGCACCAGTGGCACTACAGGAACAACAGGCATTACCGGCACAACAGGAACAACAGGAACAACGAGTACCACAAATACAACAGCCACTACAGATACTACAGGTACATCTGGAACTACTGGCACTACTGGCACTACGGGTCTATCCACAACAACTACAACCGGAACGACTGGTACTACAGGTACTACTGGTGATACCTTCGGTGGAATGATTATTCAAAAGCCTAGATTATTGAATCAAGTTCGTCAGGATATTTATGATGTTCGACGCAAAAAGTAAAACATCGTTTTTTATTTAAGAATAAAGGCCTGTAAGATATTACAGGCCTTTATATTTGAGACTTATGAAGGTTATTCGTAAAATATTTTCATTAGATCTACGAGCGTTAGCTATTATGAGAATAGCTATCGGTTTTGTTTTGATTTTTGATTTGTTGGTGAGGGCCACGGATTTATTGGCATTCTATACAGATTATGGAGTATTGCCAAGAGAAGCCGTGATAATGAATATACGTCAAATTCATTTTCTATCGTTGCACTTGATTTCCGGTGAACTTAATTTTCAGATCGTATTATTTCTCATTGCTTTATGGTGCAATATTCAAGTGCTTATTGGCAATAGAACTAGAATGTACACATTTTTGGCGTGGTTACTTCTTCTTTCAATTCAAAATAGAAATACATTGATTGGGCAAGCTGGTGATGATGTATTACGATTAGCATTGATGTGGGGGATTTTTTTACCTTGGAACGCTCGTTATGCAATAGATGCATTGCGAATTCAGAATCGGAAGTCCAATGATTATTTCGGTGTTTCGACAATTGGTTTGACTCTACTAATTTTCTCCTTGTATTTCTTTTCAGCATGTATGAAGACAGCTCCTGAGTGGACCAAAGATTTTACTGCGGTATATTATGCTCTAAGTTTAGATCAAATAGCATTGCCATTTGGAAAATGGATTTATCCGTATCCTAATGCATTAAAAATGATTACTGCTTCAGTATATTATATTGAGTTATTTGCGCCTTTTTTGCTTTTCATCTTTTGGAAAAAAGAAGTCATTCGTTTAGTATTTACTTTCGTTTTCTTGTTATTTCATATAGGACTCGCCTCGACATTGTTCATTGGTTTTTTCCCTTTTATTGTCATAGCAGTATTGCTTGGTTTCTTGTCTTCACCAGTGATGGATACATTGGATTCTTTATTACGGACATTGCGCAAGCGCTTTTCAAAACTGGAATTTTTTAAAGTCAAAGTATCTAAAGAAGGTGTAAATGTTTCTCGCTTGAGATATGCTAAAATTCAAACTATTTTCCTAATTACCCTTGTTGTTTATCAGTTAGCTTGGAACTTTAAAAGCGCTAGTTGGATATCTTCTCAGTATATTCCTCTTCAAAGTTTGGCATATAACTTACGAATAGATCAAAGCTGGGGAATGTTTGCCCCAGGGGTTTTTAAAGAAGATGGGTGGTTTCTGTTCGAGGGAGTTACTGATGATGGAAGAGTAATAGATATAAGTCGAGATGGTCAGCAAATGAGGTATGGCAAACCCCAGCATATTTCGTCTATGTTCAAAAATGATCGATGGAGAAAATATACCGAGAATCTTTTAATGAAAAGAAATCATGAGTTGCGCTTCTATTACACTGCATATTTACATGATCGATGGATGTTGAAACATCCCGAAATATCATTGAGTGCCATTAGAATCATCTATATGAAGGAGCTAAGTCTCCCAGACTATCAAATTGCTGAACCCAAGCGGGAAGTGTTAGTGGAGTGGAAACGAACAAAATAACGTAGTAAATTAA
>JBMOJK010000033.1:0-1953 GCA_049315825.1 Patescibacteria group bacterium
TCACAGAGATGCTCAAGAAGAAACTCGGATAATCAAAAAGAAGCACCTACAAAGTGCTTCTTTTTTTGACAATCGAGCCGGGAGATCTGGTATTCCCATACCAGAGTCCAACAAATGGAGACGACCATGGAACAAACAAAGAAACAAATAGATCCGCAACAGTCACAAAATAACCGTAACCACAAAAAATCCGCTTTACGCGGATTTTTTTAGAGGAATTTCTTCGTTGCAGTGAGTGCTTCGTGTCATTTCTCAGTGACGAGCACGGTGTGCTCGAACTGTGCAGAAAGCGATCCATCCTTGGTTCGTACTGTCCAGTCATCATCCATGAGTTTGGTTTTGTAGCCTCCTGCATTGATCATGGGTTCGACTGTGAAGATCATACCAGGGACGATCTTGTGTCCAGAATTCTTGAGTGCCTTGTGATAGATGATTGGTTCGTCCTCGTGGAAGAGTACCCCAACTCCATGTCCTGTATATTCACGAACCACTCAGTATCCCTGTGATTCTGCGAACTTTGCAATCTCGTACCCGATATTGCCGGTATAGTTTCCAGGGTATACTTCAGCGAGTCCGATATCGAGACATTTCTTGGTGATCTCGATGAGTGCGAGTGCCTTGGGATCTGCTTGTCCAACAACGTACATGCGTGATGCATCACCAAAATATCCATCAACGATAGTAGTTACATCGATATTAAGGATATCACCTTCCTTGAGGATTTCATCGCTGCGAGGAATCCCGTGACAGATGACATCGTTGACTGAGATGCAGTTATACTTCGGATATCCGCCTTTTGCCCAGTTATTGTTCCCGAGGTAGTCGATACAGGCTGATTTTCCGCCATTTTTCAGGATGAAATTGTTGGCAATGTGATCGAGTTCTTCTGTCGAAATTCCAGCCTTTACGTAGTCGCCGATCATGTCCAAAACCGCACCAGTAAGAGCTGATGCTTTTCGAATTCCTGCAATTTGTTCTGGAGTTTTAATAATCACTCCGCGTGGATGTTTCATAGTGTGTAAATTTTGTTGATTGGGTATTATAGTCCCAATTCGAGAATTCCAAAGTCTTTTTGGAGCACTTGGAGGATGTATTGCTCATGCTCCCACATGATTTCGTAATCTTCTTCGGTTTCGTGATCAAATCCTTGCAGGTGCAGCAGGCCATGAGTGAGGAGTCGATATACTTCCTCGGTTGGCGTGTGTCCGAAGGTTTTTGCCTGATCTTCTATTTTGCTCAATGAAAAGAGTATTTCTCCAAAGACCTCCTCTGCGGGCACATCCGAATTGATGTCAAAATAGTGAAACGAAAGCACATCCGTATTGGAATCAATTCCTCGATAGAGCTTGTTGAGCTCCTGCATGCGAGCATCATCGATGATGGCTATATTTACAAATCCACTTTGCTTGAGTCCGGTTGTTGCCTGGAGCGAATCCGTAATAGAAACAAGAACTTCTTCTTCGAGTGGAAGATTTTCGGGGAAATCGAGTGTTTGAATCTGATACATTATCGGATATTTACGTTGTAGTTTTGGAGACCTGGTTGTGCGAGGAAGGCAGGCTGAATTGCACAGTTTTTTGGAGTACTTTCGTAGCTAAATGTAACATCAGAATTCTCAAGGACTTTTGTATGAACTGTAAACTGAATGCTTGTATAGTCCGGATGAGAGTCGTCTACTTCGATAGGTACTCCGGCTTGAGATTTGAGTACAGATCCCTTCGGAAGAAGAACTCGGATGAATTCTACATTTTCGCCATTTCCTTGAACATAGAGTTCGTGTTCGTGAGTTGATGTCGATATTCCGTAATCAAACAACATTCGTCTAATCTTCTCGCGAGTTGCGGTATCGAAGTTGTGCGAGCTTTTGAGATTGAATGTATTCAGTGCTGTACAGTTGTTGATAGTTTTCGCTGTAAGATTGAAGGTGCGATGCATATAGCGATCCGACTTATT
>JBMOJK010000014.1:0-27839 GCA_049315825.1 Patescibacteria group bacterium
AGCGTTCCTTCATATCAGCAAGTTCTGCGCCGATGATAGCATCAATTCGCGCAGGCTTTGCGAGGATATCCTTGAGATCTGCGATCAGAAGGAGTTTTTCGGCAAGTTCATCTTCGATCTTCTTGCGCTCAAGACCAGCAAGACGCTGGAGTTGCATTTCGAGGATGGCATCCGTCTGCTTCTCTGAAAGCTTAAAATTCACCATGAGGTTCGTCTTCGCCTCTTCCTTCGTAGTAGACGAACGAATCGTCTTAATCACCGCGTCGATATTGTCGAGCGCAATCTTGAGACCTTCGAGAATATGAGCACGAGCCTCAGCGATGCGAAGTTCGAACTGTGTACGACGAGTCACAACTTCCTTTCGGTGTCCGAGGAATTCCTCAAGCATTTCAACGAGATTGAAGAGCTTAGGCTGACGTCCGCGATCGTGGAGTGCAATCATGTTGTATCCGAAGCTCGTCTGAAGTGGAGTGAGCTTGTAGAGCTGATTGAGGATTTTTTTTGGGAATGCATCCTTCTTCATTTCGATCACGATTCGGATATCTCCGAGCCCCTTGGATTCATCACGAAGATCCGAGATTCCAACGATGACTTTCTCCTGAACAAGGTCAGCGATTTTCTCGATGAACGTCTTCTTGTTTACCTGGTATGGGATTTCAGTGATGATGATCGCTTTGCGACCGTTCTTGAGTTCGTCGATCTCAGCACGACCGCGCATGATGATCGATCCACGTCCTGTTGCGTAGGCAGTATGAATGTCCTTGCGATTGTACACGATACCCCCTGTTGGGAAGTCCGGCCCCTTGATGAATTCAAGAAGCTTATCAATCGTAACCTCTGCAGGATTCTGGCACGTAAGCATGAATTGAAGTCCATCGATCAATTCTCCGAGGTTGTGTGGAGGGATATTCGTCGCCATACCAACGGCGATACCAACCGATCCATTGAGGAGAAGATTTGGTATGCGAGTTGGGAGAACAGTTGGTTCTTCACGAGAGGCATCGTAGTTATCTCTCCAATCAACGGTATCCTTGTCGATATCCGCAAGCATAAGCTCACCGAGCTTTGCCATCTTTACTTCCGTATAACGCATAGCAGCCGCCCCGTCTCCGTCCATAGAACCGAAGTTTCCCTGACCATCCACGAGCATATAACGCATCGAGAAGTCCTGTGCCATACGAACCATCGCTTCGTATACCGAGCTATCTCCGTGTGGATGATAACGTCCGAGTACCGCTCCGACGATCTGAGCAGACTTACGATGCTTTCCTGTTGCACGCACTCCTTCTTCGTACATCGCGTAGAGAATACGTCGATGTACCGGTTTAAATCCATCACGAATATCCGGAAGCGCACGCATAACGATAACGCTCATCGCGTAGTCGAGATAGCATGACTCCATCTCAGATACGATCGAACGATCTGCATCTCCCGCGTATGTCATCGCAGTTGGAAGCCCAACGAGTTGTGTCTGTGCTTCTCCTCCAGAAGACGCTTCTACCGGAGTATCCTCCCCCTCAGGAATTGGGTCAAGTGGGAGCTCTTCGTTTTCGAGTGGTGTTGCCATAGAAAAATAGTCGAAATTTCCGCTTAAATATAAGGAAAGACGGTGAATTTGCAAAGTGATTTTTTCGGTCTTTTTTTAAAAAAACACGATCCGTCTATATACTCAGTTTAATCAACAAAAATATGGCAGAATTTATCGTATTCGAGGGTATCGACGGAAGTGGGAAATGAACCCAAGTAGAGCTGGTAGCCGCAGCGCTTCGAGCAGAAGGAAAGAGGGTTGCGGTCTTGGATTTTCCTAGGTACAAAGAGATCTCTGGATTTATGGTGAGCAAATATCTCAACGGGGATTATGGATCGCTCAAAGATATTGGAGCAGAATTAGCTAGCATGTTTTATGCGATTGATCGCTTTGATGCGAAAATTGAGACTATCAAGGCACTCGAAGAGAACGACTATGTAATCGCCAATCGATACGTGAGTTCCAATATGATTCACCAAGCCACGAAGATTGATTCGTACAAAGAGATCGATGCATTTTTAGATTGGGTGTATGATTTGGAATATCGAATATTCAGTATTCCAAAACCGGACCGGGTTCTATTTCTCAAGATATCAATCGAAACCTCTGCTCGATTGATCGGTCTCAAAGAAAAACGAGATTATATCAAAGGTGAGATCAACAAAGATCTCCACGAGAAAGACATCTCACATCTTCGAAAAGCGAGCAATCTTGCCCTGTACGTTGCATCTAAGTTCCCAAACTGGACCATCATCGAATGCGAGGAGGATGGTGACATTCTCCCAAAAGAAATGGTTACACAGCGTATCCTCTCTCATATCTAGCATGCATACCGGGCATCCACCTACTGCTTCAGGTTTCACCCTCATAGAAATCCTGATTGCTGTCACGATAAGTGTGCTACTTTTTGCATGATTGATCACGTTCGTGATGTCGGGACTTTCGAGTGTAGGTCGCACTCAAAAGAGCGTCGAAAACTCGATCAAAGGGGCATCTTTTGATCGAACTCTTGAAACCCTTGCCTCACAAGAATCACTGCAGATAGTAGGCGCCTGAGCACTTCCTCCTGGTATAAATTCCTGAGTGCTCCTCGAAACGAAAACAAACTCTGATTCCTACGTATTTCTTGGAGTACAGTCATTCACAGGATATTGTGCGAGTGATCCTACACGAGTATTGCAACGACTCATCAGTATCTCAGGCACAACACCACGTGGCTGAGAAATCACGTCTGTGAGTGGATACTCGATCGACCGAGAAAAGCAAAGTATATTTCAAGGCACAACCCGTATCGTCGGAACCCTAAATTCAGGAGATATGCTATCAAGTAACCCTCTTGCAACCGAGCTTTCTAATCCAAGTTCTCTCGTGCTCATAGGTGATGTTCTCTATATCGCAGATACAGGGAATTCACGCGTGCTCGCATACAACACCACTTCAAAAGATATCGTTGAATTGATCGGAGCAAAAGAAGGCATACTGCATCCGACGAGTCTTGCGACAGAGGCTGGAGATTTACTCATAGGATCGCGCAACGGGCTTTTCAGGCTCCATGAGTCAATCGAGACAGGTACGGACGCAACTATCAACATTCAAAGCCCAAATTCACTCACGTTTGATAGTATTGCTGTGAGTTTTTCTGGGGTAAGCACTCTTTCTCAGTCAACTGCACTCAGTAGCATAAATATTTCGGGCCTCACAAGTTGAGCACAAGATCCAGGTGACACTGTTGCTGTCGGCACATGATTACTCTATACCTTTACCTGATCTGCTCGAACTCAAAATCCAAACACACCGATCGTCGTCCATATATCTAATATTGCACCTGTACCAACCACCCCAGGTTCATACACTCTCAATGTAGATCTCCTTTTGGCATGAAACAGCGTGTATAGTGGAACTTTCCCCTATTTTACAAAATCGGATAATAATCCCGTAACTCGCACAGGACAAATAATCACTCATACAAGTATCGAACCCCGCCTCTCACTTGTTACTTCAGTCTCGTCATATACAAAGGGTCTTATCGACTATACAGCATTTCTCAGCGGAACAGGTCTTACATCAGTGACGAGTGGATCACCCGTCACTGATGTACAAATGCTGCGCGCATGAAACACGCTCACGCTCACCTATAAAAACTATGACATCTACGATTGTTCTCCTGACGAGCACCATAGACTTACCACGCATATACAAAAAATCTGAGTCAGAGACCCAGATTAGTGTTTAGAATTTGTTGAAGCTGTCGTCAATGACTGGAGTCTTCGTTCCTCCGATATCAATCGAATCCTTCGAACCGAAGAACTTACCAGAAAGATTTTGGATTGTTACGAAGATTTCTTTAGGATCTACGTAGGAAGAAACATTGAGACCAAGGATATCTCCGAGCTTCGGAGCCAAGAAGAGCGAGATGATAATCACGATAACTCCGATGACCGCGTAACGGATCTGATGAACTGCTGGCTTTACCTTATCATCCTTTCCTCCAGAGAGGATGAGCATGAGTCCACCCCAAAGGATAAATACGACTGACATAAATCCTGCAACGAGGACCACGAGGGCAATCGCAACACGAGCAATGTCATCGAGACTGTAACTGTTGTTGATGAAATCAGGACCAGCAGCGAATGCTATATCGAACATAGTGTATAACTAAAAGATTGCGCAGATATTATCAATGCAATGCGAAAAGTAAAGGAGAGACTGCGAAAAATTCACTTCGAGAAAACGATTTTTGAAGCATAAAAAAATTCCGCTTTCACGGAATTAATCTTCGAGAACCTTAAGGTTAACTCGAGCATTCTGCTTTGAACCAAATACTCGAAGAACTGTACGGATAGATGAGATCGTTTGACCTTCTCTTCCAATGATTGTACCCATGTCAGTTTTGTTGACCTTGAGGGTAATGAGCGTTCCGAGTTCATCTTCGCGCTGTTCAATCACAATATCTCCTTTGTTCTCTACGAGGGATTCAACGATAAAACGAAGGAATTCCTGAGCGGACATTATTTTGCTCGATTAAGAATCTTCTCTACGGTTGGAGAATACTGAGCACCGTTCTTGATGTACTTTGCAGCTTCATCGCGATCGAATTCGAGCTCCTTAGTAATTGGATTGTAGTGTCCAAGAACCTTGATGTACCCGTGCTTAGCAGACTGAGAGTGCTCAGTAAGAACGATACGGAAGAATGGAACGTGCTTGCGGCCTGCGCGAGAAAGACGAATCTTAAGCATGTAGAATAATTAATTGAGTGTTGAGTGAGTTGACCTTCGTGATGGCGAGCCATTCGAAGTTTTCTTCGAAAACGAAGAATGGTGCCCCGGACGGGGATCGAACCCGTGCTCCCGAAGGAACAGGATTTTAAGTCCTGCGTGTCTACCAATTCCACCACCGGGGCGAGATAGAACTCGGACAAACCGAGTTTTACAGGATTCCCTTTTTCTTGAGAGTCTTGATAGCGCTCGCAGCGAGGCGGAGACGGTATGTGATACCTGTTTCTGGATCCTTAACATTTCTCCAGAAGAGGTTTGGGTAGAATTTTCGTTTTGTGCGTCGAACGGAGTGCGAAACGCTGTTTCCAACGCCAGTTCGCTTACCCGTGAGCATGCAGACTCGAGACATATCTATTAGATGAGTTTAATATCAACACCAACACCAGCAGGGATGTTAATCGCCTGAAGGAGTTCTTTCGTTTTATCAGTAGGCGACTCAATATCGATGAGACGCTTGTGACGACGAATTTCAAACTGCTCACGAGCATCCTTGTTAACGAAGGTAGATCGATTGAGAGTAATCTTTTCAATCTTTGTTGGGAGTGGGATTGGACCGACGACAACTGCGCCTGAATCCTTTGCAGTCATAACGATCTTCTTAACTGCTTCGTCAATGAGTTTGTGTTCAAATGCACGAACTACAATACGGAGACTACCTTTTTTTGCGGACATGGATGAAAGAAAAAATATTTCTAGCTTTCTTAGTCTCTGTGAGCGACCTCCGCTCACAGAGAATGGAGAAAGCGAGAAACTAAGCAATAACCTTAGCGACAACTCCTGAACCAACTGTTCGACCTCCTTCACGGATAGCGAATCGGAGACCCTGGTCCATAGCGATTGGCTGACCGAGTTCGATAACCATCTTAATGTTATCACCTGGCATAACCATCTCTACACCTTCTGGAAGCTCAATTGCTCCAGTAACGTCAGTCGTTCGGAAGTAGAACTGTGGCTTGTACCCCTTGAAGAATGGAGTGTGGCGTCCACCTTCATCCTTTGTAAGTACGTAAACTTCAGCTTCGAACTTAGTGTGTGGCTTGATTGATCCTGGCTTCGCGAGAACCTGTCCTCGTTCAACCTGCTCACGCTCAATACCTCGGAGGAGGAGACCAGCGTTGTCACCAGCCTGACCCTGTTCGAGCTGCTTGTGGAACATTTCAACTCCAGTAACAGTTGTCTTCTGAGTATCGTGGAGACCGATGATTTCGATTTCTTCACCTACCTTAATTACACCCTGTTCGATCTTACCAGTAACTACTGTACCTCGACCCTTGATTGAGAATACGTCTTCAACTGGCATAATGAATGGCTTGTCGAGAGCACGCTCAGGAACTGGTACGTAAGCTTCGATAGCATCGAAGAGTTCGATGAGAGTCTTAGCTCCGTATGCCTTATCCATATCAGTAGGATTTTCAAGAGCAACGAGACCAGATCCGCGGATTACTGGAGTATCATCACCAGGGAAGTCATACTTAGAGAGGAGATCTCGGATTTCCATTTCAACGAGGTCGAGCATTTCTGAGTCATCAACCATGTCACACTTGTTCATGAACACGACGATGTATGGAACACCTACCTGACGAGCGAGGAGGATGTGCTCACGAGTCTGAGGCATTGGTCCGTCAGTTGCAGCAACGATGAGGATCGCAGCGTCCATCTGAGCAGCACCGGTAATCATGTTCTTAACGTAGTCGGCGTGACCAGGACAGTCAACGTGAGCGTAGTGACGTGCACCAGTCTCGTACTCGATGTGAGCAGTGTTGATTGTGATTCCGCGTGCCTTTTCTTCTGGTGCAGCGTCAATCTGATCGAAGTTGAATTTAACTCCTCCGTACTTACTAGAGAGAACGCTTGAGATAGCGGCTGTAGTAGTAGTCTTACCGTGGTCAACGTGTCCGATTGTACCAATATTTACATGTGGTTTTGATCGATCGTATGTAGCCATTTTGAAAAAATTAAATGGAAAATTAAAGTGTGATAATGATAGCGAAAAACCCGAAATTGCAAACGTTTATTTCTTCTTTGTCTTTCGCATTTTCTTTGTGATTCGATCCATTGCTCGCTTGAGCTTTTTGTGAGCGTGCGTTGTAAGTCGAGCCATTTTTAGATCTTATTAGGATTAATCGAGTATTTTTTGAATTTCTTCATAACAAATTCAAAAGCGTTCTTGATCCAAAGAGTTTCACCTTCAAAGGCAAGACGAGCTTGGAGCTGCTTGTAATGCTTGATTGTATTTTCTAGTTTTTTCCCAGACTTGCGCCCCTTTCGGTTTACCGAATAGACGTTTTGTCGAGGTCACTTATTTCTGAGTCCCATAAAGGCGAATTACCAAGTATCAAGTACAAAATACGAAAACAGTGTACGAACTTTGTGTTTCGTAACTGGTAGCTAACACTTCGAATGGTGGAGCCTAAGGGAGTCGAACCCTTGACCTCCTGCGTGCAAAACAGGCGCTCTAGCCAACTGAGCTAAGGCCCCACAAGAATGAAAACTTACTTACTTTTTTTCCAAAATGAATGGCGGAGCTGACGAGGTTCGAACTCGCGACCTTCCGCGTGACAGGCGGACGCTCTAACCAACTGAGCTACAGCTCCAAAAAGAGCCCGCGAAGTATATGAGTTTTCGATTTTGATGCAAACTTTTTTGTTGCATTTTTTCAAAAGTCCGAAGCAGAAGAGGAAATTACCCCTTCTGCTTCACGAATCTGTAGGAAGATACAAGCCCGCTCAGCCCCCCGAGAAACAAAAGTAATACTGCCAAGATTCCGTATTTGAGCGTAACACTTTCAAAGAATCCGTTGATGGATATTGGAGTAGCTGCGATGATAGAGAAATTCGTACCCTTTAACATCATTACAAAAAGGGTGGTACTCACTACTAGCGCAGTCACTGTATAAATCAGCCCCTGCAGTACAAACGGCCCGTAAATATAACGCTTTTGTCAGCCGACGAGCTCTGTGATCTTGATTTCCTCGCGGAAATAGAATACTGCGTTTCCAATACTCTGAAACACCACTACAAAAACAGAGAAGAGGAAAAATCCAATAATTGCATAGAGTCCGTACTCAATCGAGATGAGAACATGAATCACGTCTCGGATACGATTGTATTGAGTCTTGTAATCCGTGAAAGCATTCTTGCCAGTTTTGCTCCCTACTTCGATAGCATCCGCATGCTCGGACATCACACGATCGAGCTCTGCATAGCTTTCTATTGGGATATTCTTAATTGAAATCTGACTCGGGAGTGGGTTTTCCTCATCGCTCTCAATAATATTTGCGAGATCGGGATCGCTTTTACGAAGAGTATTGAGCGCTTCGGACGCAGAAATAAACTGCGTATCTACCCCAGTGTCGATCTTCCGGAGAGCCTCAAGTGTATCGATCACTTTGAGGCTTGTATCGGTGAGACCCGCTTTCACGTTCACTTTGAGAGAGAGTCGTGAGTTTACAATGTTAGTCAATGACGATGCAACAAACTGCGCAAAGAAAAGCACAAAGATGAGGAAAGTCATCAATGTAATCACGATTACCGACGAGAGTGAAAGAAAAAAACTACGGGAGATGTTCTTGAAGGCGTAACGAAGCAGTCGCATATGGGTTGAGTATGAATTTCTTAGAGTGTACGGGAAGAAGGCAGAATGAAAAGAGAATTAGAGCCCACTCTGGAGTTCCACCATCTCACGGTAAGTACCGCCGAGCGCATGAAGGCCTTCACGATACCACGTTAGATGATTTTTTCGTCATGTAGAACGAAAATCACAATGACTCATCAAACAACTTGAAGTCATCTCATTCAGGAAGGAAATCTCAGGATTTTTGAGGTACATCTTAACGATCGCAAGGCGCTGCTTTTCTCTGTTGGGAAGGTCGAGCCCCGATCTCTGCATCGAGTCACTGTGTAAAATCCCACACGAACTCACAGTCGGTTTTAATGAGTATTTCATGGATTTCTTGCTTGCTACACTCCCATCCAGCGAGCAAAAGGAGATTGCAAGAGATCGTAGCTTGAATACTGATAGCATGATCAATAAACCCAACCAGCACCATTATTCAAACAAATTCATATACCGTGTGTAGCCACTAGGTACCATGTATCTAAATACCCACGCAATACCATTCAGATAAATCCAGCCGAGCTAAGGGTACTCACAAGACCTATCATGAATGCCTCTCAGTTTTTTCACTCATCATTTCAAGCGCACCTGGAAAGCCTTTCAGAGTTTGTGCTTCATATGAAATTTTACTATTCTGAAGCATTTCAAAATTAGACGTTGGTAGCGTACAATATCACACTTAGTCACTCGTACTGCCTGCGTGTATTCCTTCTGGCACCCGTGCCTACCTAAACAATATATTGATTCAATCAGAGTCAGGCAATGAGGGCTGACAAAAGAGTGAAAATCACTCGCTGCATCTTTCTAATAGCCAACTTATGAATCCGGCTCAAAACTGCACTCTGAGTTTTTCGGATCAAAAAAATCTTGCTACAAAAAATCCCCCGTACGGGGGATTTTAATTACGCTGCAACTACGTTAACGTAGATATCGCGATAGACGCGTCCATCGAAGCGCACTCGGCGTTTTTCCTCGAAGTGAACCATTCCATCAGCCGTTGCAAAAAGTGTGAAGTCAACACCCTGAGAAACATTAGCACCTGGCCAGAACTTGTTTCCTTTCTGACGGATAATAATGTTACCAGAGAGTGCTGGCTGTCCTCCGAAGATTTTGACTCCGAGACGTTTCGCATTCGAATCACGACCGTTCGTCGTCGATCCTTGCGCCTTTTTATGTGCCATATTGGATAAAGTAAATTCTAGTAGATGTAATTATTCTTTTGGGATCAAGCCCTATGTTTTTGAAAAACGATGAGATTCGCATGAAGGTTGCGTACCACAGTGAAGTGTAGCGGAAGCTACTCTGAACGCGGAACGCAAAACCTGAATGTGAATCTCGCGTTTTACTAAACATACTATCGGTTTGCGAAGCGAGCGAAAGCCTTGTTAGCCTCTGCCATCTTGTAAACTTCAAGCTTCTTCTTAACTGCATTTCCAGTTTCCTGTGATGCTTCGATAAGTTCGTTAGCGAGGAAGTTTGAAAATTCAGAACCAGACTTTGCGCGAGCAGAAGTAAGAATCCATCGGATAGCGAGCGCAAGCTGACGCTTAGGCTTTACTTCCTGAGGAACCTGGTAGATCGATCCACCAACTCGCTTTGGTCGCACCTCGATACGAGGCATAACGTTTTCGAGTGCTTTTTCGAACACTTCTTCTGGATTTGCGTGACCCTTGGTCTTGATAACCTCAAAAGCGTTTGTGATAATCTTCATGGCGAGGTACTTCTTTCCCTCTTTCATGACATAGTTCACGAACTTCATGAGCTTTTCATTCTTCATATTGAGCGATACGCTTCCTTTCGTACTCATAGGTGAGAGCTAAATGATGGTTGAATTATTTCTTTGCCTTTGGCTTCTTTGCTCCATAGAGAGAGCGGCTTCGTCCTCGCTTTTCAACACCCTGTGTATCGAGAACTCCTCGAACGATGTGGTATCGAACTCCGGGAAGGTCCTTTGCACGTCCTCCACGAATGAGAACTACAGAGTGTTCCTGAAGGTTGTGTCCTTCTCCTCCGATATAACAGATAACTTCGTATCCGTTTGTAAGTCGAACCTTTGCTACCTTTCGGAGAGCTGAGTTAGGCTTCTTTGGAGTCATAGTGTACACCTTTGTACAAACACCACGCTTCTGTGGAGAAGCGAGAGCTGTAGTAGTACGCTTGATGCTGTTTTTGCTGAGCTGAAGCGCAGGAGACTTACTCTTGCGAGTCTTGTCTTTTCGAGGCTTGCGGATGAGCTGATTAATCGTTGTCATGGGAGATAATATCGGGAATTAACGCTTGGACCACTGAGATGCCTTTCGAGCCTTGTGGAGACCTGGCTTCTTTCGTTCTACCTTTCGAGCATCACGAGTAAGCAATCCTGCTCCTCGAAGTGCCTTTCGGAGATCTTCACTCGATTCTACGAGTGCACGAGCAATACCATGAGCAATTGCCTGAGCCTGTGCAGATTCACCTCCACCTTCCACCTTAATCTCGAATCGAACACGATCTGAGAGACCTGCGACCTTAACTGGTGCGTAGATAGCAGTGAAAAGATCACCTCGGTTCACATACTGAGTAAGTGGCTTACCGTTGATCATAGATTCACCTGGTGCAACGAAGAGGCGAACCTGAGCGACTGCCGACTTTCGGCGTCCTACAGCGTAGAAATACTTGAGAGCTGTCATAAAAAGAGACTAGATAGAGAGAGTTTCAGGTTGCTGAGCAGCGTACTGGTGTTCAGTACCTACCTCGAGCTTGAGTCTTTGGATCATCGTAGAACGGTGTGAGTTCTTTGGGAGCATTCCAGAAACTGCGTGGCGAAGAACCTCAGTAGGCTTCTTAGCTCGCATTCTTTCGAGAGGAACTTCCTTGAGACCACCCATATACTGTGAGTGAGATCGGTAGAGTTTCTGCTCTTCCTTAGAACCAGTAACCGCAACCTTTCCAGCGTTGAGAACTACGACATAGTCGCCATTATCAACGTGAGGAGCAAAGTCTACTTTGTTCTTACCTTTGAGGTATGTAGCGATCAATGTGGCGAGGCGACCAAGGGTCTTTCCTTCTGCATCGATGATGTACCACTTTCGTGCATCACCTTTGATCTGCTTCGGCATGAGTGTTTTCATGTGTGCTTTATTTAACGAGTTCGAGTTTCACAACTTTTGCAGCATCACCATCACGATACTTGATCGCAGTGATACGAGTAAATCCAGAGGTCTGACCCTTGAACTTAGGAGCTACATTGTCGAAAAGTTCAACAGAGGCTGCCTTAGTGAAGAGAATAGAGAGAACCTCGCGGATGGCATTCATCTTGTTGTCACCATTGGCAACATTGATAAGACGATCGATTTCTCCAACGATAGCTCGAGCTTGCTTCTCAGTGGTTGTAATAGCCTTGTGAGTGAAGAAGCTCGTCAAAAGATTGCGGAGCACTGCAGAGCGGTGATCCTTGTCTTTTGTGTGGAATTTAACTTTTTTAACGCGGTGTCGCATAGTGGAATGATTTTGAAAACTTTTTAGTCGTCTCCGAGGAGTTTGAGTCCACGCTCTCGAAGTGCATCGCGGACTTCCGTCATTGCCTTCTTACCGAATCCCTTGATAGAAGAGAGTTTGGCTTCAGTACACTTTGTGAGCTGTTCAATGGAGAGAATTTCACCGTTGACGAGGGCATTGAGTGTACGTGGAGAGAGGCCGATAATTTCGATTGGAGTGTAGGTTTCTTTTTCGAGGTCAGCTTTAATTTCTTGCTTTTCCTTTTCGAGAATTTCCTTGATATCACCAATGAATGATCCTTCTACCTGGAGTCCTTCTTCGTTGAAGATTCCGAAGTAAGATGTGAGCATGTCACCTGAGAATCGGAGAACCTCTTCTGGTGTCATGATACCGTTTGTAGTGATTGTCATCTCGAGTGCATCGAGGTTTGTCATTTCACCAACACGCTGGTTCTTAACTTCGTACTTTACTGAGAGAACTGGAGAGAAGTTTGCGTCAATGAGAAGTACATTAACATCTTCTTCGCGTTCCTTGAGTGCATCAACTCCGAGGTATCCAACTGATTTCTCAACACGGATACTCATATCGAGTTCGAAACCATCTCGGTCGATTTCAGTGATATAGAGATCAGGATTCTCGATCGTAACACTTGAACTTCCCTTGATGTCCTTCGCGCTTACGATACCAGCCTTTGATTTCACAATATGAATCCATTCCATATCGCTTCCGCTCATAGAAACTACGAGACCCTTAAGGTTGAGGAGAATGTCGAGTACTGAGTTCTTAATTCCTGGGATTGTAGAGTATTCGTGACCGATTCCCTTAATCTTGACCCCGGTTACACGGCAACCTGGGATAGAAGAGAGCATCACCCGACGAAGAGAGTTTCCGATAGTTACACCGTATCCCGAAGGAAGTGGCTGAACCGTAAACTTCGCTTCATGAATACCCGTTGTCTCCTGGAGAATCTTTGGTACGCCGATGAGATTGTGGATGATATGCATAGAAGAATGATGAGACAAGTAGCAGAGAGAATGCTCTTGGTATTATTTCGAGTAGAATTCGATGATCTTTTGGATGTCGATAGAACGGTCGAAATCTTCTTTTGCTGGGAGGGCCTTCACTGTAATCATGAGCTTAGAAGGGTTAACTTCGAGCCACTTTGAGTTACTTACCGAACCATTTGAGTTAGACTTGATGAATTCCTCAAACTCAGAAACGAGAGTCTTATAGATAGGAGATTCCTTCATCTTCTCACGCAGTTCGATAACGTCTCCAACTGCAACCTGGTATGAAGGGATGTTTACCTTCTTACCATTTACGATGAAGTGAGCGTGACCTACGAACTGGCGAGCCTGCATAATTGTGCGGGCGAAGCTTGCTCGGTAGATAACGTTATCGAGACGACCTTCGAGAAATGAAAGCATGTTGTCTCCGGTAACCCCCTGCATTCGTACAGCTCGCTTGTAGTAGCTAGCGAACTGACGTTCAGTGATACCGAACATACGCTTTGCAGTTTGCTTCTTTCGAAGCTGAACCCCGAATCCAGAAGTTTTTCCAAACTTTGAGCCAAGAGGCTTTCGGTGATTCTGAGAGAGGTCATATTTCTCCGACCCGAAGAGATTGATTCCTTCACGGCGGCAGAGTTTTGTCTTTGGACCAGTATATCGCATACGAAACGAGAATGATTAGAGTTTTCGAATTTTCTTCTTGCGGCACCCGTTGTGTGGAACCGGAGTAATATCGAAGATCGCCTGAAGATCAACTCCAGCATTTACGATACCTCGAATAGCCTGTTCACGACCAGCGCCGATTCCCTTAACGTAAACCGTTGCTCGCTCGAGACCATGAAGAGTCTTTGCCTTAGAAACAGCACTTTCGCTCGTGATCTGTGCAGCGTACGGAGTTGCCTCACGTGCTCCACGGAACCCTGCGCTTCCACCTGTTGCCCAAGTAAGAACATTTCCTTCTTTGTCAGAAACAACAACGTGCGTGTTGTTAAGAGTAGCCGTAACGGAGACAACTCCTTCAACGACGTTCTTGCGGGTCTTTTTACTTCTCTTAAGTACAGTAGCCATAAAACGGAGATTGATTATTTCTTCTTGTTAGCAATTGCAACCGCCTTACCCTTACGAGTACGAGCGTTTGTCTTTGTTCGCTGTCCACGAACTGGAAGCCGCTTCTTGTGACGCTGACCGCGGTAGCAGTTGATTTCCTGAAGACGCTTAATGTTCTGCTGAATTTCTCGTCGAAGATCACCTTCGATAAGATAGTTCTTAAGCTCTTCACGAATCGCATCGAGCTCAGTTTCAGTGAGATCATCAATTTTGCGAGTCTTTTCAATCTCGAGTTTTTCGAGAATGGTAACAGCAAGAGGGCGTCCGACACCAAAGATGTACATGAGCGCAATTTCTGCGTGTTTTCCAGTTGGAAGGTTTACTCCGGCAATTCGAGCCATGGAAGGTTTACAATACGAAAAATAAAAAAATCGAGAGGTCTCGAGTTATCCCTGTCGCTGTTTATGCTTTGGGTTCTCACAGATCACTCGTACTACGCCCTTTCGGCGGATAATTGCGCACTTGTCGCAGATCTTCTTCACAGATGGTCGGACTTTCATGACTTATTTTTTTCGAAATACGATGCGTCCTTTCGTAAGGTCATACGGTGTCAGATGAACGAGCACAGTATCGCCTACTATGAGACTGATATAATGTTTACGCATTTTCCCTGAGATGTATGCCTGTATGATGTTTCCCCCAAAATCTTCTGGGAGTTTAACCTCAAAAATAGCTCCTGGGAGGGTGTTAATGATAACACCTTCCACTTCGATATTGTCTTCTTTTGGCATACTGGATGCGGGAAATCAGGGAGTTTAACGTAAAAATGAAGCTCGCCTATTGTATGGAAAACATCAGGGGGTGCAAATGTTTTTTAACGATTTTGATTTTGAGCGTTTCGCTCGCGAATCACGGACCGTATTTTCTCATATACAATGGGCTGTTTTTTGGAGAGTTCGACGATGGCGTAATCAACGATAACCAAGAGCAGTGTGTCTTCTACAGCACGAACCGTAGCGAGTCGTTTCTTTGATGATCATTCATCGAAGAGTGCCATTTCTCCAACCATATCACCGACGTTGTTGTATCCGAGCATCTGTTCACCGGTACTCCGTTCGAGATATGCCCGAAGGGTACCGGATTTTACGATGTACATCGCAGTAGCATCATCACCTTCTCGAAAGAGTATCTCGCCCGCCTTAATGAGACGTTCTTGTGCAAAAAGGGAGACGGTGGACTTTTCAGCTTCTGAAAGTCCGTCGAAGAGACTAATTCAATCGAGCATATGAGAAAAAACTACTTACGAGCCACCATTTTATACAATTCTAGCATATCTCCAATTTCGAGTTTGAGATCACCCTTGAAGGTAATACCACATTCTCCTCCGGCTTCGATCTCATGAACATCGAGTGGACCAGTCTTGAGATTTACAACCTCACCTGAACCCACCTTTTCATTGTTTCGGATCACACGGATCTTGGATTTGTTTTCGATCTTTCCAGTTTTGACAGCAAGACCCGCGATGAACTTATCTTTTCCGTTGTAGAAGATTGCCTTTACTTCGGCAGTTCCGAGATCTACATCGTCGAATCGGAGGTCCACCATACCAGTGATGATATTTTCTACCTTTTCGAGTACGTGGTAGATAACCTTCTTGTCGATGAATTCAATCTTAGAATTTGCGAGGGTTTGTCGGGCATGAATATTCACTCCGACATTGTAGGCGATAAGGAGAGCCTGGGACGTTCCTGCCATGAGGACGTCTGAGTCATTGATTTCTCCGACTCCAGAATGGATGAATGTTACCTGAGTCTCGGTTGTTGAGAGCTTCGAGAGCGCACTCTTGAGAGCTTCGAGCGAACCATTTGAGTCACACTTGATAACGATCTTGAGCTGTTTGAGAGCACCAGTCTTGATACGAGTGAGGAGCATGTTGAGTGATGCGCCTTCGAAGTTGTGGATACTCTTGTTCCCCTTGGCAAGTTCGAATTCGTGTGCCTTTGTTTGGGCAGTCACGGCATCTGGCATCACTTGGAGGAGGTCTCCACCTTCTACGACCTTAGAGAGTCCCATCACCTGAACTGGCACTGATGGTCCAGCCTCGTCGATGTTCTTTCCACGGTAGTCCTTGAGTCCTCGAACACGTCCGTATGCGCTCGCACATACTACGTAGTCACCCTTCTTGAGCGTACCTGCATTGACGAGCACAGTTGCGAGTGAGCCAAGCTTTTGATCGAGGTGTGATTCGATCACGGTTGCAACGGCTGGTCGAGTTGGGTGTGCCTTGAGTTCCATGATATCCGTTGAGAGGATGATCATATCAAGGAGTGTTTCGATACCGAGACCTGTGTGAGCAGAAACTGGCACCATAACTGTATCACCTCCCCAATCTTCTGGCTGGAGTCCCTGTTCTGCCATCTGACCTCGGATGAGATCGAGATTTGCACCTGGCTTATCCATCTTGTTAACTGCGATGACAACTGGCACATTTGCAGCCTTAGCATGGTTGATGGATTCAATTGTCTGAGGCTTCATACCTTCGTCGGCCGCGATAACGATAACTGCAAGGTCTGTGAGCTTCGCTCCTCGTGAACGCATGATCGAGAATGCTTCATGCCCTGGAGTATCGAGGAAAGTGATTTTCTTTCCATTGCGATCTACCTGGTAGGCACCGATCTTCTGCGTGATTCCTCCAGCTTCACCTGAAGCAACGGAAGTCTTACGAATGTAGTCGAGGATAGAAGTCTTACCGTGGTCAACGTGCCCCATGATCGAGATGATCGGAGCACGAGTGACCATCTTTTCTGGATCATCGTTCTTGAGAAGCTCTGTCGTGTTTCCCTTCATGATATCCGTCATCGAAGCCTCAGTTGAGTGCTCACGAGTGATCTTAACCTGAAATACTTCACCGATAAGATAACATGTATCGAAGTCGATCTTTGTATTGAGGTTGGTCATCATACCGTTCTTCATGAGCTCGGCGATGATCTTCGGGAGTGGAACTCCGATCTTTTCTGAGAATTCCTTTACCGCGAGCATTTCTGGAATCGCTACCTCCTGACCAGTCTTGTCCGTAAGGACCTGCTTGATATCAGAGTCTGAGCGTTCCTTCTTGTCGCCAGTGAATTTCTTACCGCGGCGGAACTTTCCATCGTCTTCGACGGTTTCCTGAACACGAAGACCCTTCTTGTTGCGAAATCCATCTCCGCCTGTCGCACCTGGGGCTTTCTTGCCACCTGCTGCTGGGAGCGAATTACGTCCGCGCTTTGGAGCATTCTGATGACTCTTTGAATACTGTGCAAGACGGTTTGCATTTGGCCCGGCTGCTGTTGTGGCTGCAGGAGCTGGAGTTGCAGGTCTTGGTGCAGTATTGAACTTTGGAGCTGCTTCGAACGAAATACGTGGCTCGTGCTTTCGCACCTTAAATCCTCGCTCTTGAAGGAGTGGATTGTTGAATGGTTTTGGTGCAGGCTTTGCAGGATCGGTTCGACGAGGCTCGTTTGGACGAGAGTCGTTTGATCGTGGTTCTGTTCGAACGGGTGGACGAACCGCAGCTGGCCGTGGTGGCTGAGGAGGACGTGGAGCAATCTTTGGAGCCGCTTCGAACGAAATAATCGGTCGGAATCATTCCGACTTTTTTGGAGTCTCGGGCACTGGGACCGGAGCGGGAGCGGGTGCTGGCGTGGCAGCAACTGGCTGTGTCACCTCAGGACGCGTGGTCTCTGGAGCTTCTACAGTCTCAGAAGGCTTCTTTGCCTTGATTTTAAGCTTGAGGCCAGATTTCTTTTCTCCTTCGGTTTCAGAAGGAGTCTTTGGTACACTCGAGTAGTAGTCGTCTAAATTCGTCGTTTGGGTCATGTAGAATCAGGAAATTTTCCGCATTAGTATACGCTTTGAGCGAAAATGTCAAAGAGAAGGGCAAGTGCACGGTTCACTCCCCTAGGATTTTGTAAATATCTTCTAACGATAATTATAGAGTGTATTGTACAATTTGCGAAGTCGAAATACCCGAACTGGAAATGGATCGTTCGTCGTTGCAAGATAGTTTTTAGCTTCAGTAAGAGGATTCTCACCCTTTATATCCCATGTATGTGACTCTGGATCATACACACCTCGTAAGCCCTCCGTGATCTCGAATGCGTTCGTTCGTTTCCCATCTTTAATCGCAAGCATTTGATGCATCAGATTGTCGACGTAGAAAAGATTGAGACTGTACTTCATCTGCTGAAGGGAATCCACCGACTCTTGTGGCTTAGAAGCCATGTGCAAAGTATCTCGCATGGTTTGAAAAATATATACGAGACTCATTGTAAGGGAATGCACAAGAATGCAAGATACGAATGAAGTGAACTTGCAAAAGCTGCATTTTCCTATACTTTTTTGGTGATTGTTGCCAGTGCAACACTTCCCTCAGTTTTTAAGGAGATAGCAATTCTTAAAAACAGGTCTACAACTTTTGGTCTATCCGAAGGCGGTTTCCTGTTTTTTATGCAATTGTTCGCCCGAACATAAACAGGACCGTTTTTAGAGAAATCTGGAAGTGCCTGTTTATTTTTATTTCTGATCTATGACCAAAAAACTCGAACTTCTCATGCCAGCTGGTAACTTTGAGAAGATGAAATACGCCATCGCGTACGGAGCTGACGCTGTATATGCAGGTGTTCCCATGTTCTCATTGCGAGCGCGCGAAAACCAATTCACCTGGGAAAGCCTCGAAGAAGCGGTGAAATATTGCCACGATCGCGGGAAAAAGATCTATTTCACTGCCAATATCTACGCGCACAACATGAAGATCAAGCCGTTCATGGCGTCTTTTGCGAAGATGCAGGCGATGAAGCCTGATGCGTATATCATGTCCGATCCTGGTCTTATCTCGCTCGTTCGGGAGGCCTATCCAGACGCAGAAGTTCACCTCTCTGTTCAGGCCAACAATACAAACTGGGCTCAGGTAAAATTCTGGCAGAAGATCGGTGTAAAGCGCATCATCCTCTCTCGTGAGCTTGCACTTCGTGAGATCCGAGAGATCCACGAACAGGCACCAAATATGGAGCTTGAGTTCTTCGTACACGGATCAATCTGTATGGCATACTCTGGGCGATGTTTGCTCTCGAATTATTTCTCAGGCCGAGATCCCAATCAGGGGACCTGTGCCCACTCGTGTCGTTGGGAATATAAAGTATTCCGCAAGGATGCTGATGAAGATGCGCTCTACGATGTAACGGGTCGACCAGAAGACTATCAGCCACTCAAGGGTGAGTTCTACCTCGAAGAACAAGATCGTAAAGGAGAAATGCTTCCCATCGACGAAGACGAGTATGGGACGTATATCATGAACTCTCGTGATATGTGTCTGCTCGGATACCTCAAGGAACTCAAGGAGGCGGGAGTGATTAGCTTCAAGGTCGAAGGTCGCAGCAAGACTGTGAACTATCTCGCAGGTGTCGGACGTGCCTACCGCGCAGGACTCGATGCGATCGAGCGTGATGAAATATACGACGAAGAAGTACTCGCACGTGAAATATTCGCGATCTCCAACCGTGGATACACACCAGGATTCCTCGTGGGAGACCCGGGGGCAAAGGGGATTTATTTCGCAAAGAATAAGGAATTTAAGGAGGAAGAATACCTCGGTATGATCCGTGAATACGACTCAGAGCGTAAACTCGCACGGCTCGAGGTAAAGAACCGATTTGATCTCAATGATGAAGTCATCGTAGTTTCACCCGAAGCACGACGCACGCAGATCATCACTACCATCCTCGACCCAAATAACGAACCGAAAACCGAAGCCCACGGCGGGAACTTCGATGTATGGATCAATATGGACGAACCCGTAAGCGAATACGCACTGCTTCGAAAGAAGATTATAGAAGACTAGACTCTACATCAAAAAAAATCCCACCTCTCTCGAAGTGGGATTTTTCTTGCTCGATTTTGAATCGACTATTGAAGCTGCTCTGCAACTTCTCCAGCGATCTTGATAGATGGAGTAAGTGTCTTTGCTCCTGCCTTCCATCGTGCTGGACAAGCAACACCTGGGTTTGCAGACATGAACTGAAGTGCTTCGATCTTACGAATGAGTTCTTCACTGCTTCGTCCGAGTGGTCCGCTCGTCACTTCGATAACACGAACAATTCCCTCTGGATCGATCACAAATGTGCCACGGGCTGCGATCCCCGATGTGTGGTCGTAGATATTATATGTATCAGCAACAGCACCTGTGTGGTCAGCAAGCATGAGGTATGGGAAATCCTTCATAAGTCCTTCGTGCTTTACCCAAGCGCGGTGTGAGAACACAGTGTCCGTAGAAGCTGCAAGAACTGTGACATTCATAGCTGCGAACTTATCCTTCATATCAGCCATATCCTTGAGTTCTGTAGGACATACGAATGTAAAGTCTGCTGGGTAGTAGAAAAGTACTGACCATTTCCCCTTCATTCCTTCGAGGGTTACAGTTGTTTCATCGTCCTTGATTGGATCGTATGCAGGGAGCTTGAAGTCAGGGGCTGCTGTATCGATCTTCACTGTTTCGTAGAAAAATTCTGAGTCGTTCATATGTTTGATGTTAGTTATTAGAACAGAGAATCCTAACAGGAAATCATTTTGACGCAAATCGATTTTGTCACTTGTGCTCCTTTCGTAGAATGGTGCACAAAAATACCTATGAAAGAAATCACTCCTGTCCTTCATGTAGAAGGAATTCGTAAGACCCTCAACCGTAAAGAAATCTTGCACGGTGTATCACTGAGCGTTGCGCCAGGTGAAGTATTTGGATTTCTTGGACCAAATGGTGCCGGAAAAACAACGACCATGAAGTGCATCCTCGGACTTCTCAAACCAGAGCACGGTTCGATCCAGATCCTCGGTGAAAACGGTCTCACCCTCGAAGCCAAGAAACAGATCGGTTTCATGCCCGAGAATACCTATCTCTACAAATACCTCACAGGTCGTGAATTCTTGAGATTTAATGGTCGGTTTTTCGATATCCCGCACGACGAACTCGAAGCTCGTATTGACCGACTCATTGAGCGCGTTGGCCTCGGTCATGGAAAGGATAAACTCCTTGCTCAATACTCCAAAGGAATGCTTCAGCGCATCGGACTTGCTCAGGCGATCATCAACGAGCCAAAAGTAGTGTTTCTCGATGAGCCGATGAGTGGACTCGATCCAATCGGACGCAAAATGGTGAAGGATCTCATGATCAATCTCAAGAACTCTGGAACAACGATCTTCTTCAATACGCATATACTCTCTGATGTCGAGAGTATATGCGACCACTTCGCGATCATCCATTTCGGAAATATCGTTGCTGATGAGTATGTCAAAAATCTCGACCGTCCACTTGAAGCATACTTCATCGAAAAAATCGAAAACTCTGCGGAAGGTATCGGAAATGTAATCTAGCCTCATGAAAATCGCCGTAGACATCGACGAAGTACTGGCAGCAAGTTTTGCACCCATTCTTGATGGTGTGAAGAATGAGATTGTCTTTCCTTTTGAATTTGAGGATCTCATTGAGCATGACTGGTGGAAACTTCCTGGTTGTCCGGTTGAGAAACCCTTGCTCGTGAATACATTTGTGAAGTGCTTTGAACACCTTTCTCGCAATAATCTCATTGCCCCGCTTCCTGGAAGCAAAGCTGGTATTGAGTGACTCAAAAGAGCTGGGCACACCCTCTATGCGATCACCGGACGCAACGAGACAACTGAATCTAAGCACACTCTCATGTGGCTGGAAAAGCATTTTCCTGGTGCATTTGAGTCAGTGTATTTTACTGGCCACGTAAGCGAGCGTCCGCTCAAAAAATCCGACATCTGCAAGTCTCTCTGAGTCTGTCACATGATTGAGGACAATCTCGACTTCGGACTCGAATTACTCGAGCACGATATCACTGTCTATCTTCTAGAAAAACCCTGGAATAAAGAACGCCCAGAAACTCATCCCAATCTCATCCGGTGTGCGAGTTGGGAGACCATAAAGATAGCATAGTCCATCGTACCATTTCATTATGAAAATCCTTGTATGACTCTCGGGTGGAGTAGACTCCGCTGTGACTGCCTTGCTTCTTCGGAATGCAGGGCATGAGGTGCATGCAGGATTTATGATCAACTATCTTGCGGACGATGATTCTTGTCCGACCCGTATCGACATGGCAGCTGCGAAAGAGGTCGCAGACTATCTTGGGATACCATTCTTCACGTTTGATTATATTGAAGAATACGAAGCCCGCATCATCCGTACGATCTACAATGGCTACAAAGCAGGCATTACCCCCAATCCGGACATTCTCTGCAATAACCTCGTAAAATTCGATCTTTTCCTCGAGGAAGCACTCGCCTACGGATACGATGCGATCGCGATGGGGCACTATGCTCGAGTGCGCCAGGATGAATCAGGATTCCATCTACTCAAATGAGTGGATGATAATAAAGATCAGACATATTTCCTCTCTCGTCTCTCTCAAGCCCAGCTCTCCCGAGCTCTCTTTCCGATCGGTGAGCTGCAAAAGTCAGAAGTACGCAAGATTGCCGAAGCTGCCAAACTCCCCAACGCGGCTCGCAAGGACTCACAGGGCCTCTGCTTCGTCGGGAAGGTCAATATGAAAGAGTTCCTCCAGCGCGAGATCGAGCCCAAGAAATGAGACATCCTCGACATCGATGGACACAAGATCGGAGAACACACTGGAGCGTATTTCTACACGATCGGTCAGCGCCGTGGGATCGAACTCGGAGGTGGACCTGCTCTCTTCGTCATCAAAAAAGACGTGGCGAATAATACGATCACCGTCGGTCCAGAGTCCGCGCTCGAACTCGCACACGTAAGCCTCACAGCTTCTGGTTGGCACACAGTTGCACCGCAGGTAAAGTTCCCGCTCGATGCATCCTGCAAGATCCGCTATCGTCAGAAGGATATCCCCGTTCATATCGAAAGCCTCTGAGACGGACATATCAAAGCTATATTTCAAGAACCTATTCGCGCCATCACCCCAGGACAGACTATCGCGGTCTACCAGGGTGATGAGCTCATCGGATCTGCCATCATCGACTAATCATGCAATACCCCGTACTCACCCTCAAAGCTGACAAAGAAACCTCGATCCGCAACGGTCATCGCTGGATATTTTCGGGAGCAGTCGCTACTGTCGAACCTGTCGAAGATGGATCGATCGTTGCAGTCAAAAATGCCCGTGGGAATCTCCTCGGTTTTGGTATGTACCACAGCAAGACTTCGATCAGTGTGCGACTTCTCGGATTTGGATCCAAAGATCCGATCGAGACACTCAAATCCAACATCCTCAGCGCCATCGCACTTCGATCACGCCTCTTTCGCAAAGAGGTCACCAATGCTGTACGACTCATCCACTCTGAGTCAGATGGAATCCCAGGTCTCGTCGTTGATCAGTATGCAGATGTGCTCGTTGTTCAGATCTCTACACTCGGAACCGAGAAGCTCAAGCCTCTCATCCTTGAAACACTCATCGAAGCCCTCAAGCCCCGAGCCATTCTCGAGAAATCCGATATGCCATCGCGCCGTGAAGAAGGACTCGAAGCAAGCGAAGAAATGCTCTATGGACCAACTATAGACCGTGTTGTTGCACTCGAGAATGGTATGAAGTTTGAAGTAGACTTTAGTGGTCAAAAGACAGGATTCTTCCTCGACCAGCGAGAAGAGCGCGACCTCGTACGAAGCCTTGCTCATGGGAAAACCGTACTCAATGCATTCGGATATACAGGAGGCTTTAGTGTTGCTGCACTCGCAGGTGGAGCAACAAAAGTAGACACACTCGACATCTCCCAGGCTGCTGTCGATCAAGCTCGTAAGAATATTGCACTCAATGGATTTGATTCCGAGGCGCAGGGGTATTTTGCAGAAGATGCATTTCTATTTTTGCGCGAAAAACCTCTAAACTACGATCTCGTCATCCTCGATCCTCCTGCATTTGCCAAGAAAAAAGCAGACATCGAGCGAGCGACTGCCGGATACCGCGAGATCAATGCCACAACCATGAAAAAAATGTCAGCAGGATCACTCCTTCTGACAGCTTCGTGCTCGTATTTCATGAATCCTGAACTCTTCCGCAAGATGCTCTTTCTCTCAGCACGTGACGCCAAGAGAAATGTACGTATCCTCAGTGAACACCGTCAGGCTTTCGACCACCCTGGTCACCTCATGCATCCAGAAGGCGAATACCTCAAGAGCTTCCTTCTTGCGATCGACTAGGATTTCTTCATCTTCTGCACAAGCGTAAAGTAATACGCAAGGAACGGAAGATGCCCCGCAACAAATCCACTCAATATTGCACTAGTACTCAATCATCGAATACCAAGAAGGAATTCTAACTTTGAGAGCAACGAGCTCGGATTTCCCATGACAGTCTGAAGTATGAGATATCCAATCTGTGCTAAATAGACAAGTAAAAGCATAATCCCATAGAAGAATACCGTTGAGAGAAACGGGACACTTTGATTATTTGGGAGTTTTTTTGCATGTGCAAGATATCCGGTAGTTGTCTGTAGAGCAATCACCACAAAAAGCACCTTGAGTATGGACTCCAGATAGTCGATCTGTCCGATCTTTGGAAATACCCCTTCTGCAATAAAAAGGAGGATATAGAGAATAGTCGCTACAACTGCAGCGCGGAAGGCGATTCGGATTGCGATTTGTGAATCGTCGTATTCTTCGAGGGAATTGCTCATGCGCAGATTATAGGGAATGCGCATCCAGTCACAAACAAAAAGCATGAGTTTAAAAACATTTGCAACTGAATATTATTTTCATATAGTACTTTGTATTACAAGGTACTATATATGTCAGAATCCAACGGAAAAGTTACAACTCAGATGCGCAAGGGGATCCTTGAGTATACTATTCTGCTCGTGATCGCACGGGGTGATGCGTATTCTTCGGATATTTTGCGAGTCCTAACAGATCAGAAACTCATCGTCGTTGAATGAACACTCTATCCGCTCCTTTCTCGTTTAAAAACAGATGGGTTTGTATCATACACTTGGGTAGAGTCTCAAAATGGTCCGCCTCGTAAATACTATCGTCTTACCGAGTCTGGCCGCGAGCTCCTCATGCTTATGGAATCCGTTTGGAAAGAACTCTCCACTGCCGTAGAAGGCATTCGATCACTTTAATCACCCACTATGTCACTTTTTGTCGCCTCACGCCTTTACAATCTTCCACCTGAAGAGGCAAAACTTATCCAGGACTACCTCGATCGCGTCCGATCGTATGTCACTCGCCATGGACTCTCATCAGAGCTTATCGAAGATCTTGAGGGAAATCTTGCCGAGAAACTCGACGGGATTATTACACAGTCATCACACACGATCAAGGATATTCTCAGCGCTATCGAATCCCTCGGTGAGCCTGAGGAAGTATTTGCATTTGAAGAAACCACGCGCAGCATGGGATCTCAAAAACAACCCGGCGCAAAAGAACAACTCCAGGGGTTCTTTGCTCGTCCATGGCGCAAAGATCGGATAAATGGAGTATTGCTTGGTGTTTGTGCTGGTATAGCACGTGAACTCGAGATTAATGCGCTTTGGGTGCGTATTGCCTTTGTTCTGCTTACCTTTGCAAGCGGATTTGGGATTATATTTTATATCCTGCTCTCGTTTCTCATGGAAAAAGATAGCACCAGTATTTCTGCTGATATCAAAGATCTTTCTGATAAAATCACACCGAAAGTACAGGCAGGAATTGCGAAAGGATCTGCGCGAGCTTGAGTATTTGTTAGCACATTCGGAAGCAATCTCTGGGAGATCATCGTACGCATAGTCAATGTCATTGCTGGTTTTTGGGCGCTCTGTGCAAGTATTGGACTCGTTGCGGTCATCTGACTTGCGAATTCCAACTTTAGCATAGCCAATATCGATTTTACCAACATCGTCCCACAAACAGGATATATTGCTGCTATCGCGGGACTTGTTACTCTCTTTATACTAACAGTGTGTTTCTTTGGGAGGGCAGCCGGACGTAAGACATGGACGATTATTTCGATTGCCGCAGTGCTTGCAGGATTCCTTGTATCTGTCGGTCTTACAACACGCGCCGTAACCGAAGGCATCTCGAAGTTCAACACACAATGAACAAAGCAATTTACCCAAACTCTTACGGGTGTAACCACTGGAGAATACGAGATAGACTTTCAGTATACAGAAGGATTCACTCTCGATCGACCAAATATTCGCATCGTAACTGCAGCAAATGCAGCAACTGGAAGCATACTCGTCACCAATGATGTAAGCGCGTGGGGGAGCAGTGTTGAGTCTGTAAATCAATCACTCTCCGCCTTCCTCCCAACTCAAGCAAAACTCGAAGGAAATCGACTCATTATCCATAGAACATCTTCAAACTATTTCTCACAAAAGTCTGCATTTGTATTCCCACAAGAACATATCGTGATCACTGTGCCAGCAAACGTCATAATGCACGAGGAATGATATACATATCAGCAAGCACAAGAACGTCGCTATCAAGAAAATCTCAAGAAGCGTAAGAATATCCGAAATAGTTCATCGTACTATGAACAGCCGGAAGAGGAGGGCACAGAAGAATCTTCAGAGCCTGAAATCACTGTTCAACCTCCGACTACACCGACTCCGCCGACTACAAAAAGTCTAAGCTGAGCAAGTCAGCGCTAAATAAAAAGACCTCAAAATGAGGTCTTTTTATTATATAAATCGGAAATATATATCCTTAAACTGAACAAGATACTGGATAAAGTTCATCTTGAAATCAGTATACCCTTGCTGATCGCTCGTCATATGAGGATCGCGCAGGTGATCAAAGTGAATGTATTTAATACCAAATTCTAATGAGCTCTCATACCAGCGATCGATAAGACCTGTTCCTGCCTGCAGTGGCTTTGCCTCCTCAGAGGTAAATGCAACAAGATGAACACTCACGTTACCCGCATCGTGCACCGCAAGACCAGCTACTGGCTTGTCTTTGTGATACGCAAGAAAGCATCGCACGGTAGAAGCATTCACCTTGCACATCGCACGCATATAACGAACATAGTCCGCCTTAAACGCGTGTTTTACCTTTGTGGCAAGGAATGTTTCAGCAAATACTTCACTATCAACGAGCTCAATACGAATATTCTCGTTTGCAAGACACTTTTTTCGCGCTCTGCGGGCTCTTTCATTCCACTTGGTTACATAGTTCGCCGTGAGCTCACTGAACCCTGTCGTTATGAAATGTGTACCTGGTATCATAAGTCTTCGCCAAGGCCTAGTTACCGGAGGGGTTCTCCATGGCACCCAGATAACGATCCCATGTTTGAAACCAAGTTCCTTGATCTGTTCAATACTCGGTTCTTTCGAAATACGCTCAAATTTTGCGACATCAAAAAGACCCAAAACACGTTTCATCCAGCCAAATTGGCCATTGCCCGCATCTATCATCTTCAATCCTCACTTCTGGAGATATTTCAAATACGTCGATGAATATGTTCGGAAGTAACGAAAATCTTCCGGAACATCCTGTCGTGCAAGATGCTGCATAAGCGAAAAAATAAAAAACACCTCCTTTCGGAAGTGTTTTGTTTGAATATGAATGGTGGGTAATATAGGATTCGAACCTATGACCCTCTGCTTGTAAGGCAGATGCTCTAACCAACTGAGCTAATTACCCATAATAATCTGGTAGGCCATACTAGACTCGAACTAGTGACCTCTTGCATGTCGAGCAAGCGCTCTAACCAACTGAGCTAATGACCCATAACAAAAGTTAAATGGTGCTCGAGGCGGGGGTCGAACCCACGACCTTCAGCTTAGAAGGCTGCTGCTCTATCCAACTGAGCTACTCGAGCATATTCTCCTCAATCTTGGCGTTTACCGACTCTCCCACCGTTAAGACGGCAGTACCATAGGCAC
>JBMOJK010000025.1:0-5917 GCA_049315825.1 Patescibacteria group bacterium
ATATAGCGATCCGACTTATTTCCTGATAGGGAAGTGAAGACCGGGTAGACAAAGTTATCCTCACGCCCCTTGTAAGCATCGTCAGGGATGAATCTATGTACAAAGGCATCGAGATCAGGGTCACGATGCGCGACGAGGATTTCTCCAGCGGCTACGTTTTGTTCGAGTACACCGAGGTACTGAGTATATTCACCGGTTTCGCGCAGTTTTTTCTCAAAATCTTCAATGAACGTAAAGAGGATGTCCTTCGCGCTTGATTTGCGACCGATCTCAGATTCTACGAGAACTGAGAGCATGAGAGAGAAATTATCACTCGTAATCGCTTCTTTTATACCCGGCGTTTTCACCGGTCCTGTGATCCGTAGAAGATCTGTGATAAATCCTTGATTGATCGCTATGATTCCATCGAGTGTTCCGCCTCCGGCTTTCTCGTACATACGAGAAACAGTGGTAAAGGTTTCCTTAAAATCTGGATAATAGTTGGCATCTCGCATCCCGTACACGTTCGTGATTTTATCGATCCCGGGTGGTGGATTCTCGCCATATGGGAAAAGTCGCCAATCATAGAAATAGATATCCTTCTTTTCGTATGACTGGAGTCGGCCTTTATAGAATACGAGTTCAACCGCACTTCCAGGAAATCCTCCATTTGCACGCAGTTCGTCGCGGTTTTGATTGAGGATGAGATAGTGTTTTGGGGTTTTATCACCTAATAGTGCAAAAATCTCTGTTTGATGTGCGAGTGTGAAATCCAGAGAACGAGAAATACTGTCGAGGAAGTGGACCGCCTTTATGAGTTGCTCTTCTTTGTTTGGATCGCCGATGTTATTGACAGAAGAAAACTCAAGAACTGATTTTTTGAGCTCAGAATTAATAAGTGCGAGTTCTTTCGAACGCCTTTCAAAGATATCCGTAAGGGGAAGGGAATTCGCGCTGATGAGTCGTGGATCTGTATAAGTGAGTGCTGCTCAGCTTCCGGTATTTACTCATTTTGCGAGCTCGTTTCGGATGTTGTCGAGTGATACGAGGGCTTCTAGTAGCGATCTTCCGCCGTGGATCGCATGTGAAGCATTGTCGAGATTCTCACTCTGTGCTATGCCGAGACGCATGAGGATATCAAACGGCAAAAACATAAATTCCGCCTTTTGGAATTCCTTGCGAAGATTGCCAATATTTGTTGAGATTTCCTGAGGATTCTTGAGCTCTCGTACTGCGATGAGTTGAGTATAGGCATGAAGTGTTGTTGTCTTGATGCTATTCGCGAGCATCCCCAGTAGCACCACCGCGATAATCGCTCCAAATGCAAATCCTGCACTCATTTTTGCTGCCTTTTTCCCGTGTTTACGTCGTAGTCTGCGGAGTCGCTTCCCAAGTGGGAGATCGAGCATATAGATATCCGGACGCAACCGCATCGTAGGATGTATTTTACTATCGCGTATATCCACTGCAGTTTCAGGAAACTCTGGGAGCTTCGGACAGAGATCTATATATCGAAATCTTGGAGAAACTGCCTTACGCGTAAATGACGAAAGTAGCGACGGAGCAAATACGCTTGATGCGTACACATCCATGAATCGAGGCGTTGCTTTTGAGATCACCTTCATGGTGAGTTGATGCGAGAGGTCAATCACTGGACGAGCAGTCACCCCCATATCATTCCAAATCCTATGAGGATTATGATTGATAGCTACAGTCTCACGAAATGGAAATGCTCAAGTGACATCAAGAATCAGTGTTTCATGTCCAGTAAGCACAATATCATTCAAAAAACCCGCAGGTTCAATGGGGGAGAGTTCTTCTGCATGATCTTCATGGTGTTCATCGTGAGAGTCATGAGCATCATGATCGTCGTGATGACCATGTGAATCATGTTCATCGTGCGAGTCATGTGCTTCGTGGTGCTCATCGTGATGGCCATGTTGATCGTGACTTTCGTGATCGTCGTGTGGATCGTGTGACATCGCTCTTGCGCTTCGGGGGTGACCTTTTATACTCTGCAAGTATATAGACACATTTCACTTTTAGAAATTCAATGCAGAAAAACACTTTTTCCTGTCCTCATTGCGGAGGATCGATCGATCTTGGGCAGATCGAAGAACACCAGATCGAAGAGCGGCTTAAGTCCCGCGAGGTTGAGCTTGAAAAAGAAATTAAACTCCGCGCCAAAGACTATTACGAACGTCAGGCTCAAGAAGAGAAAAAGCGCGTAGAAGAAGAGCAAAAACGAGCAGCTGTCGAACTCGAAATGCTCAAGAAGCGTGACGAAGATGCCCGCAAGCGCGAGCTTGACTTCATGCGCGAAAAGGCGGCCCTTGAGAACAAGCAAAAGGATCTCGAACTTGAAAAAGAGCGCGCTATTATTGAAGCTCGTAAAGTGATGGAAGGTGAGCTTGCTGAGCGCCTCAAGAAAGAACAGGGACTCTCCCTCGAACGCATGCAGATGGAATTCGAGAAGAAGATCGCCGAGCGCGACAAACAAATGGAAATCCTCCAAAAGTCCCTCGCCGAAGCAAACCAAAAGGCTTCACAAGGTTCTATGCAGATCCAGGGTGAGATCCAAGAAGATGCCCTCAAGGCTCTCCTTACACGAGAATTCCCATCTGACCTCGTGGACGATGTGCCAACTGGGATCAAGGGTGCCGACCTCGTACACAGTGTCCGTACACAGTTTGGACAGCACGTTGGTGTTATTGCTTGGGAATCCAAGAATACAAAGGCCTGGAGTGATAGCTGGGTAGATAAACTCAAAGAAGACCGACTTCGAGTCAATGCTGGAGTTTCTGTGATCGTCTCAAGCGTACTTCCAGAAGGGATCAACCACTTCGGACTCTACAAGGGTATCTGGGTAACAGAGTGGCAATATGTGCTTCCGCTCACGCTCACCATCCGTGACCAGATGATCAGTATGGATCATCTGCGAAACTCACTCGCCGGCAAAGACGAGAAGATGGAAGTTCTCTACAACTATCTCACGTCTACTGAATTCCGCGATAAGATCCAAAACATCGTGGAGGCATTCACGACCATGAAGGATCAGCTCGACAGTGAGAAACGTGCCATGGAGCGTATCTGGGCCAACCGTGAGAAACAGCTTGAGCGCGTTATCAGCAATACCGCTCGACTCTACGGAGATATGCAGGGGCTCATTGGGGCTAAACTTCCCGGAGTTTCGTATTTTGAACTCGAGGCCGGGGAACCAGAGGATGGGGAAGAAACAATATAGCCAACCAAAAAACAGAGCTCCAAGCTCTGTTTTTTTAAAGTCTATATTTCCAGTGCGTCAATATAGTTGAAACTATTCCCCATATTTCTTCCAAATGAGCGTCTTATCTCCCATAGGTCAGATGATTTTCTGAGTGATGATTTTCTCGTGTGAACTCGAACCTGCTGCGACGGAAAAGAATGCTTGGTAGTTTATTGGTGCGCCTTGTGTTGTGGTGGCCGAGCCCGTTCCAGAATATGTATGGAGGGTTATTCCTGTGAAGCTCAGACCGGCATCGTATGCTCCGGTTGCACATCCGAGATTATCTGAACCGAAATTCACAGCTGTTTGTGTACCTGCAGACAAGGAGCTGAGATATGTATATGGAAATGATGCGATGCACAATCGTACCGCAAGTTCAACCTCATCACTGATAGATTTGCTATTTGTAGCATCTCACTGACGGGTTGCGGACGAGAGGAGCATGAAAGTCCCGACGATCACGACGGACATGATAGTTGCTGCAACGAGGACTTCGATAAGAGTGAATCCAGCGGATTTTTTCATGACTCTATGATAGCTTCTCGTTAGACTTTTCCAAGCATTTCTTGAAAAAGTCTATTTTTCCGATACTCTGCGCACCTATGCTCCATCTCTACAACACGCTCACGCGAACGAAAGAACCGTTCAAACCTCTCCGTCAGGAAATCACTAAGGTGTATTACTGTGGACCAACTCCGTACAACTACGCTCATATCGGAAATCTCCGAACGTATTTGTTCGAGGACTTTGTAGTGCGCACGCTCCGTTTCCTCGGAAACAAAGTTGAGACAACTATGAATATCACGGATATCGACGACAAAACGATCCGCGATAGCATCAAGGAGGGGGTGGCTCTTCAGGAATTCACTGAAAAATACACGAAATTCTTCCTCGAAGATCTCGAAACTCTCTCGATTGTTCCTGCAGATCACATTGCTCCGATCTCGGGTCTTATCGATGAGATGGTTGAGATCATCAATGTGCTTCTCAAGCGAGGATTTGCGTACATCGCAGATGATGGAAGTATTTATTACTCGATCAACAAGTTCAAGGCCTACGGGGAACTTGCTGGACTTGATCGCAAAGGGATGAAGACGAGTGTTCGTATCAACAACGACGAATACGACAAAGAGTCCGCAGCAGACTTTGCGCTCTGGAAGGCATACGATTCAGCAAGCGACGGTGAGAATAAGTGGGAAGGGAAGTTCATCATAGACGGTGAAGAACGCGTCTTACTTGGTCGTCCAGGCTGGCATATCGAGTGTTCAGCATGTAACCTCAAATACTTCGGTCCTCAGATCGATATCCACATGGGTGGGGTGGACAATATTTTCCCACATCACCAGAATGAAATTGCGCAGACTGAAGCCTACAGCGGAAAGCCTTTCGCGAAGTACTGGATGCACGGTGGACACTTGCTCGTCGAGAACAAGAAGATGGCGAAGTCAGCAGGGAATTTCTACACACTCCGAGATATCATCGCGAAGTATCCTGAAGTTCCAAAGGCGAAGGTTGCCCGCGCGTTCCGACTCATGGCACTTTCCAATCGGTACCGAGAGAATTTCAATTTCCTCTTTTCGCGACTTGAAGCTTCGATCAAGACCATCGAAGGCCTTGATGCACTTATTCTCCGTCTCAAACGAGAAAAGACCGAAGAAGGTCGTGTTCGTCGAGATTTCCGTGAATTCGTACAAAATGCGATGATGGATTTCTGCGAATTCCTCGAAGACGATATCAATACTCCAGAAGCTCTTGCGAGTGTTCATACATTCATCTCGCATCTCAATGCGGTCATGGACGAGGAAGTTCTTCGCAATGGAGAAATGTCTGCAGCAATCGAGCTTCTCAAAAGTTTCGACAGCGTGCTTGGAGTGTTTGATTTCTCACTCTTGGATGATACTGATTTCCCTTCAGAAGCGCTCGATCTCCTCGATGCGCGCAATGCTGCCAAGACAGCCAAGGATTTCGCAACAGCTGATAGCTGCCGCTCTAAGATCGAAGCACTCGGATATCGTGTAGTAGACACGAAGGAAGGAAGTGTATTGGAAAAGATCTCATAATTCTTAAGTGTGTGATTTGGTGTGATAATTTTATTATCACACGTCAGTTCACGGCAATAAATATAAAAACCCTCAAAATGAGGGTTTTTATATTTATTGTTCTTACATCATTCGATCGACTAAGATTTTTTTTCCGCCCGGGAAGAAAATCCCTACAAGTGTTGCATTTCGTGCCTTGATAATGCTGTTATAGAGTTGTGTGATACGTGAATGTTCGATGAGGAGCTCTTTGATTTGTCCCTCGCTTTTTGTGATAGACTCTCGGATGGTGATGAAGTTCCCGTCGCGTGTCATGCCACGAATCCCGAGTGCGAGCCGCATGAGAAATGCGAATCGCTGACTTATGTTTGAGTTTATTTCGAGGATATCGAAGATTCGATCGTTTGCGGAGACGATCGCTCGACGATGAAGGTCGAGGAATTCTCGATAGGCTTCATCGGATTTTGTATGCTTTCGAATCACTTCAATGAGTGCTGGCATCTTGTCGATCTTTTCACGATATCGGCGTAAAATACGATACTCAATCTGTCGAATGCTGCGGTTCACAAAATATGCCGCGATTCCAGAAATGGAGGCAATGATAAGCAGTACAGCAAATATAAGTAGAGTAGTT
>JBMOJK010000015.1:0-24870 GCA_049315825.1 Patescibacteria group bacterium
GGAATTTACATTTTATGACGGTCCTCCGTTTGCGACGGGAACTCCTCACTATGGTCACATCCTTGCGGGTATCCTCAAGGATGTAGTTCCGCGATATTGGACGATGCAGGGGCGTCGTGTTGAGCGCAGATTTGGTTGGGACACACACGGTCTCCCGATCGAGAATATTGTCGAGAAGAAGCTCGGGATCTCCGGGAAAAAAGACATCGAAGAAAAGGTGGGAGTTTTTGCATTCAACGAGGAGTGTCGCAAGAACGTCTTTACCTATGTTGATGAATGGAAAAAGGTCGTAGAGCGTTCGGGTCGATGGGTGGATATGGAGAACGACTACAAGACGCTCGACTGTGATTTTATGGAATCTGTTTGGTGGGTGTTCAAGACGGTGCACGACAAGGGGCTCATCTACGAGTCACACCGCGTTGTTCCGTATTGTCCACGATGTTCGACTCCGCTCTCGAACTTCGAGGTCAATCAAGGCTATGAAAATCGTCAGGACAAGGCACTGACTGTAAAGTTTAAGCTCTTAGATCAGGAGAATACATTTGTTCTCGCATGGACAACCACGCCTTGGACCCTTCCTGCGAATCTCGGACTCGCAGTAGGTGAAGCGGTTGAATACACAAAGATCAAGGATCACTCAACCGGAGAATTTTACATCCTCGCACAGGATCGTGTTGCAACATACTACAAAAATCCTGAACTTTTCGATCTTGTTGAAACATTCCCTGGATCTACGCTGGTAGGACTTGGATATGAGCCAGTTGCTCAGGATGTTCGTGAGCTCGAAGAAGTGGTCGCAGGTGGCGATATCGCAACTTGGTACAAGCCAGGTGACAATATGTATACGGTTCAACTCGGTCATCATGTGACAACCGACTCTGGTACGGGAGTCGTTCATATTGCACCAGCATATGGAGAAGACGATGCTGAGATTGGGAAGAAAACCAACATGGGATTCTATCTTCATATCGATGCAGCCGGGAAGGTTGAACATTGTGAATTTGGAAATGGTGAATGGGTGTTTGATTTCAATCAGACAGTGATTGATCGGCTCAAGGCAGCAGGGAAGGTAGTTCATATCGGTACCATCGATCATTCATATCCACACTGCTACCGCTGTAAGACCCCGCTCATCTACCGAGCGATCAGTGCGTGGTATCTCAATGTTGAATCCATCCGAGAGCGCATGCTTGCTTCCAATGCGAAGACCCGCTGGGTTCCAGAAAATATCCGCGAAGGACGATTTGGAAAATGGCTCGAAGGTGCGCGCGACTGGAATATCTCCCGTAACCGCTACTGGGGCTCTGCGATCCCTGTGTGGAAGAGCGAAGATGGCGAAATTCTCGTCATCGGATCAGTCGAAGAACTCTATGAATACAACAAGCCATTCGGCGATATCGAAAAGCGCGCGGAAGGATATTTCTACTGCGCAAACGGAGCAATCGGAAGCGAAACCCCGATCGATATCCACAAACACTACGTCGACAAAATCCTTCTTCAGAAGAATGGAAAGACCTTCACTCGTATCCCCGAAGTCCTCGACTGTTGGTTCGAATCTGGATCGATGCCATATGCACAAAAGCACTATCCATTTGAGAATAAAGAAGCCTTCGAGGCATCGTTCCCTGCGGATTTCATCTGTGAAGGGCTCGATCAGACTCGTGGATGGTTTTATACGCTCGTTGTTCTCGCAACGGCACTCTTTGATTCGCCAGCATTTCAGAATGTCATCGTAAATGGAATCCTGCTCGCCGAAGACGGACGCAAGATGAGTAAGTCACTCCAGAACTATCCAGATCCGATGGAACTCCTGAATCGTCATGGAGCAGATGCGGTTCGACTCTACCTTATGTCTTCTCCTGCGGTTCGTGCGGAAGAACTTCGTTTCTCTGAATCTGATGTTATTGAGACGGTTAAGAAGGGAATTCTCCCACTCTGGAATACGTATTCGTTCTTCACGACCTACGCAAATATTGATGGTTGGAAGCCAAATACTGGATCACTTCATTTTGTTCGTCACGGAGAAACCAACGCGAATCTCGAGATGCGACTCTCGGATGGAGGAGAGAATTCTCCGCTCAATGCATCGGGTCAAGCACAGGCAACTGCCACTGGTAAACGCCTTGCGGAAGCAGGAACACAGTTTGACGTGATCGTTGCTTCGCCGCTCGTGCGAGCTCGTGAGACAGCTGAGCGTATTGCGAAAGAAGTCGGATTTACGGGTGAGATCGTCACAGAAAATTGTCTTTCAGAGCACTCTGCAGGATGCTACTCTGGTCGAGCATACGATGAGATTATCGAGGAACATTTCAAGGAAACTGGCGTTCGTTACGAGCGACACGAAGTGATTTCCAAGATCGTAAAAAGCCACCCAAGCTCTGAATCCAACGAAGACTTCGATGCGCGCAATGCAAAATTCTACGAAACACTCGTTGCTCGTTATCCAGGGAAGAAAATCCTCGTGGTTGCTCATGGTGGAACATTCCGCTCTTGGTGTAAGCATGTCTTTGGACTCACACATGAAGCAGCGTTTACGCGAGCATACGCGATCAAAAACGCAGAATGTGTACAACTCCCGATGGTCGTTCGTGCCAATCCACTCGACCGATGGGTGATGGGGGAACTTCATACACTCGCCGCAAAAGTACAGGATAGCTTTGAGCGCTATGAGCTTCAGTCAGCCTCTCGTGCGATCGTAGAATTCATGGATGATCTCACGAACTGGTACGTTCGTCGTTCACGTCGAAGATTTTGGAAGAGTGAGAGTGATTCGGATAAGGCTTCTGCGTACGAGACACTCTACACCGTGCTCACGACCCTTTGTAAGATCGCTGCTCCGATCATCCCATTCGTGACAGAACACGTATATCGCAATCTCACAGGTCACGAAAGTGTGCATCTTGAGTACTTCCCAGTATTCGATCGTTTCGCGGTTTCGCCTCAGCTGCTTGCGGATATGAAGAAGACAAAGGAACTCGTGACCCTCGGTCTCGCGCTCCGATCGCGCAAGAAACTCCGCGTTCGTCAGCCACTTGCATCGATCACCATCGGTGAAAATCTCGATGACTACTTCCTCGAAATTCTCCGCGAAGAACTCAATGTCAAAGAAGTAAAATTCGACGATATGTCCGAGCATGCAAAGCTCGTTTGTAAGCCAAATGCTCGACTCATCGGACCAAAGTTCGGGAAAGAAGTACAAGCAGTGATCGTTGCTGCCAAATCAGGAAATTTCAGCTCACTCGAAGACGGAAAAGTACAGGTTGGGGCATTCGTGCTCGAAGCAGGGGAGTATGAACTCGCCTACGAACCACTCACGGTGGACGCAGATATCGAAGGAGGAGCAGGAATGGTCCTCATGATGGATACCCATGTAACCGATGAACTCAGACTCGAAGGATATGCCCGTGACATCGTCCGCGCGATCCAGGATCTCCGCAAGGAATCTGCCTTCGACGTCTCTGATCGCATCTCGATCGGACTCGTAGCCGATGAAGATATCGCTCGTGCTACGACGATGTTCCAGGAGATCATCATGAGTGAGACGCTCGCAACCTCCCTCCAGATGAGCGAGCTCCCAGGAGCAACTGCTCGCCGTGAAGAATCCCTCGATGATATGAAATTTACCCTCACTATCGCTCATGTCTAATCCACTTAATCGCTGCTCATGGGTGAACAACGATCCACTCTATCAGTCGTACCACGACGAAGAGTGGGGAGTTCCCGAGCACGATGCACTCAAACTCTTCGAACTCTTTTGCCTCGAAGGACAACAGGCTGGACTCTCATGGTTCACGGTTCTCAAACGTCGAGAGTCCATGCGTCGTGTTTTCGATGGATTTGATCCTGATAAACTCGCACGCTGGACGGACGAAGACATGGCACGAGCCCTCCTCGATCCCGGGACCATCCGACTCCCACTCAAGGTCCAAGCCGTCGTCAAAAATGCCCGTGCATTCCTCGCACTTCGTGATGAGGGCATCGACTTCGCCGACTATCTCTGGAGCTTCGCACCAGCTGATAAATACGTCTATGCCCACGAACGCACGATCACGTGCTCTGAGTCTGATGTGATGTCTAAAGCGCTCAAGAAGCGAGGATTTGGATTCTGTGGATCAACCATCTGCTACGCTTTTATGCAAGCTTGCGGGATGGTGGATGATCATGGAGCTGGATGTTTTCGATATAAGAAATAATAAAAACCACTGGTTACCCAGTGGTTTTTATTATCGAGAAAGTTACCCCCATCTCACTTCCTCCTTGCCCCATTTCTTAAGTACCGCATTTGCCTTCGAGAAGCACTTTGAACCGAAGAACCCCTTGTGTGCAGAAAATGGACTCGGATGTGGTGAGTTCAAGATTACATGCTTACTTGTATCAATGAGTGCAGACTTCGCGATGGCGTAGTTCCCCCAGAGGATGAATACGAGGTGGTCTTGTGAGTCTGAAAGCTGCTTGATAACTTCGTCCGTGAATGTTTCCCATCATTTTCCTTGGTGAGATGCGGGCGATCCTGAGCGAACAGTGAGGACACTGTTGAGCAGAAGTATGCCCTGATCCGCCCAGTCAGTGAGGTCAGTTGCGGTGCGCTTGATCCCAATATCGTTTTCAAGTTCCTTGAAAATATTTTGAAGACTTGGTTGAGTCTTTGAGCCATTTGGAACAGAGAAAGACAGACCTATTGCGGCTCATGGAGTATGATAGGGGTCTTGCCCGAGGATGACGACGCGAACCTTTTCAGGAGGCGTGAGATCGAAGGCACGGAAGATATTTTTCCCTTCTGGAAAACATGCAGTTGTCGAATACTCGTCTTTTACGAACTGCGCGAGCACCTCCCAATATGGTTTCTCGAATTCTTCCTTGAGCAGGGAATTCCAAGATGGATGGATTCGGACAGACATTAGTCGATCTTTACTCCACCTGCATCGAGAACTTCTGCCTTGAGGATAACAACATCTTCAAGCGGTCGATCGTTGCGATCTGTAGCAACGGATTCGATCTGATCTACGACGTCCATCCCGAGAGTTACTTCTCCGAACACTGAGTGTTTGTTGTCGAGATGACCCGATACGTCAGCAGCCGTGATGATGAAGAACTGACTTCCGTTTGTGTTTCGTCCTGCATTCGCCATAGAGATCATTCCTCGGACATTCTTGAGCGAAGGATCGAATTCATCTTTAAATGATTTCCCCCAGATGCTATCTCCGCCACGTCCAGTTCCAGTTGGATCTCCACCTTGGATCATGAATCCCTCGATTACTCGGTGGAAAATAATCCCGTCGTAGTATCCTGATGCAGAGAGGCGTACGAAGTTCTCAGTGGTGAGAGGTGTCTTGTTTGAGAGAGTAAATTCGATAACTCCGAGCGTGGTTGTGAAGCGAACTTTTGGTGTAGTAATCATGAGAAATTTTTAGAATGCGAGAAGTGTATCGAAGATCAGACTTGGTGCAAAATTTAGATATTAAAAACCTCAGGACGGTGTCCTGAGGTTGGATCAATAAATCTCTGCGAGATTTATTGATTTTGTTAAACTTTCATCAAGGTGATGAGAGACATTGTGGCGAATCCGTAAAAACGCTCGCCATGCCCACTGCTTTATTCGCTCTACGAGCTGGATTTTGTGAGGTTTTTTATAAAACCTCTGCTTGTTTTTATTGGTTTTTAGTCTTCTAAAGACTTCTAATTTTAATCTCGCAAAAAGGTTTATTAGAAAGAAGTATTCTGTGGCCCTATGCAGTCTTTGATCCAGTGTATTTGCAATTTTTTGTACGTCCTCCATTGTAAAGTGGATTGCTCCAGTTTTATGGTAACTCATGATGCCTCCTTCTTGAAAAAAGAATCAAAAATTCAACGTGCGAAAGTGTACGAATGAGTGCTATTTATTCAATGAATTATTTGATCATACACGGGAATCTGCCTTTGATTTTACATCTTTTTCTCTATAATCCCCACGTTTTAGATCCGCACATTGCAAGTGCATTATCTTTTTTCTTATGCGACACCGAGAGGTTTTTTCTCTTTTGACGTTTTATAAATTCGTCGATATTTCTGAATCTGAGGCACAAAGACTCACTGAAGAGCAGTGGCAATTCGCGCATGATCTTGGTCTCAAAGGTCGTGTATATATTGGGACGGAAGGAATTTCGTCTACTGTTACAGGTAATGCGGGGCAACTTTGGGCGTATTGTGCGTATCTAGAGTCAACTGGTTATTTTAAAGATATTCCAGATATAGATGTGAAATCCACTCCCGTGGACGGTCATCAGTTTGATAAAATGATTGTCAAATACCGTGATGAAATCGTCGCACTTGGTGTGAAGGTGAATGCGCATGAAGTAGAAGAGTTTAAAAAAGAGCTTTCGCCAGAAGATTTCAAGAAAATCCTCGATGAAGGAAAAATGGACGACTATCTTATCTTGGATATGCGAAACGATTACGAATATCGTCTTGGACATTTTAAGTGAGCAATTCCAGCAGGAACAACTAATTTCCGTGAGGTTCCAAAGCTTCTCGAACGCTATAAAGATGCTGCAAAGGGCAAGAAAATCATCTGGTATTGCACGGGGGGTATTCGATGCGAAAAGGCAGCAGTTGTCATGAATAAGGCTGGTATCGAGGAGGTCTATTCGCTTGAGGGTGGTGTTGTAAAGTATGTAAATTCACACAACGATGGAAATTGGCTTGGGAATCTCTATACGTTTGATGGGCGCGTTTCAACACAGGTGGGGGACGAACAAACACATACAACCATAGGGGAGTGTCTTTATACTGGGGAGCTCACTGATAACTGTGAGAACTGTCGCTATGCCCGATGTAACGCTCGTCTTATCGCTACAAAAAAGGCATATAAAAGACACTTTGGATTTTGCAGTGAAGAATGTGCAAATCATGCAAAACTTGATGGCTTTGTACGCAGTGTAGATTGGGATAATTTTGAATATAAACTTAAAGTTCGCGAGGCAAAACGACAGGGTGATGTTCAGGGTATATCTATTATGAAATCTATTGCCGATCACATTGATGCTGCAATCAGTGGTGTGGAGTTTAAATATAAACTCAGTCAGAAGGAGGAATATATTGTAGAGGCATAAAAATACCCCTAAGCATCAGAGATGCTTAGGGGTTTAAAATAACACAAACTAGCGCACGTTCCTCACTATCACACACAGTCCATCTTCTCGTGGCGTGAGGACTGAAACGATCTGGTCATCATAGACCACAACAAATGGTACTCCAATTGCTCGACCGAAACGGTTGGCGATGAGGAGACCATTTTTTATTTGGGTGTATTCGTCGGCAGTGATGGTCTCGAGGCGGCCTTTGAAGAACTCGCGTTCGTCGATGATGAGAGGGCTCTGTTCGAGTGAAGGGGAAACGAACTCACCGATTTGTTCGCGACGAAGCTTGGTGATGACACCTCCGAGTCCGAATCTTGCTCCGATATCTCGCGCGAGGGATCGTACGTAGGTTCCGGTCGAAACGCGTGCTCGAAAAGAAACCACGGGGAACTGATAGTCCGTGACTTCGAGGTCATGGATCACGACTTCGCGAGCTGCGAGCTCTACTGTCTGACCAGACCAGGCGATCTTGTAGGCACGGCGTCATTCGATGCGGATGGCGCTGTAGAGAGGAGGAACCTGGAGGATTTTTCCGATGAAATGTGACTCGATCGTATTTTGGAGTCTTGCCTTCATAAGCACAGATCCGATTTCAAGCGCTTCGGGATCAATATCTTCTGTCGGAGTTCCGAGATCGAGCGAGTCACTGATTCGAGAGAAATCCACATCAAAACTGTATACCTTATCGAATTCATCAAGATAGGGAAGGAGTTTGGTAGAGCGATCAGTTGCTACGATGAGGAGTCAAGTTGCAAGCGGATCGAGCGTCCCAGTATGACCGATGGTGCGTGTCTCAAAAATCTTTCGTAGCTTTGCAATAGCATTAAAAGACGAGATACGGAGTTCTTTTTCGACGAGTGCGAACATAGTGTGTAAAACAAAGAATCCTCCTTCGCTCTTCGAGCTACGGAGGATTGAGGTATTAGTTGAGCTCTTTGTAATCCCAGTTACGTGGAGTAGAGAGAAATCTTGGAGCGATATCGACTCCTATATTTTTCGCGAGCGAGATATTGGGTGGGAAAATATCGAAATTCTCGAATATTTTTACTGATCCAAGGGTTGCCCAGAGATCACCTACGATATCACTTCGATGAATGAAGTGGGTCGTATTTCCTGTGGTACATGAGTAGAAACAGTCTCGTGAGTCGGATGAACCATTTCGGTTGTCACCGAGCAAGAAGTACTGACCATCCGGTACGAGATAGCTGCTATCTTTGCTCGAACGACCCGGAAGTGTTTTTCCAAAATTTGCTGGTGAGAGGTAGGTCTCGTTGAGCTGGATGAAGTCCTTTGTACCTGGTTTCTTAAGGAAGACAAACCCGTTGTCGATCTTTATCTCGTCCCCAGGAAGTCCGATGATACGCTTGATATAGAAATCTTTCTTAATGTCCGCATGCGGCTTAATCACCACTACGTCTCCACGTTTTGGATTTCCAAACTGTGTGAAACCAAGATCGAGATAGGTTGCTTTGTTTACGATGATGAATTCGCCATCGTGGTAGTTTTCTTCCATAGAGCTTCCGCTGATGCGAAAAGGTGCTGCTAGATAAGAACGAACAAAGATAACCAACAAGAGAATGATCACAATATCTCGGAGGAATGCAATTCCTTCATCAAGCTTGCTTGGTGAAGTATTTGACGGAGTTGATGTTTCAGAGATCTCTTTAGATGGAGTCTCTGGAATAGGAGAAGAAGAAGGGATAACTTCTGACATAATGAATGATTAACGACCGTGACATTGCTTGAACTTCTTTCCACTGCCACATGGACAGAGATCATTGCGTTTTACATCTTTGAATTCTGGACCAAGGGCTTGTGCTGAAGATTCATCACTTGCTCGAATGACTCGAATGCCTTCTTCATTGCGTGTGTTTTCGTTCGAGAATACTGCTGGAGCTGGCATTTCAACCCCTGTGTCTACTGGAGCAAAGCTGACCTCAAGGTTCTCGAGTGGGATTTCGCGTGACTGGATAGGTACAAATGCACGAGCTGAGAGAAGCCCCTTTGCTACCTTATAGGCAATGGTTTCTACGAGTTCGATGAATCGATCATAGGCACGCTCTTTGTAGACAACGAGTGGATTTTTCTGTGCATAACCTTCGAATGCCACCTCTTCACGAAGGTGAGACATTCGGTCGATGTGTGCCATCCAGAGTTCGTCGATTGATGCGAGAGTGAGCTTCTTTTCGAAGTCTTCGAAGTCTTCTGCAGTGAGTCGTTCTTTTACTGTTTCAAGTCCTCCAAGGAGGCAATTCTTAACAGTGATCACGAGCATTTCAGGATCTGTATCCGTGATATACTCGTCCTTCATGACTTCTGCTTCTGCGAATTCGTTGACGTTACGTACGAGCTGAGAGAGGGGAGAGATTTCAGCTTCTTCTGTGTGATCGTTTAGATCTACGGCTGCGACGAGTTTCTCTGCGATACCTTCGAACATCTTTTCAATTTCTTCGTGGATGTTCTCGTTCTCGAGGATGCGATTACGTCGTCCGTACATGACGAGACGGTGCTGATTGAGTACATCGTCGTATTCGAGGATGTGTTTTCGAATGTCGAAATTTCGACCTTCTACCTGCTTTTGTACCGTGGTGATACGGCTTGTGAGCATTGAGGATTCTGCGAGTGGTTCGTCAGCAGGAACTGAGGCGAACATTGGTGAATTGAATACGCCAAAGAGTTTATCGCCTCCGAATATTCGCATGATATCATCCGTTGGTGCGACCATGAACTGTGAAAGCCCTGGATCCCCCTGACGTCCAGAGCGACCTCGAAGCTGGTTGTCGATACGACGTGTTTCGTGTTTTTCGGTACCGATAACAAAGAGTCCTCCGAGTTCGTAGACCTGCTCAGAGATCTTCACTTCACCCTTGAGATTTGCGACTTCCTCTGAGATCTTGATGTCCGTTCCGCGACCTGCCATGTTTGTGGCGATCGTAACTGCACCGAGCTGACCTGCCTGAGAGATGATCTCAGCTTCGTTTGCATCTTGCTTTGCATTGAGAACCTTGTGTGGAACCCCCTGTGCTTCGAGCATCTGAGAAAGGAGCTCTGACTTCGCTACAGAAACCGTACCAACGAGGACTGGTTGTCCCTTTGCCTGGAGTTCCTTGATAAGACGAACGAGGTAGGTGTATTTTCCTTCTTCGTTCTTGAAGAGGAGATCGGACTTGTCTTTGCGGAGCATTGGACGATTCGTAGGAACCGTGATCACTTCGAGTCGATAAATCTTGTAGAATTCCTCTTCTTCGGTCTTCGCAGTACCCGTCATCCCGGCAAGTTTCTTGTAGAGTCGGAAATAGTTCTGGAATGTGATCGATGCAAGTGTGCGAGACTCTTGCTGGATCGTGATAGATTCCTTGGCTTCGATCGCCTGGTGGAGCCCATCAGAATATCGTCGTCCTGCGAGGACACGACCCGTGTGTTCGTCGATGATAAGTGCCTCGTCGTTGCGGATGAGGTAGTCGATATCACGCTGGTATACCACTGCGGCTTTGAGAGCATTTTCGATATGGTGGATATCGTTGTAGCTTTCAGACGCATAGATGTTCTCAACTCCGAGCATCTTTTCGATCTCGGCGATACCATCTTCAGTGAGCGTTGCAGTTCGCTGTTTTTCGTCGATCTTGTAGTGAGATTCTGCCTTGAGCATCTTGGCCATCTGTGCGAACTTCAAGTATTTCGAAGTTGGTTCAGAGTCCGGCGAAGAGATGATGAGCGGAGTACGGGCTTCGTCTACGAGGATCGAGTCAACTTCGTCGATGATCGCGAAGAAAAGTGGTCCCATAGAGCGGCGCTCTACTGCCGTTACCATGTTGTCTCGGAGGTAGTCGAATCCGAGTTCGTTGTTGGTTGCATAGACAACATCACGGCGATAGTTTTCCTGTTTTTCCGCAGGAGCTTGACCGTGTACGACGATACCAACTGAGAGCCCGAGAGTATTGTAAATAATCCCCATCTCCATCGCATCACGTCGTGCAAGGTAGTCGTTGACAGTAACGACATGAACTGGGTATCCAGCGAGTGCATTGAGGTACGCTGCGATGGTAGCTACGAGGGTCTTACCTTCTCCGGTTCTCATTTCTGAGATATTCCCACCATGGAGAGTGAGAGCACCAAGGAGCTGTACATCGTATGGAACCATATTCCAAGTCACTGTGTGTCCGTCTTCGAGGACGAATTCTTGTCCAGCGATGAGACGACATGCAGTGCGGTGGAGCGCAAATGCTTCGTGCTTGATGCTGTCGAGGCGTCGCTTGATTTCTCGTACGTCGTCTGGGTTCTTGAGGTCGAGTCCTTCGAACTGTGCCTTGAGTTCTGCAGTGCGGGCCTGAACGGCTTCTACCGAAGTGATCTCAGTTGCAAAACGAGCCTCGATCGCATGGATGAGGCTGAGTTCTTTTTGATAGCTACGAAGTCGCTTCTCTCCGGGGTCACCGAAGAGAGTCTTGAGGATTGAGGAAAGCATTCCGTTGTTTACTATTTGCTAGAGAAAAAACCATCAACTACCTTGCGGTATGCGAGGCGGTTCTTGATATCTTCATAATATGTATCTCCTGGCTGGAGTTTTGCCTTGAGGCGAGCGAGTACATCAGCATTCTGGTACTGAGCGAGGATTCCGTTGATTTCCATCTTGATTTCTTCTTCTGAGGCTTCAACACCACGGATATCGCGAACCTTCTTGAGGATGAGTTCAGCAGCAACACGTCGGCGAGCTTCCTTTTCGATGATTTCTGACTTGTACTGTGCTTCGTCCATCTTCATGTGCTGAAGGTAGGTCTTCATGTTGTATCCCTGTGATTCGAGATTCTGCTTCTGTTCGTTGTAGATAGCTTCTGCTTCGCGTGAAACGAGAGTTGTTCCTACTTCATAGGTTGCGATCTCTTCGAGCTGTTCGAGGAGCTTTCCCTCGTCTTCTTCACGAGCACGACGCTCCTTTTCTCCGAGGATTTCCTTCTCAAGAATATCTTCGAATCCTGCCATGTCAGTTTTTACACCGCGGAGTTTTTCGATGAATTCTGGAGTCCAAGTTGGTCCGTGTGGCTTTTCAACCTTTTCGATCACACTCACGAAGTATACCTTACGCTTCTTGAATGCTTCAGAGTGGTAGTCTTCAGGGAAAACGATGTCGAATTCAACCGTGTCTCCTGTTTTGCTTCCGATGAGCTTTTCTTCAAAACCTGGGATGAACTGCGCACTTCCGATCACGAGAGGGAAGTTCTGTACCTTTGTTTCAGGGATAGCTTCTCCGTCCTTCTTCTCGTATCCTTGTGTACTGAGGGTTACTCGGTCACCAGATTCGATCGCAGTCTTCGATGCATCAAATCCGTCATCGTGTGAGTGACCTGCTTCGTGGAAGTGTGTAAATCGCTTTTCGATGTCAGCAACTGCCGCCTTTACTTCGTCCTTCGTGACCTTAACCGTTGTCTTCTTGATAGAAATCTTGTCGAGCTTCTTTACATCGATCTCGATTTCTGGAAGTACTTCGATCTCGAGAACGATCTCGATAGGGGAGATGGATTTCACATCGGTAACTGTACCAGCCGCGATTGGAGTAATCCCTGACTTGTCGAGCATGTCAGAATAGTTCTTGTCGAGGTAGTAGTTAATCGCGCGTTCGTCGATCGCTGCCTGACCGAATTCCTTGAGGATAATTGCCTCAGGAATGCTTGCTCACTTGCGGAAACCCTTAATATCTGCGTTCTTGCCAAGTGTCGCAATAACATGAGCACGAGCCTTGTCGAGTTCCTTTGCGTTGTCGGTGATGGTGAGTTCTACTTTCGATCCTGGGATCTTTTTGACTTCTACTTTCATAATTTGCGTACAAAAAATAACCTGCCAATTATATGAAAAATGCCCAAAATACAAATTGCATTGAGCAGTATTTTGAGCCCCTTTTCTTTTCGTAAAAAATACGTTTTACGAAAGTTCGCATTCTCGTTGAAAAAACCAAGTCACAGCGTATAATGTGCGCGTTCATTTTCTTGAATCGAAAGACAAGTTCCGCTCTACAAAGGGCCGAATTCTGAGCAACAATTTTGTACAACTAACTAGCAATACCACACATGGTGACCGGCGAGACCTTCACCGCGATTGATATCGGGAGTTCGAAAATCAAAACGCTGATCGGTACATTTACCGAAGACAAAAAACTCCGCATTCTCTGAGTGGGTATTTCTCCTTCTAACTGAGTACGAAAGGGGAATATCCTCGATATGGACGAATTCAAGCGCAACGTAGACACGTCACTTTCCGAAGCAGAAAAAATGCTCGGAGAGCAGACTGGTTCAGTATATCTTTCACTCTCTGGGGTGACGATCGAGAGTGTCGTGAATACAGGTATCGTTGCAGTTCCACATTCTGAAGTGACAGAAGACGATGTAAATCGTGCTCTTGATATGTCTCAGAATGGAGTTGATCTCGTGAACCGAAGTGTTCTCAAGGTGATACCTGAATCATTCACCCTCGATGGAACTTCTGGCGTGAAGAACCCAATCGGTATGGCTGCCAAGAAGCTCGAAGTAAAATCCCATATTTTCTCGATCGCTGAAAACGTTCTCGGAAACATCAAAAAGGGTATCTTCGACGTGGGTGTGGATATTGCAGATATTTATGCAAATGTCCTCTCAGCTCCAGAGGCTGTACTTTCTCGCCGACAGAAGGAGCTCGGTGTGGTATGTATCGACATCGGTGCAAGCACGACAGATATTGCAGTCTTCGAAGAAGGAACACTCATCTTCGCCTCAGTGATCCCACTCGGAGGTGAGCATGTGACTTCGGATATTGCACTCGGACTTCGTATCTCGATCGATCTCGCTGAAAAGCTCAAGCTCGAACACGGTGATGTTCTCTTCTGTAAAGATGAGAAAGCAAAAGACGAAGAAATCGATCTCTCAAAATACTCAAAAACTGAGACCGCTGTCATCTCTAAGAAATACCTCTCAGAGATTGCACGAGCTCGTTACAGTGAGATTTTCTACTTCATCAATACGGAGCTCAAGCATATAGGAAAGGATGGAATGCTCCCAGAAGGTGCGGTGATCACGGGTGGTGGTGCCAAGATGCGCAACCTCGTAGAACTCGCCAAGGAAATCCTCCGACTCCCTTCAGCGATTGGGGTTCCAGAAGATTCAGATCATATCTCAGGGACTTCTATCGGAGACCCTCAGTATGCCGGGATCGTTGGAACACTCCTTCTTTCTCAGAAATTCTCTTCTGGAAAATCTCGACTCAAACTCAATATCTCTCTCGGTGGCTTCCTTCATTCGGTCAAGAAGCTCTTCCAGAAAATCCTCCCATAATCTCTCATATTATTCCTATGCCAGTAGCAAAGAAATCAGACGACAAACTCAAGAATCTTCTTCGCGGCGACATGCGTTCAGCGGTAGAAGAAATCAATGTATCAGAATACATTTCTCCAGTAGCAAACATCAAGGTAGTTGGAGTAGGAGGTGGAGGTGCAAATGCCGTAAACCGAATGATCCAGTCTGGTCTTGAAGGTGTTGAATTCATCGCAGTTAACACGGACGCTCAGGCACTCTTCACTTCGAAGTCTACTGTTCGTATCAACATCGGACGTGCAACAACTCGTGGTCTTGGTGCCGGAGCAAATCCTCAGATCGGTCAGAAGGCTGCTGAAGAATCAAGTGAAGAAATCAAACAGGCACTCGCTGGTGCCGATATGGTATTCATCACTTGTGGACTCGGAGGTGGAACGGGAACCGGAGCAGCTCCAGTGATCGCTGAAATCGCCAAGGGTCTTGGTGCACTCGTTATCGGAGTAGTTACTAAGCCATTCGGATTCGAAGGACAGCGTCGATCACTTCAAGCGATCGATGGATTTGAGAAGCTCCGCGACAAGGTGGATACACTCATCACTATCCCGAACGACAAGATCCTCTCGATCATCGACAAGAAGACTCCTCTTCTCGATGCGTTCAACATTGTAGATGAAGTTCTCAACCAGGGTGTACAGGGTGTATCAGATCTCATCACTCTCCCAGGTCTCATCAACGTTGACTTTGCAGACGTTCGATCAGTCATGGAAAATGCAGGTTCTGCACTCATGGGTATCGGATACGGTTCTGGTGAAAACCGAGCTATCGAAGCAGCTCGTGCTGCGATCGATTCTCCACTTCTCGAACTCTCTATCGCGGGTGCTCGTGGACTCCTCTTCAATATCACGGGTGGTACAGACCTCTCAATGTTCGAAGTTGATGAGGCAGCGCGTATCATTACTGAGTCATGTGACCCAGAGGCGAACATCATCTTCGGAGCTACCATCAACGAAAACTATACAGGTGAGATCAAGATCACGGTCGTAGCAACTGGATTCAACGAAGAAACAAACCAGCGTCATTCTGAAGTAGCGAAGTCTTCTCCAAATCCATTTGGAAAGAAGCTCATCGGACACCAGAGTACATTCGCTTCACCAGCACCTGCTCCACGTCCAGCTGACACTCAGTCTGACCTCGATGTTCCTGCATTCCTCCGCAACAAGATGCGTTAGTCTGCAGACTCAGAAATTCAAAGAAAAAAGCATCCTCCGGAGCTCGCAAGAGCAAAGGAGGATGCTTTGTTTTCCGACATTTTTCTTTGCTTTTCCTTCTTGCTCGTCTAAGCTTATCTCAGCGCGTTTTTATTTTCCTCATTCATACACATGGAAACCCAGGAATTCCAAAAGCTCGTTCTCGAGAAATTCGACAAGATCGATGGACGACTCGACAAGATGGACGGACGATTTGACCGTCTGACTGAAGACTTCGAATCTTTCCGAGAAGAATCTCGGGCAGAGCACACGGCAACTCGTACACTTATCTCACAAGCATTTGTTCATATTTCTGACTTTGCCTCGCATGAAGTAAGGATTCGTAATCTCGAAAAGCATCTCACATCAAGAAGTCCAGTACAGTCATAACCCAAGAGCCTTCGGGCTCTTTTGTTTTGTGGGATATCTTTTGATATTCATCCATGAAACCCTAAAATACCCGCATGCAATTTATCGTCGTAGACCTCGAGACTACTGGGCTTGATCCCAAAACTGATGCCATCATCGAAATCGCACTGATGCGAATCGATGAAACCTGAAAAGAACTTGAGAGATACGAATCTCTCATCAATCCAGGATTTGCTATCAAAGAAGATATCACCTATATCACGGGTATCACCAACGAAGACTTGGTGGATGCACCGGTTTTTTCTGTGATTCGGACTAAGATTGCAGAATTTCTCGGGACAGCTCCGGTGATCGGGCATAATGTTGATTTTGATGTTGGTTTTCTCAGAGAATACGGACTCGATTTCAGTGAAACGCTCGTGATCGATACATTCAAACTTGCCGAGATTCTCATGCTCCATGAGAAGAGCCTCAATCTCACGAGTATTGCAACGAGCCTGAAATACGAACACATCGGTGCACACCGAGCGATGGCTGATGTACAGGCAACTGCGTTCGTATTTGCACGGTTTTATGAGCAACTGCAGGGTCTGGATGATATGCATCAGAAGACTTTTCAGCTCATCGCGATGCAGACGGAGGAAGGGAATATGCTCCGGTTTTTTGCGACCAAAGTACTCGGTGTAGAATCCACTCCCGAAGATCATCTGGTGAGCATGATTCACTCGCGACTCACACATGCACCACTTCCAACGAGGCTCATCAGTGATACCCCGGAGAGTATCCCGAACTTCGCAGATGTACTTGTAGCTGCGAAGCACCTCGAGGAGCGTCCAGAACAGATGAAGATGCTCTCGCTCGTTCATGAGGCGTATACCGAGGGCAAGAAATACCTCATCGAAGCACCAACGGGAGTCGGAAAAACGATCGCCTATTTGCTTCCTGCAATTCTACATTCTGCGAAAGATGGCGCTCAAATGTTCGTCTCGACCAACACTCGAACACTCCAAGATCAGATCATCGAAAAAGACATTCCAAAACTCCGTGATCTTTTGAGGGACTTTGGACTTGCAGATTTCTCAGTGCAAAAACTCAAGGGGCGCACGAACTACGTGAGTCTCTTGAAGGCTTTTGAATTCATCGACAAAGAACGATTTGAACTTGTGGAAGCAGTATTTGCGATCAAGGTCGCATTCTGGCTCATGCAGACAAAGACTGGTGAGCTTGATGAGCTCTCATTTTACGGACAAGAATATTCGCTCATCGAAGATATCAATGCCTCGGACTCAAGAGTCCTCGGCTCGGAAAATCCCTACAAAGATGACGAGTTTCTCACGATTGCCCGCGAAGGTGCAAAGAAGGCAAACGTCGTGGTTGTGAATCATGCACTGCTCCTCACAGAATTCCTCGAAGACGAGCTTCGTGGTGTACTTCCCAAGATCGATCACCTCATCCTCGATGAGGTCCACAATCTCGAATCCGTCGCAACCGACACACTCAAAGCAACTTCGCAGCTCGACGATATCGACAGCATTCTCCATGAAGTAGATCGACTCGTTAAGCGTCACAACAAGAAAGAAATCGCCGATCCATTTCTCTTTCCAGAAGCCAAAGAACAGGGTGAGGGGATGGTACTCACGGCTTCGATGTTCTTCGAGGAGCTAGACTTCTATCTCGATGGAAAGGTGAAATCTTCGAAGAACGACGGATATGGATGAGGTCGTGCGACGGATATATTGCTCGATGGTGAATTCTTCGAGCACGAGATCCATGGGAAACTCCTCAAGCTCCACGATTCACTCCAGTCACGCGTTGCAGAGTTCGAGCGTATGCTCTTTCTTGCACCAGAAAAACTCCTTCGCGAACTCGATCGACCGATCGCGAGACTGGACTTCCTATTGTCGCATCTCTCAAAATTTCTCTCGGCAGCCAATACTGGAACGATTCGGATTCTCTCGAAGCGAGACGGTCAATCATCCAAAATTATTACCACCCCGCTCGCGATCGGACCACTGCTCGCGGAGCGTCTTTGGAAGGATCGCAAGAGCGTGATCGCGACAAGTGCGACGCTCGCGGTTGGAGGATCGTTTGATTATATCACAGGAGTGCTGTCACTTTCGGGATTTGATCTGCATGTGCTCAAGACTGATTTCAACTACGCAAAGCAGGCACTTTTGTACATCCCGTCGGAGCTCGGTGATGTACGCAAGGAGAACGAAAAGCGCGCAATCTCGGATTTCGTCCGGGATATTATCCTCATATTTGGAGGACGCACCCTGATGCTCTTCACGGCATTTACCGCGATCAAAGAGATGACTCTCGCAGTAGCGCCCGCCTTCAAATCCAAGGGGATTCAGCTGCTCACACAAGGGCTCAGCGGCGGAAAACACAAGATGATCGGAGAATTCATGCGCCAGTCAGATCGAAGTGTCTTGTTTGGGACGGAGAGTTTTTGGGAAGGAGTGGATTTCCCTGGGGAGAGCCTCGAACTTTTGATCATCCATAAGTTCCCATTTGCGGTTCCGACGGATCCTATTTTCATGGCGCGTTCAAAGCTGTACAACAATGCATTTCGCGACTATGCACTTCCTGCGATGATCATCAAACTTCGACAGGGGATTGGCCGACTTATTCGTACAAAAACGGATAAATGAGTGCTTGTGTTGCTCGATAAGCGCATCGTGAGTGATTGGGGTGGGGAAGTACTCGCATCCTTGCCGGAAGGACTTCCTGTAAAGATGGCATCAACTAAAGAATTCCTACCACTTTTGCAAGCGTCAAGGCCGAAATTTGCAAGCAAGTAAGGAGAATGGTAGGATGCTCTGGTATCCGTCATTTTTCATCCTTTATGGAGACACCAAAAACTCAATTCCTCTCGCCAAATGAAGAAATGAATGGGGAAAACCTTTTTAAAGAACTCGAAAGTGAGCTTGATCTTGGTGATGCCAATGCTGACGCAGCTGCAAATACCAAAAAACATCCACTCGAAATAGCAAGTATTGCAACAGATGTCCTTTTTAAGATTCTTTTGCTCGTAGCTTTTGTATTTGGTATAGACTCTACGCTTCGTAATCTTGATAGCAGTGGATTTCTCGCGAATATTCCGGTTTGTTCGTATCTTTCGATGGGCGTTGATGGGTATGACAACAAAGACTGTAAGAGCTATGTAGAGATCAAGGATCAGATCACTAAAGATCGTGAGCAGTACGAGAAGGATCTCACAGTTCCACTCTCTATTCTCGTGCCAAAAAAGCTCCAGTCTGAAAATATTCTTAGTTCACCCGAGGTGCAATTCATCCAGACTCGCACTGCGAATCGAGTTCCGCTCAGCAAGGTTGTTGATCGTCTCAATGAGCTTAAGTCACTCTCCACTGTTCGTCGTGGTGAAGATATCGAGTGCAAGAAAATGAGCATCGATGAAAAATGACTTGTATCGCTTTCGTGCGACTGTTACGGATTTGGTCTAGATGGAAGCACTGCGCAATCTAACACATCTCGTGCAACCGCGCTTTCATTTCTCGATAAGCTCTCGGAAAAGAATAGTAATTTCCAGATCGTTGAATCTCCAAAGACACTCGATATCGAGAAATATACAAGCACCGATCTTGGTATCAAATCTACGTTCAGTACGCACTCAACCCTCAATCTCAAGCTTCGCTTCGTAGTTCCTAATAAATCGTAGCATGTACCCAACTCTCGATAAAAAGAAACAAAACAAACTCATTAAAAGTACCGTACTCAATACGATTTTTATCATCGTGCTTGGACTTTTTCTCGGACTCTATGTTGCTGATGGATATAGTACTATCGGGCAAAAGGTTGACGAGATTAACAACAATCTTTCGAGCTTTAATGCCATGAAATCAAGCGGTATTGATGGACGAAAGTATCAGGCGCTCATTAGCAAGCTCTCGACAGCAAATCGATCCAAAGAAGATAAGATCGACTACAACAAGATCACTGAGGTTCTCAAGAAGCCAGCAAATGCACCAGCAGACTATCTCGATTGGGTAAAAGCTGAGATGAGCTCTGTAGGGAATTACGATAAGATTATTGAAACCAATGCTCGTATCATCGGAAATATTCTCCCAACATTTAGTGAGTCTGCAACTGTAGATGATGCTGTGTTTTCAAAAAATCGAATCACCCTTAAGTCGCTCGTACACTACGTTGAAGAGAACCTTCTTAAGAAGTACAATCTCGAAAGTTATTCGACAATCGGGCTTGCAAATATCTCGTTTAGTACATCCCAGATTGGAGCTGTCAATATTGGAAGCTATAAGCTAAATCTCGAAGTTGCAGGAACGAATAATTCACTTCTTGCACTTCTTGACTCGATCCAGGCTTCTGGAAAACTCCCACTCAAGGATGGGAAACTCGTAGAAGATCCTGCATCAATAAGTTCGAGCGCATCTGGTTCATCAGATATTGATTCTACTGATTCTGCACTCTCCAATCTTCTCATCACAATTGATAGTGCGAAGTTTGATCTTCCGCCAGATCGCAATGATGCTAAAAACAAAGCACAACTTGCACTTGTACTGTATGTTCGAGGACGAAGTTATGCAGACTTCATCCAGATTCGCAACGAACTTGCGACGAATGTAAAGCAGCTCCGCAAGGATATTGAGTCCAATGGTGCACTCTGTAAAGACTGAGCAAATGCACTCTGTAAGAATTCGATAGCCTTTACTGCGGCAAATGCGATTAAGGGGCTTCAGGATGATATTTCTGCTATTGATCAGAAGCTTCAGGAATCCCTCAAGAATACTACGGTTAAAGACATTGGAACAGAATTTGATAATCTCTACAGTGTTCTTACGACCTATAATGCAATCAATGCAAATTATCAGAAAAATATGTCTGATATTGCAACGATCCGATCTACTGGAAGCACACCAACTACTGCTCAATAATACACCATGGTATCCACAGCACTCGAAGAACTCAAAAATGAAGTCTACAAAGGAGACAATGCTCAGCTGATCTGTAATCTTATCATCTCGGCGGCGGTTTCATTGCGGGCTTCGGATATTCATATTGAACCACTCTCGAATTTTGTGCGACTGAGGTACCGTGTAGACGGAGTGCTTCTTGAAGTGCTTGAGTATCAGCAATTTCTCCATTCTCAGATCGTAGCTCGCTATAAGATCCTTGCGAACCTCAAGATCGATGAATCTCGAATGCCGCAGGATGGACGTATCTCAACCACCCTTGAGGAAAAATCCCTCGATCTTCGTGTTTCAACACTCCCTACAGTCAACGGTGAAAAGATCGTTATGCGTATCGTTGATAAATCAAAGAAAGTTCCCGATCTTGATGTACTTGGGATTGAAGGTCGCAATGGCGAGCTCCTCAAGAAGGCGATCTCTCTTCCGAACGGTATCATCCTTACTTCGGGACCAACCGGATCTGGTAAGTCGACTACGCTCTACTCATGTCTTGCACGTCTCAATAAGCCGGATGTGAATATCATGACCCTCGAAGATCCGGTCGAGAACACGATCGATGGAGTCTCACAGAGTCAGATGTTCCCGGATATTGGGTATACGTTTGCTTCGGGACTACGCACGGCCCTCCGACAAGATCCGGATATCATCATGGTCTGAGAAATCCGAGATCGAGAAACGATTAATATCGCCATCGAAGCCTCACTTACGGGTCATCTTGTCCTCTCAACGATTCATACGAACTCTGCTGCTGAAACGCTTACGCGTATCCTCAATATGGGGATTCCAGCATACCTGCTTCCAGCTTCGATCAATGCGATCATTGCTCAGCGTCTTGTTCGTAAACTTTGCCCTCATTGTAAAAAGGCAATCAAGCCAAACGAACTTCCAGAAAAGATGCAGGCTTCCGTCAAGAAAGCAATCACGCGAACCAAGAAAGACGAACTCGTTGCGCGTGTTGAGATGGAAAAGCTCAAGGATCCAACATTCTATGAGCCCGTTGGATGCGATCAGTGTGGAAATACTGGCTACTCTGGACGTGTCGGGCTTTACGAAATCATGGAAATCTCTACAAAGATCAAGGAAGCAATTATTGCTGGCGAATCCAGTGTTGCAATCAACGAAATGGCGATCGATGATGGGATGATCTCACTCGAACAGGACGGAATCATGAAAGCCCTCAATGGACTTACATCCCTCGAAGAAGTCTACGCAGCCGCAAAAGAAAATTAATCTGCCAACATGGAAGATATCATCATCCAAGACACTCAATCGGGTGGACAAGCACAAAAGAAGAAATTTCAGTTCTCCCTTGAATCGCTCGATGAGTGGATTGTTGCCAATCAGAAAATGAAACTCAAGGAAAAAGTGATCTTTTTTCGACTGCTCGCAACTATGGTGAATGCAGGGCTTCCAGTACTCAAGAGTATTGCAATTCTTGAAAAACAGGAACAAAGCCCCGTTCTTAAAAACATCTATTCTCACATTATTGAAGGGGTAAAGAGTGGAAAAAATCTCTCACTTACACTTCGGGGCTTTAAAGGAACATTTACAGATGCTGAGGCCTCTATTATCGAATCGGGAGAAAAAACGGGACGTCTTAATACCGCGCTCATTCAGCTTGCGGACCAGGTGGAAAAGGTTGATAGTGTAACCAAGAAGATCAAAGGTGCACTCATTTATCCTGCAGCGATTGTCATCGTCATGTTCGGATCGATTACCGTGCTTATGACATTAGTTGTGCCAAAACTTGTAGAAATGTTTGGAGAAAAAGATAAGCTTCCTCCGCTTACTCAGTTTTTGATGACAACGAGTGACTTCTTTGTGGGGTATTGGTGGGCGATGATATCAGTGATTGTGGCTTTGATCGTTGGAGTTGCCTTTTGGCGCAAAAGTGCAGTGGGACACTACAAGTTCGATGCTATCATGCTCATGCTTCCGATCTTTGGCCCCGTGCTTCGTAAGGTTATTCTCTCGAAGTTCTCACGAGTACTTTCCAATCTCCTCGGAAGTGGTATCTCGATCGTAGAGTCACTACGAATCGTCTCAGAAGTCGTCGGAAATGAGGTTTATCGTCAGCGTATTCTTGCACTTCGAGAAGACGTAAAACGAGGAATAAAGATTGCTGAAAATCTCGAAGACGACAAACTTTTCCCAGATATGCTCGTTCAGATGATCAAGGTTGGAGAAGAAACTGCCAAACTCGACTCTATTATCCTTAAGATCGCAGACTTCTACGATGAAGAAGTGGATAACACGATCAATGCTATCAATAAAACGCTCGAACCAGTCATTATCGTCACGATGGCAATCGTCATTGGCTTTATCGCTGTTGGTATCATGCAACCAATCATGAATCTCTCAGAAACGATTGAAAACAAGTAATAAAAAACACCTCGTGAGAGGTGTTTTTTATTACTGTAACCAAGATATTGTGCACATGAGGCTTACTTACTCTATTGATCTAAAAACCAAGAAGTCGAATTTTCCCGTTTTCTTTTGTGCCAACAAGTCCAATATTCATAGCCTCTATAGGGCTTTCCCTGAAAAATGCCTCCACCTTTTCGCGACCTTGTCGCTCATCACTCCTGTCCGGGAAAGGTCGGATCAATACACCACTCACGGAGAGTGATTTTGTTGGGAAATATTTCAATTCATTCTCTCATATGGCCAATATATACTGAGAGCTTTCATTTCTATCTAAGCTAAATACAAAGCTTTTCAGTTTGATATCTTTGTTGTTTGCTTCTGTTATTTTCTTCGCGCGCATGATGAATGAATCACTATGAAATCCATACGGGAAAATTGGTCCTGAAACATAGACCGCAAGTTCCATCTCGGGACTCGCAATCCATTTTGCAGTATCAAATATTTCAGAGTAGTTACTCGGATATCCAACAAATGAGAATGTGAGTTTCTTCATATTCTTAAAGACAGCAAAGATCTCCTGTAATTCTGTTCGTATCAGCGTACGATTGTCTGTAATATTGAACTGAAGTGCGTAAGTTGGCTCATGTCGTACTCGATCAAAAAAAATTCTTTTCTGATCCTCAGACTGATCAGTAAACGCAGGAAGATTGATCGCAATATCAGTCCATCGATTGCTTGTATTTTTTGTTATGGTGTAGGGTGTTTTTTGTGTATCTGCACGCTCTTTGAGTTGGGATTCGAGATACGTTCACTGATCAGGAAGGAGGGGGTCTCTCATAATCAGTGCATCACCAAGTGTTGCGGGCACATTTCATATTGGTTCATTGGATGCGAATATGAAGCGCATCGCCATTGCTCAGGTCACAGCACCAAAAATGCCAATAATCACAAGCGTTGCATAAGTTCTTGATTTCTTTTTCATATGAAACTGGTTGATCGCAAAAAGAAGGACTTATTGAGTTTCGATGAAGATTATTTAAAAAATTTCCAAAAAAAATATTAAATTTTATTTAATATTTGAGTATTGATTGGTGCTCATGAAGTCTGAATGAATGGGTGACTATTTCTGAGTAGAGTAATATAAAGGGTACGCTTTGCGTACCCTTTATATTATGCGAGTTTCATTGCATCATCTGCACCTGCGGAGCTTTGTTTTCTTTCCTTGCTTTCCTGGGCTATATGTTCCCGTTCTGCTGTTTTTGCATACACGCGCTCTTTGTTGATTGCTTCAAGCGCAAGTCTTTGCTGTGCTTCCTTACGGGCTGTGTGGAATTGTTCAGTTGCATCTTTTGCCTGTTTGGCTTCTTGTTTTCCTTGTTCGGCTTCTCGGGCACGTTGTGCGCCTTCTGGTCCTACGATTCGACCTTGAAGCTCTTCGATTTTTCCCTTGAATTCCGCATAGAGGGCAATGAGCTCTTCACGCTTTTCTGCGGGCTTTTTTGTGTCATCCTCAAGAACCGCTGCAGTGCGTGCATCGAAGTCA
>JBMOJK010000016.1:0-24679 GCA_049315825.1 Patescibacteria group bacterium
ACTCAATATACTGATCTTTAGTGAAACGATACATGATTTTCTTCGCCCTTGCAAAGATTCCACTGGATTTTGCGATTGTTCTATGGGCTTTTTTTCTCGCAAGAAATATTCGCCGTGCGACTGATCTCATTCCAGGGATAAAACTCCCTGTTCAGACGATCAGCGATATCTCACTTATGAAATTTGCACTTGCGGGGGCTGTTTTGTTCTTGTTGGTGCAGGTATTTCGCGGTGCGTATCGTATGCAGAACGACTATAGTGTGGGCGAAAGTCTCTGAAAACTCCTCGTCTCTTCTGCATCTTGGTTTCTGTTCTACATAGCACTTGTATACCTAGGGAATGGGTATTTGTATGCAACTGAGATTCCGCGACTTGTGATTTTCTTCGCGTTTTGGTTGATATTTTTTATGTCTGGATGATCAAGATTCATCTTTGCAATGCTACAGCGCATGCTCCATACATACAATCTTCTTCCTAAGACACGTATTTTTCTACTTGGTCAATCGGACACGGATGTCTGCAAGAGCTACCGACGCGATCCTAGAAATATCGTTACTACGGGCAAAAAAGAACAACTTTTTGCGAGCGTGCGAGCAGGAGAGATTGATGAGGTGGTACTTTTGGAAAATGATCCTGACGCTGGATTTTTCGATGAAATCGTCCGACTGACTCGTATCTACGGGATAAAACTCCGCTTTGCACAGGTAAATAATCGTGCGCTTCTCGAACATACAACCGTTCGTTTTGTGCAGGATGTTCCGCTGGTAGAGCTTGATTTTGTGGGTCTCACTCCATGGGGGCGTGTACTCAAGCGAGGATTTGATCTTCTGGGCTCGTCCATCCTTCTTATCCTGCTTTCTCCGATATTTATCGTGATCGCAGTCCTTATCAAACTCGAGGATCATGCTGGACCTGCGATCTATCTCAATCGTCGAGTAGGGAAGAATGGATCACTCTTTGACCTGTACAAGTTCCGCTATATTTACTGGAAATACTGCGTAAAAGACGCGTACGGAGTAGCTCCGAAGGCCGATGAAGCACTCAAGTTCGAAGAATCACTCAAGAAAGAACATGACGGTCGGAACTGACCACTCTACAAGATCGAGAACGATCCACGCAAAACAAAGGTCGGTCGGTTTATCGAAAAATACTCGATCGACGAACTTCCACAGCTTTGGAATGTATTCATCGGAAATATGAGTCTCGTAGGACCACGTCCACACCAGCCTCGAGAAGTAGAGCTCTATGATGAATGGCATAAACAAGTCCTCACTCTCAAACCTGGTATCACCGGGATGGCACAGACGCATGGTCGCCATAAGAATTCGTTCGATCAGGAAGTTGCGCTCGATACGTATTATATCGAGCATTGGAGTATACTTTTGGATATCAAGATCCTGCTTCGAACTGTTGTAGTTGTATTATTTCGAGAATAATTCAGATGGAATTCGCATCACCCGGATGACGCAGAAAACCTGTCACCAAATCACAAATCCGTAAACTTCAAGCTGCTTTCGAACTCGGAGATGAGATCGCCAAACAAAACCGCGAGCGCGAAAAGAAAGACGGGATCGCCGCCGAAGAAGAAATGGACGATCTTTTGAGTGGAGTCTAAATCCAATACCAACAACCATGCACGAAGCCTATACCAAAGCCTACAATCGTCTCAACACCAAGCAAAAAGAAGCCGTAGATACGATCTACGGCTCTGTGATGGTCGTTGCAGGTCCGGGGACAGGGAAGACACAGGTACTCTCTGCTCGTGCATGTCGCATCCTCGAACTCACCGATGCTCGACCGGATAATATCCTCATCACTACTTTCACTGAAGCCTGAGTAGTCGCTCTTAAAAAGCGACTTTCTGACTTCATGGGACCTGATAGTTACCGCGTGAAGGTAACAACACTCCATGCCTTTGCAAAGGATATCATCGATCGATTCCCAGAAGCTTTTTTACAGTACCGAGCATTCAATGCGATCGACGAACTTGACTCGTATACATTGCTTGAAGATGTACTTACTGAGGGTGAATTCCCAGAACTTCGTCCGGTATACGAGCCAGGATACTGGATCCGGGATATTTCTGGTCGCATCAAGAAACTCCGTGATGAAGCGGTAACTCCTGAGATCCTTCGTGATCATGTAGATATGCTTGAGGAATCCTACGCTGAGGAACTCTCCGAGATCAAACCCGAGCTCAAGAAATACGCCCAAACGCAAGAAAAACAGGCTCGTCATATAGCAAAACTTCGTGAACTCGCACAGATCTACGAAGACTACGAAGCCAAAAAACGTCAGCGTGGACTCTATGATTTCACTGACATGATCCTCCATGCTTCGCGTGAACTTCGCAACAACACCCTTCTTGCCACTGAGCTTGCTGAGCAATATCAGTTCATCATGGTCGATGAATTCCAAGATCTCAGTTCAGCTCAGAATAACCTTCTAGAAGCCATCCTGAGCGTGCAAGACGCACCAAATATCATGACGGTCGGAGACGATGATCAAAGTATTTATCGTTTTCAAGGGGCGAATCTTGAGAATATGTTTCACTTCTCAACGAAATTCCAAGATACGAAAATCATCGTCCTCGAAGAAAACTATCGCTCGATCGAGGATGTTCTCGCGATCGCACGCACGACGATCGACCGAAATAATTCTCGCATCGTTAAACTCATCCCAAGCCTCGAAAAACCGCTGATCTCAAAAATTGATCATCCATCTGGCCGAGCTGAGTTCGTCTCGTATCCAACATTTGTAGAAGAACAAATGGCGGTGCTCGATGGAATACGTGCGCACCATGCCACTGGAGTCGAATACGAAGAAATGGCGATCCTCGTCCGAACCAATCGTGAGGTTTCAGCCTGGAGTGAACTCCTCGCTAAGGCACAGATTCCATACGAGAGTCGTGAAAAGGGAAACCTCCTCGACACAGAAGAAATGGCTCTTTTTGAGCATATTCTTCGTGTCACTGAGATGGTAGTCGTCCCGGATCGATCACTCATCTTCGTACTACGAAGTGGGATTTTCGATGTTGAGAAGTCTGATATCTATCGACTTATCCGCCAGCTTTCCGATCTCAATTTCAACCGGAAACTCAAGTTCACACTCTTTGATCTGCTCATCCGTGAGGACATCCGAGATCTCGTCTTCGCAGAGCGTGCACCGATCTGGAGCGAGGTAACGAACAAGCTCATACATCTCCGTGAAAAGTGAGACGGTCTCGTTGCTACTCGTATCCACAGTGTACTCGATACACTTAGCGTGACACAGTTCATCCGTGAACACGCAGGTGTGACCTGACTTCGCAATTTCTACTCGATCCTTTCGTTCGTGAAGAACAAGACCGCACTCCGGTCTATCACTGAATTGAGCGAGCTTTTCACGATCTGGGATCGTATGCGATCGTACGGAGTTGCGCTCGCATCTGACTCCTATCTCGCTGGTGGGATTGCCGGAGTGAAGATTTACACGGCTCATCAGTCTAAGGGGCTGGAATTCGAGGTAGTGTATGTACCGAGTGTCCTCGATGGTGTCTGGGGAGAACGCCGCAATATCGATAAGCTCAGACTCCCGCAGACCATCACTCACAAAACCGATGTCACTTCGTTCGATGAGATCGAAGAAGAACGTCGCCTTTTCTTTGTAGCCATCACCCGCGCCAAACACTTCCTCTCGATCTCATTTCCTGAGAGTGATAATGCTCGTGCAAAAATCCCGTCACTCTTCATTACAGAAGCAACCACAACTCCAGATCGAAAGCCGAGTGCGTCATCTGAGGATATAGAGAAGATGCTCGTGCTAAGTACGTCTACGGCAGTTTCACCGTATGTACCAGGACTCTCGGATACTGAGCTCGCCTTCATCGCCGAAAAACTCCAATCCTACCGCCTCTCCGCGAGCGATCTCACCAAGTTCCTCGCTGATCCGATGCTCTTTTTGGAAGAATCCATCTTCCGGTATCCATTCGAAGACACACCACGAACCATCTTCGGTAAGGTCTACCACAAGGCACTGGAGGATTTCTATCTCACCTGGAAGAAAGACAACCGCATGCCCACGAAACAGTGGCTACTTACGGTATTTGAACGGCTCATGGCTCGTGAAGTACTCCCGCCAGAATACCTCGAAGAAGAAATGAAGCGTGGTCTCGATGGTCTCGCGGGCTGGTACGATCTTATTGCTCCAGAAGCCAAGCTTCCACTCGAACTCGAGTACAGTTTCTCTGCGCGCAATATCCACTTCGAAGGCATCCCACTTACCGGGAAGATCGACCGACTTGATGAGATCGAGGAAGGACTTCTGCGAGTCAGCGACTACAAAACTGGACGCATCCGCAGTGAGAACGAGATGAAGTGACTCACTCAAGAGGGTGATGCAAAATATTTCCGACAACTTCTCTTCTACAAGCTGCTCATCGATAGCGATCCGAAGATGTCAGCAAAATATGAGGTCCGAGACCTTGTGATCGATTTCGTAGAAGGGAAGAACGGAGTGTATCGAGCTGTTTCGATGACCTTCACCGAAGAGGATATGGATAATCTCAAAAAAGAGATCCACACTGCTTGGAAACAGATCATGGATCTCGAATTTTGGAAGGAAAAATTTGCAGCAGCTGCAAGCGAGTAACTGCAGCTTTATTTCATAGTAATGGCTTCAGTTACACTCGCATGAGTGAGGCCTGCTTGTTGTGTAAGGAGATTAAATTTTGCATCGATCTCCTGTTTTTCTGGTGTCTCTTCATCGAAGCGACTCTCCCATTTATCATCGATGAGCGCAAGGAGCTCCTTTTCGTTCGGTAGGTGTCGAGTTTTGATCGCAAAGCGCCAAGCATTGAGCTCAATTCTCCATTCATCTTCACCCTTTGGTCAGGATTTGCTGTCGAATAACTGAGTAAATTGCTTCATAGAAGAAACATCAAGCACTCAGGTGATATCTATGAGTGTATGATAGATATCAGTATTGAGTAGTTTCCTTCGTTCAGAAAAAGAACAATTTTTAATCTCTTGGAGCAAGCTTCTGAGTTCAGTGATCTTTATAGTGAGATCCTGCGCTCTTTTTGGATCCACGACAGCAAGTTTTGATGCATATGCATCAAATTGATCAGCCTGAGTAAGCAAGGCATAGTCCTGCCGTGTAAGATCTCCGTGGCTTTCAGCTAAAATTTCCTCAACAAGATCTGGAAATTGAGACGAATTTTCCTGACTCTGAAGAACTCCATGAAATTTTTTAAGGGTATCATTTGCCTTTTGGGCAGATGCAGTGTTCGTGTCGTGGTATACGTAAGTTCAGACTGCGGCACTCACAGCAGCTGTTGAAAGTATTACTGCTGAAACTTGTGAACGGAGGCTCATATTACTAGAGACAAAAAGGAGAAATCGTCAATATTTATACTGATTTATAATATTTGTCTATAGTTTTTGTATCTTTTGCGCGTTTTTCTTCATATTCCACCAAACAAATCCGAAAATCGCACCCGTTGCATGACCCACGAGACTGATCGAGCCTGTGAGACCAATAAGTACATTTACTACGAGCATCACAATCGCTCATTGTGCCTCTGGACTCTGCTTTTCTCGTAGCTCCAAAGCCGTATATGCGAGCACAGCCATACAAAATCCACTAATCCCGATCGTTGGTCCACGCGAAAACATGAGGATCGCAGCATATACCGCAACCGTATTTGCGAGAAAGAATGCAAAATACTCTCTTGTACCAATATTGCGCTCGAGCATTACCCCGAAGTAGAGCAGGAAGAATGCATTGGAAATGACATGCAGTGCACCTCCGTGTAGAAACTGATACATCAAAAGCTCAGGGATGACCCTATCAAGAGACCATCCATAGTACAGTGTCATACTGTGCGCTGCATACAATAGTAGTTCTGGTCTATAGTATGAAGCTAAGGTCATTGCGATACTGAGCATCACAAGCGTAAGAGAAATCGAGCGTTGCATTATTTTTTGATCAGAAATATACCGAGTATGAGCATCGGGAGTGAAAGAATCTGCCCGAGTGTAAAATACTGAAAGAAGTATCCAATTTGCACATCCGGAAGCCGTACAAATTCTATTGAGATTCGGATTATTGCGTATCCGATGAGAAAGACTGCGCTTACCACTCATGGTCGTTTTGACCGCTGGGCAAGCAAGAGAATCACAAAAAGAATAGGTCCCTCAAGGAGTGCCTCAAGCAGCGGCGATGGAAAGTGGCTCAGGCCATGGATATTCATAGCAAATGGCCCCTTGTATCAGACGTACCCTGGAAGTTCCCCGTTGATATAGTTTGCTATTCGTCCGAGTCCGAGGCCAACTGGTAGGATGGCAGTGACTTCGTCACTCACCTGGAGTAACTGGAAATTCTTTCGATAAGCAAACCATGTCATCGCAAGAATCACACCGATTACACCACCATGAAAGCTCATCCCGCCATCCCAAAACGCGAGTATTTTGCCCGGGTTTGCAATATAGTAGGGAAGTCAGTAGAAGAGTACATACCCGAGTCTTCCGCCCAATATCACCCCAGCAAACACATATCCCAAGAGACTATCGAGTGTCTCCGTAGTAAAAATACCGCGTCTTTTTATCAGTTCGTAACCAATAATGAATCCAAGTGCATACGCAAGGCCATAGTACGTTGGGGCAATGCGCAGTGAGTAGATCGTCAGTTCAAAAATAGGCATGGACGAATATTAAAATTCGCTGTAACTCGTCGACTTTATACCGTAGAGAACGTAATCAGAGCTCGTAAGCTTTGCAGGTTCAAGTCCAGCCTTCTTGCAAACGATATCAAAAAGTTCCTCTGCTGATCCGGCAATATTTGTGATGTGTGGGAGTAATACTGCGAGCTTTCCAAGATTCTGTGAAAGCAGAATATACCCTTCAGTTTTTACATCGATATCCTTGTAAGACTGAAGAATTCTACGATCTTCATTGCGGATGATATCTACTCGGATCTTAATCTTGTCGAGGTCCGTTGGTGTAACGAGAGCCTGGGCCATGCGTACATCCGAAAGACATGCGAGTGTATTATCAACGAGTTCGAGGATGGTATTCTCGCGCTTTGCATGTACGCGCCCACTTGATCCTACGATAGCACCGTCTTTATAGATCGTCACAAATACCAAGTGTTTTGTCTTTGTGTCTGGAAGCTCAGCTGCACTGAGTTCTTCGAGGGTGGGTATCTTTTTCTCGTTGAGATAGGAAACGAGAACTTTTCGAGCAATTGCGTGCATGATTTATTGGAATGTTGTAAGGGTTTTCTCGGCGAGCTTTTCGTTGTACCGTTCTTCGTCTTCGATTTGTTTGAAGACATTTCCGAGGATATCTTGCCCTGAGATCGTATAGAGATAGTAATATCCCAGCTCAAAGAGCGTTCGAAATGTAGTAGTCAAGAAGAAAGCAAGTACGAGCACAAGCGAGAGTGGATACAGGATTTTATCCGAAACAGTCGCATGCAAGAAAAATACAACCGATGCAAATACAGCTACAAAGAATCCCAGAAACGATGCATACACCGAGAGAAGGGAGTATCGGTAATTTGAAAGTATCTCGACTATAAGTGTTGTCCCGAGGATATTGATGAGTACATGCATCACGAATACCATCATCAGAAAATCTGTTCGCGAAGAACCTACTGCGACGTAGAGTGGCGTAAATACGAGATAGAGTAGGAGTGAGAATAAAAATGTCTGAGTTGCCTGTGAAACTCCACCCCGGTATTTCTGTGGGAATATCAAAGTCTGGAGATAGAACGCAAGTGCACTCGATATCAAGATCGCAACAAATGCAACGATCGAGAGGATGTACGGAAACATCGCTGGTGCAGCATCCTGAACTCCCGCGAGGAAGAAGAGTGAACACACAAGCATAAATACTCCACCAACGAACCCTGCCACAACACTTGCAAGTGAGGAAAGTCCAACGCTGACTATGTCAGAGCGTGGAGGACCGAGGGCGTCTTCTGGAGAACTATTTTCGATCGCGTTCATATTGAATGTGCAAAAAAATGAGTACTACCGCTCACAAGGTGATAAATATATCAGCAACATTGAAGATTGCAAAGTATTTCACACTGATAAAATCCACGACTCTGCCGATCATAATGCGATCAATCGCATTTGCAATCGCACCAAAAATCACGGATGTGTATGCAAACTTTGTAAAAATATTTTTGCGGATCGGATCGAGTCGTGCCGCATAAAAACTGATACCCATGATGATGAGGACTGTGAGCGCAACCTGTAACCAGCCAGTGATCGGCAGACTAAAGGCTACTCCACTATTGTGCGCAAGTCGTAGTCCAACCAGTTCACCCATGACCTGAATATCTTGATCCTGCAAATAATGGCTCGCAAATATCTTCGTGACCCTATCGAGTCACAAGATACATACTGCGTATATTCATAGAATATATCCCATCAGTTGATCGATAATTAGGCAGCACTAAATACAAGTTTGAACTTCTTTTTTCCAGCTTGGACGATCTGTCCTTCAGAGGAGGAGAGAGTGATCACTGTTTCGATATCACTAATAACAACTCCGTCGATCTTTACTCCTCCACCCGTAACTGCGTTGCGAGCCTCACCGGTTGTTGGGAAGAACCCAATCTCCTTGAGAAGTGGAACGATCTTGATCTGTGAAGATCCGATCACAGTCTTCTCCATCTCATCCTTGCTTGGCATAAGACCTTCTGAGAGTACCTTCTCAAAGTATGCCTGCCCCTGCTCTGCAGCTTCGGCACTGTGGTAAAGACTCACTACGGTCTTTGCGAGCTCGAGCTTGATATTGCGAGGGTGTTCACCAGATGCAAGACGGGCACGGTACGATTCTACTTCATCCAAAGTCAGGAGTGTTGCAAGCTTGAAGTAGTCGATGATGAGCTCATCCTTCACTTCCATGAGCTTCACGAACATTGCGTTCGGCTCCATGTTGATGCTGATACAATTTGGCGAGGTTTTGCTCATCTTCTTACCATCTGGACCAATGAGAAGTTCGAAAGTCATGATGTCCTGCTTCTTCTGTTCGTATGCATCCTGAAGTGTACGACCTGCGAGGAGATTGAAGTACTGATCGTTTCCTCCGAGCTCGATATCTGCGCGAATCTTTACTGAATCATACCCCTGCATAACTGGGTAGAGGAATTCCTGAAGGCTGATGCGAACACCACTCTTGATACGCTTGCTGAAGTTTTCTCGATCGAGCATTTCTGCGACAGAGAAATGTGATGCAAGTTCACCGACCATATTGAAATTAGTGGCATCCATCCATTCGCTGTTATAGCGGACTTCTACTTTTTCGATGTCGAGCACTTTTCCAAAGAGACCAATCCAGTTCTCAGCGTTCTTGCGTGTTTGTTCTCGGGCAAGCATAGGACGTTCTCCGTCCTTGTCAGACGTATCTCCGACTTGAGCAGTTGAATCTCCGATGATAAGCACAATCTGGTGACCAAGATCCTGAAATGCTCGAAGCTTGAGAATGGGTACCATATGCCCCAGATGTACGATTGTACCTGTAGGGTCAATCCCGAATTTTATGCGGAGCTTTTCTCCGGAAGCGAGACGCTTTTTGATATTTTCTGCGTCGATGATAGTACTCACACCCTTAGTAAGAAGTGTATCGATCGCTGTCTGTGTTATTGATGTATTCATAGCTGAAATTGATTCTATATTGAAATCATCCAAACGACCCCGTTAAACAAGAAGTCATTTGGATGATCTAGGATGCAAGATTATTTGTTCTTGATGATCTTGTCGATGAGTCAGTAGGCAAGTGCATCTTCCGGATACATATAGTTATCTCGGTCACAATCCTTTTCAACCTGTTTGATGTCCTTTCCTGTATGTTTAGCGAGGATTCCGTAGAGTACCTGACCGGTTTTTATGATATTTTCGGCAACGATCTTGATATCTGCAGCCTGTCCTTCTGCGCCACCGAGTGGCTGATGGATCATGATCTCAGAGTTCGGGAGAGAATAACGCTTTCCCTTCGTGCCACCCGCAAGGATGATCGCACCCATAGATGCAGCAAGTCCAATACACACCGTGATAACATCACACTTGATGTATTGCATCGTGTCATAGATCGCAAGACCCGCCGTAACATGCCCTCCAGGAGAGTTTACATAGAGTGTAATCGGAGCTTTTGGGTCTTGTTTCTCGAGGAAGAGGAGCTGCGCAATAACTGTGTTTGCAACAGCCGAATCAATCGCATCACCGAGGAAGATAATACGATCTTCGAGAAGTCGTGAATAAATATCGTACACGCGCTCACCAGAAGGAGTCTTGTCGATAACTGTTGGGATGAGAGTATCCGTGAGGATTTTCTTTTTCTTGCTTACGAGGGGTGTTCGAGTCATATTAGAATCCGTTAATTGGGAATGGGGTATTGGCTGTATCGTTGTTCTTGAGGTTGGCAGTTGCACCTCCTGGTCCAATGAGTGAAACTGGACAATTTCCATTACATCCGCTGAATTTGTCATCAAAGTCACCGCTGATTTTGGTGATTGGTCCTTTCTGGTCATCGAGGATTGTCCCTGCTAGATTGAAAGCAGTTGCAGTCATCCCTCCAGCATTCCATGAAGCTGGAGCAGCACTCTTTGCGTATACGGCGTACACATATCGACCCAGACCATAATCTGCAAATGTCTGACTTCCGCCTACCTTAATATCCTTCAGAGCTGGATCGAGGAGATCTTGTGAGAGCTTTTCCTTTGGAAGTACACTTGGGTCTATAACTCCCTTTGCACCAATCTGGTTCGTGGAAGTAAGTGTATCCATAACCTGTCCACCTCCGACTGAAGCTGTAGTAGTTACAGCCGTGATTGCCTCGCCACTCTTTGTAACGGTGATCCCGTTCTTGATAGATGCAGTAGTTGTGCTGTTGTATCCCCAAAGATTGGTAGTAGCGTTATAGAGCGCTGGCAGAGGAACGTACCCTTTGTCCTGTCGGAATGACTGGAGTGCAAGCTCTATTGAGGCGAGGTCACTGATTCGTTTTGAGTTCTTTGCCTTGTCCGTAGCTCCAGAGAAGCTCGTATATGCAACTGTAGAAATGATTGCAAGAATAGTAATAACCACGAGCAATTCAACAAGTGAAAACCCGCGTAAGGAGCGAATGTATGACATCATCTGTGAGGAATGAATAAACGTCCCCTAGTTTAAGGGATTCCTCAGGGAAATCAAATACAGCAAAAAAAATCCCCGTGAGGGGATTTTTTTATCGTATTTTCTGCTTTAATATGGAAGATCTCCAGCACCATCGACAACGATAGTTGAACCAGTTGCTGAGGTGGCAATCAGTCCTGCGGGCTCATCACGTCCTGCAACAACATTACCGAGTCGAATACCAGTGAGCGTTCAAGCAGTAAGGTTGCTTGTGAGAATCAATGTTCTGCTGTCGCGAGATACTTTTGATACGAGATATGGTGCATTGGTCGTAAGACCAATTGACCAGATAGTGTCACCCTCCTTGATCTTATTGATAGAATCAGCAGGGAGATTGGAAAGTACAGGAGATGAAGACGAGCCACTTGCAGAAATAATCTCTGAAGTACGTCAGTTATAGTTTCCAACTACCTTTGCAACTCAGTTTGCAAAAGAACCCGATGGTTCCATCCTTGCAGCTATCTGAAACACCCCACCATTCTTTGTGTTTACCCCAAGGCGGTATTCTCCGCCAGCTGGATCTGTAAAAGTTGATGACAAGAAATTGGATGCACTAATTCCAAGTGCTGTATAGTTCGGGACTCCTGCATCATAGTCTGTACCGTAAATCACTCAAGTACCAGCAAGGAAATTTGTTGCTGCGAATCGAGCATTCACAGCTGTGCTACTTACGGTTGTTATGAGAGATATTCCTTCGGTAGTTTTTGACGAGACGAGTGTCGAGAGTGTTCGTAAATCTGCTATACGTTTCGAGTCACGACTCTGACCAGAGTATCCCTGAAGCGAGAGGAATCCAATAGTACCGAGAATTGCGAGGATCGTGATAACTACGATAAGCTCGACGAGGGTGAAACCCTGATGAGAACGGTATTTGGTTTGCATGTATGATATATTCGACGAATAAAATAAAACCAGGTTTCGATTTCTCGAAACCTGGTTTTTGAGCTACGAGAAACCATCTGAATATCTCGTAAGTCTGCAACTAGTAAGGAAGGTTTGATCCACCGTCAGTAACTGGAGTTCCGAGTGTTCCAGATGTACCGATAAGACCAGTAGTTTCATTTGCAGCAAGAGCAACGTTAGTAACTGCGGCTCCAGCAGTAGCAGTGTCTACAACAATAGATCGTCCATCGCCACCAACAGAGACAATTTTTACTGTTGTTGTAGTTGGACCTGTAAGTGTTACAGTATCACCCTTCTTAAAGAGACCAACTACAGCTGTGCTAAGATTTGTAATGCTTGTAGATCCAACTGAGCCTGATGCTGTAGATGTTGGTGCAGTAGTACGTGCTACGTAGTTACCTGTTACGCGTGCAACACCACTTGCATTAGCTCCTGATGGCTCCATTTTTGCAGCAACCTGAAACACTCCATTATCCTTAATAGAAGCTCCTACGCGGTAGTCAGAACCGAGTGGATCTTTAAAGTTTGAAGCATTAAGACCAAGAACTGTGAAGTTTGGACTTCCTGCTTCGTAATCAACACCACCTGATGCTGTAGCTCCTGCAATATTTGCGCTCGTTACGCGTGCATCAGGCGTGTTTGTTGCAACTGCAATAAGTGCAATCCCTTCAGTTGACTTCGTTGTAATAGCAGTAGAGAGAGATCGAAGATCTGCTGTACGCTTAGAGTCACGGCTCTGACCAGAATACCCCTGAAGTGAGAGGAATCCAATAGTACCGAGAATTGCGAGGATCGTGATAACTACGATAAGCTCGACGAGGGTGAAACCCTTATTAGATGAGGCAGAAGCCTGTGTTGTTTGTGAAACCATAAAATATGGTAAGAGAAGTAGGAGTGTCGTAATTGCTTACGAACATTTGCATCAAAACACAATCTCTGTAGGTTGTCAAACTTTGATTTAAACTTTAAACGAACCTACTCGGACTCGTGTCGTATGAAATGATAGATTATTTCTAAAAAAGTAAAATTCATTTATTTTTAAATTCGGGAATTCTTTACTGAACAATACAAATCTAACTTGTAAGCTTTATTTGAAGCTTAAAACATCGAAATTATTGGGTTTTTTGGTTTTTTGGATATATATACACCTTAACAAAGGCATTGTAGAGCTATAAATACATGTGCAGAATTTGCTCATAAATTGATAGTGTACTATAGTGTTACTGTGTAGATCGTAATGTCAGTGGAATTTGCTACAAAAAATACCATCCCAAAAGGATTTTCTAGAGCGAACAGTCAGTACGGACCTTGGTGACATCATTGCATATACAAATAGCCTTTTTGACTATGCTCTCGAAATGAAGTCTTCGGATATTCATATCGAGCCTGCAAAAGATTTCGTCATCATACGCTTCCGCGCAAGTGGGGAGTTTATTTTTGTAGACAAAATTTCACACGAAGAATACGCGAAGCTCATCTCACGTCTCAAGATCCTCGCAAATCTCCGCATCGACGAAAAGTACAGGCCACAGGATGGGAAGATCGCATACCATTCAGAACGCTGGAACGAAGGGATTGATGTACGTGTGAGTATTTTGCCGCTCGTAGAAGGGGAGAAGGCGGTTATGCGTATCTTGCGCCAGGACACCTCACTGCTCTCGCTCGATAAACTCGACTTTCTCGATGTAAATCTTGAGAAGATCAAGAAGAGTCTTGCGAGTCGATATGGTATCATCCTCGTTGCAGGTCCGACTGGTTCGGGTAAGTCAACGACGCTCTTCTCGATGCTTAAGTCGTTCAATCCGCTCGAATACAATATCTCAACACTCGAAGATCCGGTTGAATACAATATTCCATTCATCAATCAGAGTCAGGTAAAGCCTTCGATCGGATTCGACTTTGCAGCAGGACTTCGATCACTCGTGCGTCAAGACCCGGATATCATCATGGTCGGGGAAATCCGAGATAAGGAAACTGCTATGCTTGCGATCGAAGCAGCTCTAACGGGTCATCTTGTTCTCTCTACTATCCATACGAATTCTGCCGCTGGTACAATCCAGCGTCTGATCAATATGGGTATTGAACCGTTTCTCGTCTCTTCTGCGGTCAAGATGGTAATCTCACAGCGACTCGTGAAGCGTCTTTGTCCTGATTGTAGCACCGCTCATCATATAGATGACGTGAGTACAAAGGAGCGCATCATTGAAGAATTAAGCGGGGTAGTCGATGAGAGTGTAGAAGAACTCGAATTTCATCGTCCAAAAGGATGCGAAAAATGTGATCATACCGGATATATTGGACGACTCGGAGTGCACGAGGTGCTCAATATGCACGAAGAACTCAATCCACTCATACTCAATAAAGCATCCGTCCAGGATATTGAACGAAAGGCCAGAGAGCTCGGTATGATCAGTATTGTACAGGACGCGCTTATTAAGTCTGTCACAGGAAAAACGTCGATCGAAGAGGCACTTCAGCTGACTTAATCAAAATGATCAAGGAAATTTTTCATACTTTCTTCAAAATGCATTCGTCACCAGCTGACAAGGTGACGGATTTTTCGGATGCATATGATTGGATCGTTACATATCAGAAGTCTGAAGAGTACGACAATGCCATCATGGCAGCACGAGAGCTTCTTCTCAAAATTAAAACGGGTATCACATACTTCAATAGTGCAGAGCGCAAGATCGCCGTCCTTGCTGCATCCAATATCCCTAGCATCTCAAAGACCGCTCAGTGAAAAGCAAAAGTTATCGAACGCCAGCTTAAAAATCTCTATAAGTGGGAGAATCAACTCCGAAAACTCATCGAAAAATGTGAGGTGCTCAAGGCAAAGAAGATTGAAAAAGATACAGAAAACCAAATAAATGCAGCGATAAAATCTGAGATCAAAGTGATCAACGAGGCTATTAAAAAGAATGAAATTGCACAAGCCTTGCATATTGCTAAAAAGCTTGCGTCAGTTCATTTTAATTCGAAAATTGCCACTGATACGCTTATCCGTGTTCAGAGTCTACACGACAAAAGACTCAGCACAAAGGCCATCGACGATGAAACACTCAAAAAGAGATTCGACAGATTTTTTCGCGAAGCTGGGATAAAAAATGCAGCCGTCGAGTCTCTCAAGACCGAGACATCAAAATATGGCTTCAAAGAAAAGTTTGCACAACTTTTCTCTAAAATCAGCAAAAAGCAAGCTGAGCATAAAGAGTACATCAAACGACAGAAGGCTCTCAGAACTATCGAACAACTCCTGCTGGAATCAGGATCAATCAGCAAAATAACAGATGCACAAGGGAATGATGAACTATTTTCCGAGATGACGAGTGGTCTGAGTAAGGATATTAGCAATTTCAAAATTGATGGATACGACTTCTTTGGGAAAATCCTAGGGAAGGACAAGATCGTAGGTGATACCTTTGGGTTTTATCAGGACTGAAATCGTACGGTGTTCTATTTCGGAGATGCAACGGGACACGGAGTTCAGGCTGGATTCACGGTTTCATTGCTTTCAAAGATATTTTTCGAACAGACCAAAAAGATAAAGAACTTCCTCGAGCTTTTCCGAGCGATCAATAACGAACTTAAAGAAAAACTCAAAGGTCGAGTATTTGTCACTGGAGTTTGTTTTGAGCATGATTCAAAGTCAGGAAAACTTAACTTCATCGGTGCTGGACACGATCCGATGTATTTGTACCACAAGAATACCTGAGAAGTTGAGAAAGTAATCCCGGGCGGTCTTGCACTTGGGGTTCGCAGCATCAATAATGTAAGCTCGATCAAGCTTCGAGAATTTATGCTTGAAGATGGCGATATTCTCATCGGATATACCGATGGTATCATCGAGGCCCGCAATGCGCGAAATGAGCTCTATGGACTGAGTCGTCTCGAAGCTGTAATTCGCAACAAAGCTCCCGAATCCAAGGGGGATGCCGCAGTACTCTACGAACTTATTATGAAGAATGTGCGAGAATTCATGGGGGAGAATGTATTTCTCGATGATGTCTCGATGTTCATGTTCAAACGCGATACCTCGAAGGATCTTATCACTGAAAAACACGAACTCGATCAACTCTTGAGTGAGCTCGATACCACTCAGCATGCCATCAAAATCGACTATCGTGGAAAAACTCGTGCGGAAGTCCTTGAGGCTATGCGAATCGAGAAACATAAGTCGGAACTCAAAGCCCGACTTGCGAATCTTGAGCAACTCTACAAGATCGGTGAATACGCTCGACTCAAGCAGGATATCACTATTTGTTACAAGCAAGGATTTGTTCATGAACGCATGAAGTTCTTCCTCGAAAAAATCATGAAAAATGAAGACAAAGGAAAGCTCATGAAGCTCGAAGATCGAATTCAGAAAAAGTACGATCTCCTCCAGGAGCTCTACGATAAAGGTGAATACGCTATCGTTATTCGAGAAGCTATCGACGTCCTCTATAAGAATGGTAATATCTAGCTATGTTTTTTCAGAGCAAACCAAAATTCATACGAGACAACGGAACTTTTGATAACACAAAGTTCCGCGAGCTTTTGAATAAAGCGCGTGCCGCAGCATCTACTACAAGAAAATGAGGAAAGGTAACTGTTAAAAAATCCAGCACTCAAATCCTCATCGGTGGAATCAGCGACAAGGAGATCTGGGAATTCATGAATAAGCTTGCGAATTTCCTCTCGTCAGGTATCGATCTCAAGACTGCATTTTCCATCGTTCAAAAACAGATCAAGAATCCAAAACTTCAAAACATCGTTGCAGATATACGGTCTAACCTCGATCACGGACTCTCGATCTCTGATACGATGAAGCAGTATTCGAAGTACTTTGATCCACTTATTATAGCACTTATTGAGGTAGGGGAGAAGACTGGTACACTGCCGCGCGTTGTATCTGAGCTTGAGGCTACACTGCTCGAAAATATCGAGATTAAGTCAAAGATTAAGGGGGCGATGATCTACCCGATCATCCTCTTTACACTCTCGATCTCGATGGTTGTCTTCATGCTTGTGTTCATCCTCCCGAAGATTACAGAGTCCTTCAAGAAGACGGGGGTTGAAGTTCCAGGGCTCACGCAGTTCATGATCAATATATCGGACTTCATCATTGGGAACTATCTCGTGCTCGGATGAGGGATTATCATCGCAGCTATATCATTCATCCTGTTCAAGCGAACGTATATCTGACAGATAGTGATCGGACATATCTCACTGCGAATCCCGGTATTTGGATTTATCACGAAGCAGATGAATATTATCCTGTTCATCAATGCTCTTCATCTCCTGCTCGACTCCGGAGTACTCATGCTCGAAGCACTCGAAACCTCCGCAAATGTGGTGCCAAACCTGCACTTCAAGAAGGATATCATCCGCATCAAGAACGAAGTCGAAACCGGGATTAAGCTCTCCGTGGCTATGGGTCTCTCGACCGAATCCCGTAAAGATACCGCTACATTCCACAATCCATTCTTTCCAGAAGACCTCGTTCATATGGTCAATGTCGGAGAAGAAACCGGAACAATCGGATCAAGTATGTTCAAAGTCTGACAAAATTATCAGAAAATCCTGCGAAGATATATTTCCAATATCATGACCGCACTCGAACCCCTCATCATCGTATTCGTCGGATTCATGGTTGGTACGATCGTCCTCGCAATCATGCTTCCGTTCTTCAATCTCGGTAAAGTCGCAAAAAAACTCTAACAAAACCAGTATATGATGGAAAATACTCTCATCCCAGACTACGGGCTTCGTGATGCACTTCTTGGAGTGATTACTGACAACAAGTGATCGGATTTTTACTATACCGTTGGGACGTATCCTGCAGTTAAGATCTCGGGTGAAATTATCCTCATTGATGAGGAAATGGAGATCATCACTGCGGAAGATGCCGAGAAATTTGCTCGGTCACTCGTCACAAAAGAACAACACGATCAACTCCTACGAACGAAGAATCTTGATTTCTCGTTCATGTTTCAGGAATTCCGGTTCCGAGGAAATATCTCGTTTCAGATGGGGTGTTATATGGTGGTGCTTCGTTTGCTTTCTCAGACTATCCCGAGTCTCCAGGATCTCAAACTTCCCTTCATCTACGAAGAAATCACCCGTGTTGGACAGGGGCTAGTACTCGTAACTGGGCCAACCGGTTCTGGTAAGTCAACAACACTAGCTGCAATGATCAATGAAATCAACGCAACACAGGCAAAGCACATAATCACGATCGAAGATCCAGTAGAATACATCCATGCACATAAAAAGTCTATCGTAGAACAGAAAGAGATTGGTCGCGACGTGCCTGACTACTGAACTGCGCTTATTGGAGCAATGCGTCAGAATCCCCAGGTCATTCTTTTTGGAGAAATGCGAAATACTGTCGAAATCGAAATGGCCCTCAAGCTCGCCGAGACGGGACACCTCGTATTCTCTACGCTCCATACACGTAGTGCCTATCAGACCGTTTCTCGTATAATTGATGCATTTCCAGCTGATCAACAGAATCAGATACGCCTTCAGCTTGCGGATACGCTCATCGGAGTATTCTCACAACGCCTTCTCAAGAAATCCGATGGCTCTGGGATGCGCCTCGCTAAGGAAATCCTCACTAAGAATACTGCGATCTCCAATCTCATCCGAGAAAATCAGCTCCATCAGATTCCATCTGTTATGCAGACCTCAAAACGAGAAGGGATGCAGATCATTGAGCAAGACATTATCGACTTTATTCACGAGGGTGATATTACGATTGATGAAGGATTGAAGTACGCAAATAATCCAAAATACATCAAAGATAACATTAACGCATAAACCATGATAAATCGACAATACATTGGCTTTATAAATCGCCTAAGAAAAGCGAAGTTGGTAGTATGAATTGTAGTTTGAGTGGTTATTTGTGGCTCTATAGGTGGTTACTATGTCGCAAACATGAAGTCAAAATCTCCATCAGAAACTACGAATACTAGCGAATCTGTAGTTGTTGCGCCACAGGTGTTAAAATCTGACTCAAAAGAAAACCAGCAGGTGTTTAATGTTTTTAAAATAGGAACAAAGGATATTTCAACAAAGCCCCTTTTGTTGAAAGTGCAAACTGGTGAAATTGTAAAAATCACCTACACGAATGAAGCAGAAAAAAAAGGTAGCCTAAGTATTCCAGGGCTGAATTTAAAAAAGATTATACCTGAGAAAACATCATCAAGCGTAGAGTTTAGTGAACAAAATATTTGATCATACGACATACTCTTCTCAATAGAATGAGTAGAAAAGAAAATATGAACTCTGCAAGTAGTTTTAAAATAAGCGTATTATTTTCTCTTGTGCCCGAGGAATTAATACGTTAATCTATGTAAAGCGAAAATTATCTCCCGTGTTTGCCATATGCTTACCAAATACATACGTTCCGCAGTATCTATCGTCACTATAGCAACTATAGTGACGCCGGGTTTTGTTCATGCAACACCGGTTTCTGATGCAGTCACATCACTGCAACAAACAACACCAGGATTGCCTACTGGCGTAACAAACCCAAAAGGAAATATTGGACTTATTCTTAGTACAATATTTCAAACTGGTGGAGAGAAGATTAAGTCACAATACCTAGATCTCAGTAGCATAAGTGGTCTATGGACTTCAAACGGCTCAAGCGTGGTATATGATGGTGGAAATGTGGGAATCTGAACATCAAACCCTGGTGCAAAACTTGAGGTGAATGGTGATATGAAGGTAGGTGATATTTACGGTGGAGTTTACGGTGGAACACGTGCGATTTGGAAATTTGATAATACCAATCCAAATTACGGTATCTTCTATACCGAGGGAACCATTGATAAGATGAGCTTTTCAGCTGCTGGTGGTGGAGCCTCCAATCCTGATCTTGTAATCAATGGATCAAATGTAGGTATCGTAGCAGGAAATAATCCTGTGAACCGCCTACAGATAGGTCAGAATCCGAATGGCTGGACTGGAAATGACCTTGTGATAAGTAATGCAAATGGAGGTGTTGCAATTAATAACAACGTTGGAAGTTCATATATTTTTGGATCGCAGAAACTCAACATTTATGCTGAGGGTACAAATACAATGACACTTATAGGAGGGAGGGTTGGCATTGGAACAGCTACACCGAGCACAACACTTGATGTGGTCGGGGATATAAAGGCAAATGCGATTTATAATAATGAAATATACAACAACGGCTGGTATCGATCAAATGGAAATACAGGGTGGTATAGTCAAACGTACGGGGGAGGGTGGTATATGTCTGATTCTGAATGGATTCGTTCGTACGGTACAAAAAAAGTGTACATCGATAGCTCGCTTCGCATAGATGGAGAACTTCAAGTCGGCTGAAATGGTACTAGATTCAATGTAACAGCAGGAGGAAATGTTGGTATTGGAACAACCACACCGACGGGTAAGTTGACTACATATAATGTCTATACAGGCGCTGTTGGTGCAGTTTCTGGGGCTACTTTATCTCTTGCTTCAGACGGGTCTGCAAACAGTGACTCAATGATTGCATTTGGTAAACAGGTTACAGGGTCTTATTCTCCGGCATATATGCGTTTTGTAACGAGCGACCCGACTTCCTATACAAAAGGTTATCTAGCTTTTGGAACTCGAAACGTTACTTCTGACACAGCACCAAGCGAAGTATTGAGAATCGATACGACGTGAAACGTAGGAATTGGAACATCGACCCCGACTGAAAAGCTCGATGTCACTGGAAATATACGAGTAACTGGAGCAATTTTGGGGCAGGGTGGAAAGTCTATCTCAAATACTCCATGGTATACCTACGACAGCAGTATTCCTGCGGGAAGCTATATCCTTCTTTCGACGCCAATTGTTGTAAACGAGGGGAATATGTTTCGTATTCAGGTAAAATGATATGAATACTGAGCACCAAATAGTGATCCAATTGATATTACATGTACGGGGTATGCTTACAATGGTGGTGGACTCATGAACCATAACTGTATTGCACAGGGCACTACACTCCCGGTTGAGATAGCGCATGAGACTCGAGCTGAGCAATGAGGAAAAGATGTAGTAGTTATCCGAATTGGGAATACTGCGAGTGCTTTCTACTTTCCACAGGTCACTTTTGAATATAACGGTTGGAATGAAAAAAAGGCCGGGGATTTTAAGTGGCTCATTAGTAATGCTGCGCCAGCTTCTAATTTCAACCAGAGCTATATTTCTGATCGCGGGCAGAATTCTTACGTTGGACTGAACACAGGAAACCTTGGCGTAGGAACAAACGCTCCAACACATAAATTTACCGTGTCTGGTACACGAAAAGATCCAGGGGCTTACGGTAACGGTATTATTAGCATCCTTGGTGATGATGTATCTACGGAAATTGGAGCATCACCAAACTGAGCCTATGCTGGGTGGATTCAAACAAAGCGTATTAGTGACAATCTTTGATTCCCTCTTGCGCTTCAGCCACAAGGTGGAAACGTAGGAATTGGAACGGTTAATCCGGGGTACAAACTAGATGTCAGTGGAAGTGGTCGATTCACGGGGAATCTCACAGTTGATGGAACTATTAACTGAGTGCTTACCTCGTCTATCAATGCTGCAAATGTTTCTGCTGGTACTTTTGGGGCAAATACAGGAGGAGGGAATTATATATTTCCAGCATCAGTTACAGCCAATGGATATGTATCTGATTCATCTGGAAAGCTTGCTCGCAATCTCCTCGATGTTTCATCATGGACTATTTCGAGTGGTGATATGGGAAAATTTAGTCAGAATGGCTCATCTTCAGAAAATGTGCGCGCTTGGGGTGTAGATCCGACCGAAAAACAGTCTATTCTCTGGAGTTCACCAAATGACAGTATCGCAGATGCAGATGGGGGGTGGAATTATTTCGGTATTCCTATTGATAATAATAAATCATATCGTTCTCTTGTTTGGGTAAAGCGAAGTGGTTCAGTGGCATCTGGTCAAGTCTATCTGGGTGCTGACTACTCAAATACACTTAATTTGGATGGTAGCCCAAACACCAATCCATACTTCTTCAGTCTACCTGCATCAAATCTTTCAGTGGATAAATGGTATTTACTTGTGGGGTATATTCATGCTAAGAACGATAACTCTACAACGAATTACTCAGCTATCTACGATGCTACCACAGGTGAAAAAGTTTGAAACGGTACCGACTATAAAAACGCAGGTAATACAAACTATCAGACACATAGAACTTATAACTATTACGATACTGCGGTAGGTGATGTACAGTATTTCTGGGGACCTCGTTTTGAGGAGGTAAACGGGAATGAACCTACCATTGAATCACTCCTTGGTTCAACTTCTTGGTCACGCGTAACAAACAAGCCTACCACGGTTGCTGGATATGGAATCACTGACAGTGTAGCCTCATGAGCAAATAGCCTCGGAGATTGGCAGCTTGCAAACAATGTAAATGGAACTACAAGTTATTCGACTGCATCACTCGAGCTTCGCGAAAGTAATTTTGGCGGAGCTTCGAATACCTCGCCGAGACTTGCATTTCATTGGGGCTGAGTTGTTGCGAGTCAGATAGGAATTGAATCATCTGGGCGTATTGCAGTACTCAATAATCCAGGAAGCGGCTACGAAGATCTCGTTGCAAAAAATATCACTGCTACGAATTTCTACGGAAAGGCTACAACAGCAGGCACAGCTGATACGCTCACAAACTGAGCAACCGTTACCAATCTCTTCAATAACGATTGGTACCGATCAAACGGAAACACTGGTTGGCTTAATCAGACATATGGATGAGGCTGGTATATGACTGATGGTAGTTGGATTCGAATTTTCGGAAACAAGGGTCTTTGGGGTGAAGCAGGTATAATCGGAACTAACGGGTCACTTTCTATTGGTTACGGAGGGGCAGCGGGACCGAGTGGTGGCGGAATTTTTGCTGGAAGTGTAGGAATCGGCACACAGTCACCGACGGAAAAACTCGAAGTTGCAGGAAATATCAAGGCAAACAACTTCCTCGGTAATGCAACATCCGCAACTACTGCAACGAACGCTACAAACGCAACAAATGCCGTGAATGCCACAAATGCTGTAAATGCAACGAACGCAAGCAATGTTCCATGGTCAGGTGTTTCGGGTAAACCTACCACGGTTGCTGGGTATGGAATCACCGATATACCAAAATGGTATGATGGCTGGGTAAGTGCTCCTGGTTATGACGCAAACACAATCGGTGCAAGCAAATCTGGTTTTTCTTACGCAAACAATGCTCCGCATGTCGGGCCGCTTGTAAGATTTGACGCAGGTAACTATGATCTTGAGCTCAATGCTGATTACGATGGAAATGGTGAGGGCATCTCTTTCCGAACGAAGAATGGTGACAATGGAAGTTGGAATGCCTGGAATCGTCTTGTAACACAAGACAACATTGCAACATACGTGAGTGGCGTAACTATCAGTGAGCTGTTCAACAACGGTTGGTACCGATCAAACGGAAATGCTGGTTGGTATAGTCAAACATATGGCGGTGGTATCTGGATGAATGATCCAACTTGGGTGCGGGTATACGGAGGTAAGTGATTCTGGGCAGAAAGCGGAACAATTGGAACCAACGGATCAATTTCTGTTGGATACAGTGGTACCTCGGGGCCTAGTGGGGGTGGAATATTCTCAGGACCTGTCGGCATTGGAACAAATAGTGTATCTGGAAATAATATGCTTGATGTCCGATGACATGTATCGATTGGAGCAAATACAACAGTACGTTTTGAAGATCAGGGGACATTTATCCGAGCAGCATTCAATGAACTTCGTTTCTATGATTGGGGTGGTGGATGAGACATGCTTACGCTTAACGACGGTCGCGTAGGTATTGGAACAACTACCCCAAGCGAAGCACTCGAAGTAAATGGAAACGTAAAGGCTACTGCATACTACTACTCATCTGACAAGAGACTCAAAGACAACATCGTTTGACTCTCAAATTCACTCGAGAAAATCTCGCAGCTCAATGGTTATACCTATACATGGAAGAATGATAGACGAAAAGACATGGGAGTAATAGCTCAAGAAGTTGAAAAAATCTACCCAGACATGGTGCATACTGATGCTGCTACCGGAATGAAATCAGTTGAATACGGAAATCTTGTAGCTCCGCTCATTGAGTCGGTCAAAGAGCTCAAGGCACTCAATGATGCACAACAGAAGCAAATTGATGAACAAAACAAGAAAATCGATCTACTTATCAAAGTTCTATCAGCCAAAAAATAATTATGCAATTCAGTAGAATTACATTCTTAGTGGTACTCTTCCTGATGCTAATAACATTAGTAGGGGGGTTATTTGGAGGTTCATCAACATATGCAGCAAGTCTTTATTCTGTAAATCCAGGATCAACAGCATCTGTAGAGGAGTGGTGAATATCAAAATTGGTTACCAATAACTGTACCCTCTGAATCATGGTTCCAACGAATACGAGCACTGAGTATGCACTCTTTTTAGCAAACAAGCCAACCTGTGTTGGCTTGGCTGATCCAGTCGTCTATACGTACTCGTGGCTCGTTGGAAATTATGGATCTTGCAGTGCTACATGTGGAGGCTGATCTCAAGCTCGTACCGTAGTATGTCAGCGCAATGATG
>JBMOJK010000017.1:0-22919 GCA_049315825.1 Patescibacteria group bacterium
TTTAGTCACAATCCGCCGCTTTTTCGAGTGGCGGATTCGTGCAATATACTCGTTTATTCGATCTTTCATGAGTTATTATCTCAGTCTGTATATCTTCTCAACGTTGTTTGCGTTGTATGGATGAGGGATGGTATTTCGTAAATACCAAAACATTTCAGGCTTTATGTTTCTCCTGTTTACGGTATTTGCATGTGTGTGGTTTATGCTGTATTTCCTGTTTTTTTCAGGAGTACCCGAGGTGAGTTCACTCCTTACGATCACACGAACCAATTTCGTAGCTGGGATCTTCGGCGTATACAGCCTGCTTGGATTTATCTATTTCTTCAATACGAAGCCTACAAAGATCTTCACGCGAGAGGTCTGATATATTGCTATCGCATTTTGTCTGCTGGGGAGTCTGTATATCGGGACGGATTGGATTATTGCAGGGCTTTTTTATGAAGAGTCGAGTCGTGTCTTCCGTGAAATTCCAGGGAAGTTCTTCGTATTGCATATTGGATTGCATCTGTTGTGCCTGTTTCTGTTTTTCTATTTCTACTTTCGACAACTCACGAAACAAACCTATCTCAATCGGATACGACTCAGAAACATCTTGATGGCTGCGTTCTTCTTGATTGTATTCCTGGTGGTATTCCAGCTTATTCTGCCAGCATTTGGGATATGGATACTGGAGAAAGAAGTGGTGTTTTCACTCACACTCTTTGTCTTGTATATCAACTTCACGATCAATCGATATTACTTCTCTCGAGGATACAACTTGGGTCGTGTGACGATCGCAATCCTTTCTATCGCAATCAGTCTTTTGATCTTCAATCTCATCAAGACCGGATATTTGCCAAAATATAGCAACATACTCACGAGTTATTGGAATATAGCAGATAATTATTCACTGCTTGATCCTGCGCTCGGGATGGTGATATTCTCGGCAGTGAATTTTGTCATGCGCAAACTTTTGCTAGGAAGCGCCTACAAGAAAGAGCTCAAAAATAAAATCCAAGAACTCTACAAAAGTATCTCGCATGCTACGACATTTGTTCGACTTAATATGTATACGAGCCGAGGGATTCGCAGACTTTTTAAGACAAATTTTGCTGAAATTATCCTATTTCCAGAAGTTGGACAGACGGAACTGCAGCAATTCTTTGAGAATAATCTTCGTGAGAAGATGTTTATCAATGATCTCGTATTTCTTGAGGAGAACAAAACAAAGTTCGATACACAGAAAATTCTCGAAGAAATCCCAGAAGAGGCATTTCTCATACTTCCGATCTACAATCGTGAGGAAGATAAATGCCGCGGTGTGTTGATCCTTGGAATCAAGAAATTTGGAGATTTCTACGATACACAAGAGATCGAGATGCTACAGGATTTCGTGTTTGGACTTGGTTTGTACATCAAATACATCAAAACCTATGCGCAAATCCGCGATCTCTCGATCAATCTCGACAAGCGTGTTGATGAAAAAACGATGGAATACAATCACCTCATCAATCGACAAAAAGAATTCATTAGCATTATTTCTCACGAGATAAAGTCACCACTTTCTACCGCCATTTTCCAGGCAGATAGCATGCTCGATGATCTAGAAAATGACGAACTTCCACCCTCTGTCCTCAAGTCTGAGCTCACCCTACTCAATAATCAGCTCATCAAAACAGGAGAGCTCATTTCGACGCTTTTCTCGGTGCAGTATTTCGAAACACATTCGGTCTCACTTTTTCGAGAAAATGTGCAAATTAGCTATTTATTACAGACAGAATTTGATATATACTGTCGCGTGCATGAACACATTACGTTCATAAACAAGATCAGTAATCAGATTGGATTCGCTTCTATCGACCGTATCCAGCTCCAACAAGTGATCACAAATATCCTAGGAAATGCTGTAAAATTCCTAGACAAACAAAAACCCATGATCATGATGGAAGCTCAGAAGATAGACGGATTTCTTCATATTGCGATCGAGGACAACGGGAAGGGTTTTGAGTGAATCGACGCAAAAAGCCTGTTTGAAAAATACACCACATTCGGTGGCGAATCTTCTGGACTTGGTATGTGACTCTATCTCTGCAAAAAGATTGTAGAAATGCACGACGGAGAAATCACTGCAGGTGTTTGACAGACACTCGGCTGAGCTCGTTTCACCATTCGTATTCCTGTGCAATAGCACTAAATACCGTGACATGAATATCCTCATTGTCGAGGATGATGCATTCCTTGCCGGAAAAATCTGAAAAATATTCGAGTCAAAGGTCATTTCCAATCGAGTACGAGTAATTAACTCGTTTGCGCAATTCATGCGAGAATCAACAACGCTCGCATCCTATGATATCGTTTTGACAGATCTCAAATTACTCGATGCATCAAAGGAATTGTGTGGCTACAAAGTGATCCGTACCATACGAGCACAAAAGCTTACTATCCCCATAGTAGTGATCAGTGGCATGAGCGATATAGATCGACTTCGTGAGGCATTTGACTATGGTGCGAGCGATTATCTCGTGAAGCCCGTCAGACTCAAAGAGCTTGAGTTGCGAGTTTCAAATTGGTACAAAAACTATCAGCTCTCTAAGCTCACTTCTGCCTGAAAAGGAAATATCTATCACTACAAAGATCTCAGCTATCATCTCGACAAGAACGAATTCTACTTCAAAGAAACCCACATCCCACTCACAAAAAACAACAAATACATCCTCTCGCTCTTCTTTACATCTCCCGAAAGTCTTCTCAAAGAATCTTTTCTCATAGAAAAGATCTGGTGAGACCTGTGTGTAAGTGTAGATCGAAACCTGCGCGTGAATATTTTGAGATTAAAAAATTCCCTCACCCCATTCGGAATCGATGGATGGATCAGGAATGTTCGTGGCGAAGGATATGTATTTTCTGAGCGGGATGGGACTCGATTATTCTAGGATGTACCCCTGACCGTAGAGTGTTTTGGGTGAGAATTCTTTGCCGAGTTTTTTGCGCAGTTTTGAGAGGGTGACATTGATGGTATTGTCACTGATCATCTCGCTGTTCTGTCACCAAGCCTGTGTGATCATCTTTTCTCGACTAATGATACTCCCACGATTCATAAGAAATGTCTCGAACAAAAGACTCTCTGTCTTCGTAAGATAGACTTCATGCTCGCCGATGCGAGCTTTTTTTGTGAGCTGATCGAAGATGATATCACCACACTTGATTTCTTTGCTTTCAACAAAATTGTTCGGACGTCGGAACATCGCCTTGATGCGAGCAATCAACTCCTCTGGAATGAGGGGTTTGATGATATAGTCGTCTGCTCCGATATCCAGTCCATAGATGATATTCTCGCTGTCGCCGTATCCTGACACCATGATGATGGGAACTTGAGACTGGTTATTCTTGCGAAGCCATTTGATGATATCAAATCCACTTCCGTCGCCGAGCGAGACGTCTACGATATAGAGCTGTGATTCTGCGTTTCCGTTACGCATGAAGTCCTCGTAGCCATAATACGCACTCGCGACGTACCCATTGCTCTCAAGCTTCTTAATAATTTTGCTTACAAGGAGTTTTTCGTCGTCGATGATTGATATATGCATACGTTAGACAGGCAATAAATTCGACTCAATTATAGTGAAATTTGAGATTTTACCAGCTCTGCTCTTATGATTCATCGGGAAGAACCATGGGGAGCGAGAACGAGAAATTCGATCATTTTCAAGGCGTACTGGTTACAACTATTTTCCCTCACATCTGTGTAACAATTTCTTGAGAAATGGCGAGTCAGAGTCCTGTTCCGGTGTGTGATCGAGTAAATACATTGTCGAGTTGGGAGAATTTTGAGAATATCTTCTTCATACCATCCTCCGATATCCCTATTCCGGTATCGATGACTTCGATCTTGAGTCGATGTGTGCGCGGTATGTGGGATGTTCGAATCGTAATCGTTCCGCCTGCTTGGGTGAATTTAAAGGCATTTCCGATGAGATTTACGAGCACTTGCTTGAGGAGATTGCGATCTGTGTGGACTATTCCATCCGTCTCGGCCTCCAGTATCAAATCAAGGCCGTGTGATTTTGATACATTCTCGTACTCGTATTGGAGTTCTGCGAGGAAGACTTGTATTGGTATGTCCACAGTATCGAACTCCATGCTACGGGATTCGAGTTTTGCGATGTTGAGCATGTCGTTGATGAGTTTGATGAGCCTGTTGCTCGAGTTCAGCATGACGCTGAGTGGCTTTTGCATCTTGGGTGTAATGCTTCCAAAATCTCCATCGAGTAGCATGGAAGTATACCCCTTGATAGAGGTCAATGGCGTGCGCAGTTCATGGGATGCAATGTTGATGAAGTCATCCTTGAGAGCATTGAGATCTTCGAGGTGCTTGCGTTCTTTTTCGAGGGAATGATATTCTCGCATATCCATCATCATCCCAACGCTTCCAGCGCTTCCGAGTGGTATTCCGGTCAGTCGCACGGGGATGATCTCACCGTTCTTAGCAAGGAGTTCTACTTCGTATTCAGATCGTTCTCACTGTTGGCGAAGTGTGACGTGATGCTGTATTGCATTCCAGCTTTCTGGTGTAAAGAATTCAAATGATTTCTTCCCAATTGCTTCTTCTGGAGTGTATTGTGACAGCTCGGTGAACAGACGATTGACTGACATGGTCGTCTCATTGATGTCACCCATCCATATAGCAACCGTCGAATTATCAATGATATCCTTGTATGATTCGCTGTAGAGTTGGTGAGTAGTGCTGATTTCTTTGTCTTTGTTTTCGATATCGTACTGCAGTGCATGGTTTGCATCCTCGAGTTCTGTCGAGGTGACATTGACGAGATGGAGAAGTGCTTGGATTGTGTCGATGTATCGACGGTTTTTAGTAGATACAAAGGGTGTTTCAGACTGTGGAGTTTGCCTAATGTAACCAGGATGCTCAGTAAGAGTAAGGACAGTCATGGTTTGGTTGAGAAATTCATTCCCGCAATTGCTATGAAAAAATTCCCCATATGTAAAAAAACCACTCGTTGGAGCAATGCTCTCCAGCGGCTGCATTTCTCGGGCGATGTGTTCTTGTAGAAATCTACGACGCGCCATACAAGAATACACAAAAAATGTCTCTACAGAACAACCCAGAAATCGTTCATAGATTTTGTGTGATGTATCGAGGATGAGTCTCGCATCTCCGAGTCCGAATTGAACAGTCTCTCACTCACGAATATTTCCTCCAAAAGTGAGCGATCCATCATCGTGTTTACTTAGCGGACCACGTGCGATCTTTTGGCCATTCTTGAGGATGATGAGTGGGAATTCGTTGCCGATAGCAGGAAGTCGCTCGGCTGTGTTATTGCCGAGGTATTTTCGATAGATATCTACCGTTGGGATTCCATCTATCTCGTATACGCGGTTACGCACGGATTTTGTGATGGTGAGTTTCTTTCCGATGCTCATCCAATCAAATGCATAATCTGTTATTGCGGTGATTTCTTTTCCATAAAGCCCCGCAGCCACTATCCCATTTTCGAGAAAAACTTCTTCAGTAAATACATAGGTTCCTGTAAATGTTCCGTTGTCTCCAGCGAGTCCTCAGGAAACTGTTACATCAGGAAGAATGCTTTCAAATCCTTGTAAAAGTTCCTCGCCATTTGTGAGAAGTCCCTCTGCAAATATGATCGCAACTTTGAGATCTTTTGCACTCAACGATCGAGCTATACGAGACCCATCTTGTGAGCTTTGGTCATGAGTGGATTTCGTGTATGTAGTACGTATGTGTGTATGTTCAAATACGCTAAATGTTATCAAAATGCTCGAGCTTTCAACATCCCCCCTTAGGATTTCTCAGTCTGTTGTTGTTCCGAGTATTTTTGCGTTGGGAAGGGAAGTGATGAGGTGGGATCGAACGTCTTGGAGTATCGCTGGATCGAGTACACCAGAAAAAACCTGCACGAGTACATGTTTCTCGTTTTTGAGTCCGTGCTGTTCCTCGAATGCACTGAGTGCATCATGCGAAGAAAATACGTGAGAAATGGTATGCATAAAACAATCTAATGCTCAGGAGTTCCACGGCTGAGGTCTACTGTCACACGGATATTGTGCTGGCAGTTTGGACAATGAGATTCCACTACAAAACAGGTATTGTTCTGTGGATTTGGAAGAATGGCACAGTGCTCTGCGGTTTCATTGAGGCCAAGGAGCTCGCTGATGAGATCGAGTGCTTGTTTTGGGGTAGTATCAGCCTTTGTAAGGTAGGAATCTGCTCACATTTTCATGCATTCATCGATCTCAGCTTTGCTGTTGAGGTTAGAGAACATGATGATCTTGGTTTTGAGGGTAGGCGCAAGTCGGCGTATAGTAGAGAGCGTTTCAATTCCATCCATCGAAGGCATCATGATATCCATCAAGATTACATCAGGTGTAAACTCGGTAATATCTGTGATTGCTGTGATTCCGTTTGTACAGATTTCTACTTCAAATCCTGCGGCTTCGAACTTTGTTCTGTACATTGCTGAGAGTGCTTCGTCGTCCTCGACGAGCATGATCCTTTTCTTGTTCATGATACAAAAGAAATGAATGCGTTCGTATTAGGAGGTGACTGATTCGATGTGTATTGTGGAAGCAAATTGTGTGCCGCAACAGGGGCAGGTTATATTGCTATGTGGTTCTTTGATGGGCTTGTATTCAGTATTTGATTCACTCATAGTTATGAGATCATGCACGCGGGCGAATATTTTTCCTGGAGTGTTTTCAGCTTTGATGATATATCCGTCAGCTCAGAGACTCATGCACCGCTCTACATGCTCAGTTCCGCTGAGATTGCTAAATACAAGAATTTTAGTCTGTACCGATGGTGCAAGTTTTCGCATGACCCGAAGCGTTTCGAAGCCGTCCATCTGCGGCATCATGATATCCAGCAAGATAACACTCGGATGAAAACCATCAAGCATCGTCACTGCTTCGAGTCCATTCGTGCAGGTGAGAACCTCGTATCCTTCACGGACAAATTTCTCACTATAGAGATCTAAGAGTACCTGCTGATCTTCTACGATCATAATCTTGTATTTTTGATCTGTCATGCAAGGAGGCAAAAGTGTATATATTGCATATTACTCTTCTTTTTTTCGACATGCAAGGTTAGCATTTTTTCCGGATTGCATCGGTATTTACCCAAGATGGTCGAATGTATGGACTATTGATGATATCTCTGATGGAAGTGCCGTCCATTTCGCGATAATCGAGGAGTGCCTTGGCATCAATGTGGCGGTATTTGATTAATTCATTAGGATTTTTTCCTAATTCGAGCATTTTTTCTTGAAAATCATTGATCATTGAATTTATAGATGTTTCAAAGAAACCTTCAAAAAGTCATTCTAATTGACTTCCGGATTCGCCTGAAAGTATCTTGTCTCCAATCTGTAAGAATGTCAGTATTTCAGTTACATTCCACTCAAATACATCGTGATTTCGGAAGCTTGCTGCGATGAATCTACGCAAGAATGCTTCGTATTGGAAAAATGTAGTTGCTGCAGCTTCTTCGATTGGTACTACTACCATGCCATCCTGAACGTGCTCATGGAGTACATCTTCGGACATAAAAGGCGCGATCTCTATGAATGCTGATAGGAAAGTATTGGTCTTTGGATTATAAATCAATCGAGTACGAACCTTGTCAGGGAACTGCTTTGTGAGCTTGTGGAGTTCTTTGACGCGCGGTATGCCGGTGTATGATGCATGGACTCATTCTTCGAGAAATGCTGCCCCTGGTGACGAAAAATTCGCAACAAAAGAGTGAAGATTGTTGTAGAAATCTTCCGATGAAAGATGCGAAGTCGACCGGATACCCAGCTGAAAATCTGCAAATCTTAAAAGCGGACTCGACGGATTGAATGAAGAAAAATCCGACACATAAATTCGCCCAAAGAACTTGTGAAAAAATTTATGAAAGTCTCGTTTAATGAGATCGGTGAGAAGTTTTACGATCTCTCATGCGTGCAGGGTGATGTACTCTTGTGCTGCAGGATGAATATTCTCCATATTCTCGTTTGAGAACATGAGTGTGTGGTCGAGGAACATCGAAGACTTTGCAACTGCCTTTGTTGGATCGAGAACCAGATGTTCAAGTGCGTACAGGAGTCGACTATATACCGTCGGTATATTTATATTCTTGTAGATGAGAATCGTCTCTTGTACAAAAAGCATGAGTGCTTCGTCCGGAATGTGCTCCGTTTCTGGGAGTGTCTTGAGCGTATGATAAAGATCAAAATATACCGCATTTCCTACTCCGTATATAATCGTATCAGTGTGGTGCAATGCTTCATAGAGCTCACCCATGAGAGCTCCAATGCCAGGGCCAAGCTCACGAACAATATGGAGTCGATTTCCTTCTCGTGCACGCATATGAATACCATGTGTTCGGATGAGTTCGGCAATATTCTTAACGCCTGCAAGCTTCGATGACTCTAGATTTCATCGATCTACTTTCCAGTCGGGATAGATATTGAGTGCAAGGTTTCCGGAGTGATCGTATGCTTTGAGAATATCAGGCGACTGATTATTGGGAAAGCTTTGCACGTGATTTCTTCTTTGTGCTTTATCGAGCAGGATGGCAGCCTGTTCTCATACGGATGCTTGAAGGTCTTGTATGGCAAAATTATACGCATCTGCCTTTTGTATATCAGTATTGCGTTCTTTGAGTCGATGAGCAAGTCTTACTTCGGATTCTGCTGATTCACGTAAACTTCGTGCAAATGCGAGAAGTGCAAACGTAAAAAACTCCCGCCCGAGCCCCTTTGGATGATCTTCGCGCGGATCAAAGTGACGCAAAATATTGATGATATCCTCGCTGTATCCAGCTACGAGTTTGAGCGTGAGGGGAGAGAGTTTTTCTTGGATTTCTGCTGCGTCTTTTTGGAGATCAAGCTCGAAATGTGGCTGTATCGCGAGTATGCGACCGTTGCGTATTCCAGATGCAACAATCCCACCCGTGATGTCATCGGTCATCAGTGGGATGATCGATGGATGCGGACGCTTGTTGGTCGAAAGATCGATCGTTACAATATGACGTGTACGTGTTTGTGGAACTGAGAGTTTCACTGCTTCTCCTGGTCGACTATTTCCGCTAATTCCGCGGAAAATATCCTGATAGATCTTTGGTGCAGTGGTGTCGATTTTGAGAGTAGTTGGAAAATACCCATACTGTGCAGGTCACTGAATTGCCATTGCGATGCGGGGGTCTTCAGCATTGGCCATTCCAATCAGATTCACTCAAACTTGTTGACTGAAACATATGAACATGTGTCTCACATTTCCTCCTTCGCCCGGTGCAGTTGCTGCGGCGCGTACACTCTGAGCAAAAGCTCCACGATAGTAGCTCGTTGGCACTTTGTCAGGATCTGATAAGCTTCCCCCAGATATGATGATCCCTTTATCTGGATAATCATTCATCTCAGGAGTGGGATCTTCGTAGTTCACTCGCGTAACAGAGACATATTCCTCATATGTTTTTTGATCTCAGAATACGTCTATGAGCGCGCGCTCCAGCAGATCATTCGTAAAACAGCCGTCTCGTTGAAGTGAAATCGGCAATACACCGTTGTAGAGCTTCTTGAGATGTTCGAGTTCTTGGATGAGATCATGACGCGCGAACTCTAGATTGAGATCTGTGCAGTGTCAGAGATTGTCAGGAAGGGGAGTGCCAATAAGTTCTACTTTTCAACTCATTCGTGAGCTTTTTTCCACTGCTGCTGATACTGCGCCTTGGATAATAGGCGTCACTAAACCAAGCGTCCCTGCGTATTCCGGATCTGATGAGGGATTGCTTTTTCCGACAAAGGGAAATATAGGAGGAACGGTCAGCATCTATATTTTTCGTAAAGTATCGAGTGTAAATGAGAACTCACTTCCTTCGCCTACAGTGGATTTCACGTCTAACTTTCCTCCAGTTCGGGCTATAATGATGCTTGAAATATAGAGTCCAAGTCCCGTGCCTGCTGTGCTTTTTTGGAGATAATTATCTACCTGACCAAACTTTTCGAAGATACTTTCGAGGTTCTTTTCTGGTATCCCGATCCCCGTGTCTCGAACGAATATGCGGACTCTATTTTGGGCTTCAACGGTTGCTCCGAGTGTGATTGTTCCACCCTTTGGAGTGAATTTGAATGCATTTCCAAGAAGATTGATGATCACTTGTTTGAGCTTCCCAGGGTCAGCGATGATGCGTGTATCGGCCGAAGGAGGGTCTATTTGGAAGACGAGTCATCTTCCTTCGGGGATTGGCTTCATAGTTTCTGCTATTTCGCAGAGCAGTTCTGAAACGCTGATGTCTTGTGGATTAAATCGCATAGCTTCTGCATCGAGCTTCGCAACATCGAGCATGTCGCCAACGAGCGCGATAAGTCGCTCGGCTTCGTTGTAGGCAATCGTGATGTATCGCTGCGCGGTTGGAGTGAGTTCACCAACATCTCCATCGAGTACCATAGAGAGATACCCCTTGATACTCGTGAGCGGAGTTCGAAGTTCATGACCCATTACAGAGACGAAGTCATCCTTCATACGATTGAGTCGATCGAGCTTTTCGGCATGTTCTCGGATCGCCTTAATCTCGCGAAGGTCGGTGATGATCCCGGCGGTTCCGCCATTGCCAAGAGGAGTTCCACTGAGAAATACTGGGATAAGTTCGCCAGTCTTGCTCTTGAGCATTCATTTATACTTCGAAGATTCGCCTGCATTGCGAAGCTTGTTGTTATTGCGAACGGTATTTGCACTTTCCTCATCCCAGAAAATATACGACTCCAAACCTATGATCTCATCGAGTTCATAGCCCACCATTCTGCAGAAATTCGGATTTGCATAAACGGTTCGTTCGTGCTCATCTCCGATCCAAATACTCTCCGACATCGCATCGAGTATTGGGCGATATCAGATCTTCTCAAGGAATGCTTTGGATTCTCGATGATAATCGGCAAGGTTTTCAGCTGGACTCGACATGTACGCTAGTTACGTTCTATCTACGCCAGTATATAGAACATACAGGGAGATACAATGGGAAGGGGAAAATCGCGAAACCCGCTTAGTGGAAGGAATTGATTGCTGGATATGCAAATACAATAAATGCAGTCCAAAGTGTGTACACTGGGAAATATCGGCTGATCCACTGCATAGTATTTGTGAGCGGAGATTGGTGAATGAGAGTCTTTGTGTGCTGATGAAGAATGCCCACAATGTGTACAAATACGAGTATATTCATCCCGAGAACTGCTGCATGCAACTTTGAGAGTACAGAAGATAATTGCATTCCACAAAGAAGTAAGCATGTGCTATTTTGCTCCAGACCCACAAGCTTCTTTTGTAAATACTGCGTATGTAAGGATAATAAATATCTTATTATCCTTCTTTTTATGAAGATATTTTCTCGATTGATCGCTGTGTTTTTGATGTGAGCAATGCTGACTCAATCAGTCTGAGCGACATTTCCAGATGTTGAGCACTCATGGTATAAATCCTCGATCAATCATCTTGCAGACGCGGGAATTATTCGTGGGTATGACGATGGAAATTTTGGACCCGAATCACTCGTGACGCGTGCTGAAGTACTCAAGATGGTGATGAATATAGCAAAGATCGAAATCTCTCAGGGATCATCGGCTCAGTGCTTCCCAGATGTGGATGTGACAGCATGGTACAGTCCGTATATCTGTACAGCAAATTCTCTCGGGATCGCGAAGGGTTTTAGCTCTGGGAAATTCTGACCAAACGAGACAGTAACCACTCTCGAAGCACTTACTTTTGGATTGCGAGCATTCAGACTTGCACCAGAGCAGAGTGGGGTTCATTGGTACGATGCATATCAAAAGCTCGCGGACGACTTCAATATCATCAAGACACACGAATACACACTTTCTACCAAGATTTCTCGCGGGAAAACCGCAGAGCTCATCGAACGTATCGCAGCGTACAATGCTTCGAAAGCAAAGCTGGATTTCAAAAGCGCCGGATGCCGCACACCCGGTTCGCTTCTGAAACAAAATCTCATCAAGATAAATGGAATCAACCGCGAATACAACCTCGCAGTTCCGAGTTCGTATTCCAAAACACAAACCTATCGACTCATCGTTGCTATCCATGGCCGAACCAATACCAATGATATGGTTCAGGGTTATATGGGCTTGGACAGTTCTCGTCGAGGCATGCAAACCGACTCTATCGTCGCGTATCCTGCCGGGATATCTGTGAAGGGTGGATTTTCGTGGAGCGAATATTCCAATGTTCAATTCTTCGATGCGATGATCGATCAAATCGCGAGTAACTACTGTATCGACCGCAATCAAATAGATATCGTCGGACACTCGCTCGGTGGCTGGTTCGCTAACAAACTTGCCTGTTTGCGTGGTGATGTTATCCGAGGGGCGGTTGTAGTAGGTGGACCTTCGTACTCTGGAGAATGCACCGGACCAGTTGCTACCTTACTCATGCACAAAGCGGATGATGCACTTGTCCCGTATTCATGAGGGAAAGCTGCAGAAGTATTTCACAAATCAGTAAATCAATGCTCGGATAAATCTCACGATATCACCGTTGCATGATATGCAGGACGACAATGGGATGGCTGCACACCAGGCAATCCAGTTCTGTGGTTCGAGAAATACACCACCTTCCAAAACGATCCCCACAGCTGGCCGAAGTCAGGTGGAGCTGCGGTGTTGGAGTTTTTTAGGGGGTTGTAGAGGGGTAACTAAGAAACTACAAAGAGTGAAGTTCGGATAAGGAAGTAGTGGGGATAGCTCGGTATACTAGGATTCTCTATGTATTATCGTAAGTAACGCATAGAAGTTGTCGACCAACTTTTCAATTATCAAGATGGTAATCATTACTTTGTAAAGTATTGCATGACAAGGGGGATTCATATTGAACATAACAAAACACTGCCAAGAAAAAAATTTCTTGTAGACCGTCTAAGAGAAACCATTCTCTTATACCCTCCAATATCTATGTCCAAATTGGAGAGGAATAATTTGCGTATGGGTATAAGCAAGACAAGAATGAGTATAACCCATGCAAAAACTTTTATGAACGGCTCAGGAATGCTACTATTAAGAACAATCAACGGTATTGCTGCTAATATTGGAATGAAAAGATGGTATCAGCAATGAAGAAGCATGCTCTCTAATACGTCGGCTTTCATTTTTCCAAGCTCGGTTTTCAATTCACTTTCCAGAACTTTCGTTTCCTTTGTACTGCTGGACTTGATTACATACTTTCCAGAAACTGGATGAAATGAAAACCATAGTGAATCTATAAATCCACTATCAAAAATTACTGTAAGAACCTCATCACGCAGATAATCTCAATTTTTCTGAAAGCAACTTATCTTGAGTGCTACTATTCGTTCATCTCATTCGTTATCATATTCAGATAGTTCTCTGAAATCTTCAAATATTATCGAATCGTTGTTTTTCAGTGTTGCAATTAGCTGAATACTTGGAAACTTTTTTGAGAGATAATTTGCAAAACTCTTACTTTTGCTTGGATCTATGCTCTCTTCTGTGATACAAATCGCCATTTTTATCCATTTTGTTGCCTCGTATTGCATATTTTAGATGATTTGTTATCTGATGATTAGTGCGGTATTATCTCGTAAGCTTATTGCTTACTTTTGTTGAGGTAAAAATCACTTGTGGTTTCTTTCGCAATAGAGATGAAGGATTGATTTATTTTTCCATAATTTGCCAAAATCTGTGAACCACCGATTAGTATCGCCACAACAATGAAAACCCAGATCGTAATTTGAACCCAAAATCGCTCCTGTATCCAATAGACATTCTTGGTCAAATAGTTGCCGATCGCGAGCATGCAGAATACTGAAAGACATACACAGAACCAAAATAGAACCGTAAAAATAGCCCATACTGCAAGTCCTAGAAGTATCATGCCTCAAATTACTTTATCTTGCTTACTAAATCGTTTTGCCATAGGTTGGTAAAATAAGACTTCTTTTAAGAAGAGTAGTCGCTGTTGTTGAATTGTCCAATACCATGCACAAAAAATCCTCGTAGTTTTCGGGGATTTTCGTTTAAAAAGGTCTGAGTAAGCTGTAAAGAAGTGCTCAGTGAATATTCGAATAAACGATATTGAGATCGTTTATTTTAGCGAGTTTGAGATATATCATTATGATAATCTGTGCATTTCTGAGTGTACATGGAGTACTTTAATGTAGCTTCTGTTTACATTACTGAAGTAAGTAATTCGGAACCAGTGATCCAATATGTATATACTGGAGTTGTTAACGAGTCTGTAGTACTTGATGTCAATTCGTGTTCGACTGGAGATTCGAACCGCGAGGTAGTCGGTTTTTTGTCTTTGTATTGAGGAAAACAACAAAAAACGACCTAAAGAAATTTAATTCATAGGTCGTTTTGGAAAGATTTTCGGGATTTTTTATAGCGACTTTGTCGCTTTGGGATCAATTGAATGGTGGTGTTCGTCGGGAGTATTTTGAACACTTGATTTCCACGGTTCAAGAACTCGATTTTGGCTTAATGAAGCAATTTGTACGGTATGCCTGGTTTGATCTTGGAGGTTCTGAGAATTTCAAGATCGCACTAACAAAGAAGGAAAGGGTGTGGTATGGGATTGAGGAATTAATATGATAAGCACATATCAATAAGTTAAAAAATACAAGGAATTACTGATCCTTGTATTTTTTAACTGTTAGTTTCTGTCTCTAGAAAGTTAATCCCATCTCAATTGAGATTATTTCCACTTCCACCTCTTTTCAATTTAAATTCATATGAACAATCTCGCCTTCTTCTTTTTATAGTAGGGGGCGTATTAATGGTGCATTGTACGATACACGTCATTCAATTGGCGACTGATATCATCCAATGATATATGTTGTATCTTCTCATCCATCAATGGAGATGGTAACCTTTTTTCACATACTTACTATCGATTCATCGGAAACAACCCGAACAATTTGAGTTCCGTTCAAGATATCCTGTACTTCTTTTAATTTCTTTGAAGCAAGTTCTCAGGAAAGTCTTGCTGCATCAAGTGGTGCATTATCGTGCCAAGTTTCTGAAGACTGCTTCAAGGCCTCTCAGGCATCTTTTCCAGCCTCCTTAAATTGCTCTCATAACAAGGCTTGTTTTTCTTGAAAAGCACTAAATTCATCGGGAAATAGTCGGTATTTCATAAGTATGTTTATGATAAAGAGATAAAAAAGTTTCCAATGGAAGAACAGATTGTGTATTCTGATTTTGAATGCACAAAACTACTATAAACTGACCTGTTTTTTGTTCTTTTTGTACACGAATGTTATAAAACCTTCGATACAGGATCAATTACCAAAATGACTACAGCTCTCACATAATCACGGAAGATAAACCTGTTCTATATGCTTAACCGTAAATTCTTTATTTGAGGGCGTTTCATAAATAAATCGAGTACTGGATGTTCAGGGGGTGTGTATAGTGCTTTTTAATCTAGCATTATAAATTGATAGCAATCTTCTAATAGCTTCCGCTGAATTTGTTTTGTTTAATAGGTCATCCAATATACGAGTTTCAACTCATTTTGATAAAGCCCAATCAAGGACCTCTTGAACACGTCCTATATCTTCAGTATCGGATAATACACAGTTTACTCTCACCTTAACGCCCGCTTGTTGCAATGAGGATATATTTTCTTTGGCTTGTATGATTTGTTCAGATGCCCATTCGCGTGACTTTCTTTTTGCCATCATTCCTTGTAGGAATTCAGGATTTACGGATTGTAATGAAAAGTTGATAGCATCTACTCAAGCATCAATCAAATTTGAACGAATATCCCCATTAAACTGTCCATTACTTGTAACTTTTACAACCATCCCCAATTTTTTGGATCATTCTACAATTGAAGAGATGTGTTTATTTAAAGTAGGTTCTCATCCAGTAAGATGTAATTCGGTTACGCCAAGTTCATCTCGAAGTCTTGATAATGCAGATTTCAACTCGGAATCCCATTTTAAAATTCCAGCGTCAATATCTCATTCATTGTGACAAAACTTACAAGACCAATTACAGGACTCTGTAATTTTTAGACGTACTGTTCATACATCTTCTATTTTTGAGAACTTGCTTGTCATTGAGGCGGTTCTTTAAAACTAATGATAGGCATTTTAATTAAAACAATTGCTGGAATGCCTAATTCCTTTTCATAAACTACTTCGGATCAACCAAATAATCCATCGTCAAAATTGAATCCAAGTTTTTCAGTGTAGTTTTTAACGATCTCTGGATCCTGTCCTTCGATTTCTATGTATGGATTGAGTCCAGGCCAGGTGTCGATACATACTTCAATGTCAGCATTTTTCCAAACTTCACGATAATTCTCCTGTGTTGAAGTATTTCTCAATCCAGTTTTCATTAAGATATCAGAAGCTTCATTAAAATCCGATATCTCCGTTTCGTGTTCTTCAACTCCATCAATGTTTGAACTATGGATACACTTATAGGTCATAGTGGTTCGTTTAGCCTCCTTTCTCACTCGAAAAAATTCATTCTTACTGGTTTCTATCGGATGGAATGTTTTTCTTTGTATTAAAAATTCTTCTTGAACACAGGAAAGTCCGATAGAAGCGAGTTTCTCCCGTATAATGTCTTTGTTCACAGAAGTGAACTTTATTTCAAATTCTTTCGCCATAGTCTTTTAATTATTAAGCATATAAAAAAGAGCTTGCCGCCCGCAAAGCTTGCTCAACATTGCATTCATCTGTTGAAATAATCAAGTCGTTTCTTCTTAAAAGAAACCTATTCTGTGTTTTCACAAAAAGATTGGCATCTTGTTCAAATCTAGAAAGATTTCCTCTTTGCGAGAGTCGTGTAATGATTGTATTTCTGGTGGCTTTAAGAAGAATTTGAACTTTTGGTATCTCCTTATCGAGAGCTTCTGCTTCTGATACATCCAATTGTTCATCCATTGATTGATGATGAACACTTGTTGATGTAACAAGTCGATCACAAATGACATCTGTTCCATTTTTTGCAATTTCTAATATTTGAGCTATATCTTCACGACAAGCTTCTAGATAAAAATGAAATCTTTCAGTCACTGATACTCAAACCTGATCAAATTTTCTTCTTTGCTCTGGAGTTTTAGTTCCTGGAGTTTTGTAGTAAATAGCCTTATGATTTTGGGGTAACCCCTTTGCAAGAGTGGTTTTTCAGGCGGCATCGACTCACTCGATCGCTATAATACGTCGTTGCATTTTTTTTTAACAGTGTTAGTTGATAGACTGAACTCAGTTTCTTATTAAATATTGAAGGCATTTCGTCGAGAATCTTGTTTAACTCTCCTTTAAGTGAGCCTTGAAGGGATTGAATTCTATTTTGTTCTGCCTCAATTTTTAATAACCTATCACGTTGAGCCTTCTAACTCATAGCATTACCAGTCCCCATAGTTTCTGGCTTTATGAAATAAAAACTATTATCAATAATATATTTTCTATAAAATGTCAAATTATTTTTCTTGGAAGTTTGTTTCAAATGGTTGGCAAATATAAATGACAAGCCTAAGAGTTACCCAGACTTGTCATTTATATAATGTAAATTTTTCTCTTAAGATTACTATTTAAGCTCAATCGCATATAAGTAATCCATCATTTCCGAAGCAAAATTGATTACATCCTCATTATTGCTTAGAGTAAATGTATGGGATTCTGGATTGAGTGTTTCTCTAAAAGAGTGCATCCTTTGTTTAACAGCATCTTCGTCAAATATCACATCTATTTTCTCTGATAATTTCAATGTGGAAAGACTTATTCATTTATCTCGAATACGCTTCGCGAAAATAGTTGGTAAGTATAAATCTTCAAAAAATTTTCTTAATTCATTCCTGATGTCATCAGTGTGCTCTCTTTGTATAAATCAGTAAATTTTTTCAAAAATTTCCTCATACTGAGAAGTTGTAAAATCTCTCTCACTTGCATTCAATAGATGGCTTCAATCAGATCTTTTTTCAATCTTAATGAATTTAATTGGAGTAGTTTTTACGATTTCAGAAAATCTTCGAACAAACAGGGGGTAATGAGTTAAAATTATAGTCTGTTCCACGTCAGGAAGACTTCCACGAAAACAGTTAATGGTATTAGTTATTCTGTTATCATCAAAACTGGTAACTTCAGAAAAAAGCTTGAAGAATTGAAAAAGACCAAGTCGGATGCGGTTCTTTCAGACGTTATTGAGTCAAAGAATATCATCTATCGTATTACTTCGAAAGAAAGTAAAAACTACAATCTTTCGATGAGGTTTGATGAGGTTGAAAAAGCAATCGTGAAAAAACTCCAAACTTTCAAGATAGGCGATGAAATTTATGAGCAATTCTCCGAGGTTATAATGAAAGAAACAAAAAGAAAAGATACTGAAATCGCTACTGAAAGAAGCGTATTCAGTTATATCTGAATAAGCTCAATAGCGATTTAAAGAAGCATATTGATAAATTCGCCGGAGGTATAGGGTTGGATGAAAAAGAAAAGAAGGTTTACTTGGATGGAAAAATGGACATTGAGTTTAAAATCGAAGGTGCTGAGAAAGAAATTAAGAATCTGAGACAGACAGAAAGGAATGTGATTTTAGAAGCCCACAGTTTCGCGTATGCCCTTCGTAATGCGGATAAATACTATAAGAAGGCGACATTTGTTCAAAAGCGAAAAATTGCCTGATTACTCTTCTTGAACATAAAAATAAACCGCGAGAAACGCCTTCATATAGCGGTTCGTCGCGGTTTAGAATGGACTTAGTAATTGATTCCGTCGAAAAATGATCTCAAAACGCCAGAGTCATTGGACAGCAGCTTCTCGATGAATTAAAGGACAAGATGGGCATACTTTCATACGGAAAGGAATTTAGAAAATAAATTCTTCAGTGAGGGTAGTGTTTCTGAGCATGCCGCTATGATTATAATGGTTCCTCTTGTTTTAACAGTATAAAACTTGTACTCACTCTACATTTTTTTATACTGCACTAGAAGTAATTTTTGATATAGATATCATGGTACTTTCGTTGCCTGAAAATAATTTTGATGTTGTCATTGATCCACTAATTCGCAAGGCATCTATCACTAGGAAAAGCCTCTATGACTCAGCAAGAAAGCTAAGGATCTGAGAAAAAGAACTTCTGGACATCCTGAAGATGAGAGCGGAGTGTGTGCTGGAGATTTTGCGCCAGGATTCGTCTCCCAATGCACAGACTCGACTGTCTATTGGAAAATGACTCCATTGATCCATTGAAGCGCTTCAAAAGGAAATCGCTTCCGATCCTCAACAGACAATCACTATCCGTCCGGATATTATATACAAGTGAATGTTTAATGACCTGAGAAGGGTTTGTTCGCTGTGGAATATGGAAGACAAGCATGCTGCTTTGATGTACGAATTTTTGCTCTTTATGGGGCAAATTGGAATGGTTAGCAGGAGCTCTGCCCAGGTAATGATGGAGGTGCTTGCCAACTCCATCATTAAAAATGGTGTGGTTACACTATTCGTGGCAAATAGCAAATCCATAGATCCTGACTCTAGTGTATTAAGGAATAAGCCACAGTATTTTACGAATGAATACTTGAGAAATAAGGTAGAGTCCTTTGTACAATCTCATGATCTTTCGGTCGAGTATATTTGCCTGCTGCCAGATCTCGATCCGAAATTCCCAATTGAAAGATGCGATGAACTGTGGCAAATGAATCTGGAACAGATCCGGTCCTATACCTCAGCAAAGTGTGTTCGACTGAGCATGCTTTCAGCATCTGTAGAAGTGGACAGAAAATTTGTCTTACGCACTCTAGAGAAAGAAATTGCCGATTTCACCGAAAGGCAGTCTACACTTATCGAATTTCATGCTGATGCGGATTTTGCTGCCCATCAAATCGTTAACTATGCTACTGCTGGAATCATTTTCGAGGAGATTTTTCCTAATGGGATATTGCTCGATATACAGAAACGCTCTTATCCGTTCGAGCAGCCTTACTATTCTCGACTAAGAAAAAATGAGCTTCCCATCGTCTATTGTGGCCAGAAGGATGGAAATCCGCTATAAGTGATAATACTACTATGCATAAATACCCCTTGAGTATAGCCCCATGAGACAAAGTTGGTATTGCATTTGTTTCTCAATCAGTTGCTCTAGAAGAAAGATCCCGATTATTCTCTCAAGTAGAGTCCTTTTGCTTAGAATTAGGTGTTGTGCCGGTTTTTGGAAAAGGAGCAATAGCCAATTATTCGGAATCGGGCGCACGGACAAGAGCTGGGGATATCAATGATTTCTTTTCCGATTCAGATGTAAAGTGTATCCTGATGGCTGATGGTGGTGGACTTTCAATCAAGACTCTTCCATACTTGAATTATGATCTGATAAAAAGTAATCCGAAATTGCTATGTGCATTCTCGGATAGTAGCACCCTGGCCAACGCCATATACGCAAATACCGGATTACCTGCAATTCTTATCCCAAGCATTGCCAGTGCGCTGCGTGATCCATCGGGCGACATCCATTCGCTATATGAAAAAGCTCTCTTTTGATCATGAATAAATCGATTCTCCTTTACTTTTGGGAGTATTGGAAGGGACAAGTCCGCCCCTGCTTCGATACTACTCAATGAGCCTCAGGATTGCATGGTTCCATGAATAGCGGAGTGAATTTTGATTTGAGGCAATCTTAGTAGCTTTTCGCTCTTGTTTGGAACAAGCTGTTGCCCAATGCCGATGGATGCCATACTAATTCTTGAAGAGTCCTCGCAAACTCCGATGGTGGTTATCGAGCGAGAATTGGAGAGGCTGAAGCAGAGCGCGCTTTTCAAGCATATACGTGGCATAGTATTCGGTAGATTCCAATATGGATGTGGGTACTCGTTTTGAGACAGGAGACTTTCAGACATAGTTTATGACGCATTTGGGCACCTTAATATTCCCATTGTTATGAACGGGGATTTCGGACACGTAAGGCCGACGATGCCCGTTCCCCTAGGATGTTTGGCTCTGCTCAGATCCGAATCCAGCCCACTACTTAATTTTTTATAGCTTATGTTTTTCGATACTTCAGAGCATCAGAAGCTTATGTGAAGGACTTCAGTCAAAGAGAAGACGTTGATAATAGAAAAGGAATACAAATCCATGCCAGCCTTCATTATAAGTTGTGGAAAGCAGGGCGGATTGCCTTTCGATTACCTCATGACTGATATATACAGTGGATGTTTGCCCGTTAGAAATATTTGTTACGGGAACTGCTCTGCTGCGACATATTGGATAGACCAGGGCTACGATTTTTGAAAAAGGGTCGAAAATTCATTCGAACCGGAATTATTTGAGGCGGCTCTAAAAAAATTGCCATCTGACCAGAGATGGTTGCGCCAAGGCTGGGCTTCCGATTTTTCTTACTCTGAACATGCATGGGAGGTTTTGCTGGAAGTCGCAAAAATGCTCAAAAAGCACGATATACATCTCCTTGTTATCACGAAGCTATTCTATTTGACCAAGCAACGTGAAATACTTGAAGAACTTGCTGAGTTGGGCGTTGAAATACGTGTATCGCTGGCAGCATCTGATACGCGTATACATCTAAGTAAAAAACTTGCATTTCTAGAAAAATACCGATCGCTCGGAGGTGTTTCGGTACCCTATCTCATGACGGCCAAGTATTCGATTCCAGAATTGTCCGCGAATCAGCAGGCGATAGTTGATTGGGTAGTTCAAGGTGATTATATTGCCTGAGAACACCCATTGCGCATTAATAGCGACAATTGATTTTTGCGAATGCTGGATGTGAATTCTGGCTTTCGACATAGGAAATTTCCTGACGAGACATGGTTTGGAAGGATTTTGGATTCTGTTCCAAATTTCTTTCTTCCCGCTCCTACTCATCTACTTCCAAGCTACACGCTTGCTTACTGATATTTTTCTGAAGCGTTTGATAGACTTGATGAAATTAAGTCAACTATCGAGGGAAACCTGCCAACGTATGAAGAACTTCAGGAGGGGGATATACGATTTGTTGACAATATGAATAAACATGCAACCTATGCAATGAATTCGCCATCTCGATAATCTAAACTTCAGCCAAGAACTACTGGGCGCGATAAAGTTAGAATTAGACTCTGGTAGTGGGTATTGGAAGGGTCATGCTCCAAATATGGAAGTGGGGGAGTTTGAAGCATTTTGTTACGCTTTTGGTGAAATTGTGCCGGCATGATGGCTGGAAAAAAGCACTTCGGGATTGGCGTTTAGCTATTCGGAGGGCTTCGACATGATTCCGTTGCATACGGATAAATCCTACTGGAATATTCCACCAAAGTACATTGCATTTTATTACGAGAAACTCAGTGGGGTGTGCGGCTGAGAACAGCTCCTTTGCAGCCTGACATCTGCCTTTTCAGATGCCTCGGCTGAAGTAAAGGATGCCCTTGGTGAGAGCGTTCCTTTTTGTGCCCCAAAGAATCGCATTTTCAAAATTGATTCCTATCCATTATATAATTCGTTGAATAATCATCATTTCTTTCGGCTTCGAGAAGATGTTATCGCATCGATAAGCCCATGTATAAAAGAATTTTTTGAATCATTGAGCAGAAGATCGTTTCCTGTTGAGACTCAGGAAGGCGATCTCATTATCGTCAATAATTGGACCATGGCACATGGAAGAAATATGACATTCCTGGATGGTGCCGATTCATACAGATTCATGCGCAGGGGGCTGATTTTGTAATTAATGAAGCACTGCGCACGACTTCGATAGATCTATTCCTGTCAATCTTCTCAAATCCTCAATGACTCACTACCCTTAGTAGAAAAAATCTTACGGTTCGAACTAACAAAAATCCCATCAAATTGAGGAAAATGATGGGATTTTAGTTGAAATTTCAATGGTGGCGAGGAGTAGAATCGAACTACCGACACAAGGCTTTTCAGGCCTCTGCTCTACCACTGAGCTACCCCGCCA
>JBMOJK010000018.1:0-22234 GCA_049315825.1 Patescibacteria group bacterium
CAAAAACCGTCTGATACATCGGAGCTTTTTCATCGTCATACTCGATATACGGCGGAAGCGGAAGCCGACCGTATTCCATGAGGAAATTCATGATATTTTCCCCGTCCAAAAGCTCAAACGTCCGACCTTCGTAGGTGATTGCATCCACACGAAAACGATATTTCCCAAGTGCAACCACCGTCCCAACCGGGAAATAATCCCCCGGAAATACCATCGATTCGAAATGCGTTTCGTCATGCGATCGTAGATACAAAAGCTCCGCACTTCGCTCGCGCGTCACACCCGACGGACGAGTGATCAAGAAATCATCCCGCACAATACGCGCTGGAAGCACTCGAGAGTCATTAAAAAAAAGTGTATCACCCGACTGCAAAATCCCGGGAAGGTCTGTAAAAATCCGATGATCAACCGAATTATTCCCACGATCAAAGACCATGAGTTTCGCACTTTCTGGGGGCTGTACAGGACACTGTGCGATCTGTGACTCTGGCAGATCGTACTGATAAGAAGTAAGCAGGAAATCGGATTCTTTTGGCATGACTTGGAGTATATCGAGCATAGATTTCTGGCAAGTTGTTTTGTATAACACGAAGATGGCGACCATATAAAATATGGCCCGTTAAGACAGTCATTGTGAAATATCTATACAAATCCGAGAGATATCTCACCTCAGTCACGCCTTTCTTTTGCGGTAGGCATTCTTGCAATTTCTCGGTTTTCCATACTATGGTGGCACTTTGCGCCCAGTGCCTTATGAAAGCCAAAAAAGATCTCCCATTCTTCCTTCGGGAAGCCTTTCTCTCGAAAGTACCAGCTGTTCTCCTTGTTGGGATCTTTATGGTGCCACTCGTACTCATTAAGATCAACTATCAGGTTGGACTCTTCTTCATCGCCTTTTATATCGCCTATTGGTCGATCAAGGTATTTGAGTCATATTACTATGTACTCAAGTCGTATTTCTCGCTTGTAGAGTTCAATAAGACAGATTTCACCAAGAATGAATTCCTCCTCCAGAGCGGAAAGGATATCAAACATGTGGTCGTTGTACCTATTTATACAGAGCCGTACGACGTCATCGAGGAAAACGTGATAGCCATCCTTGAAAACGACTATCCATTCATGGAAAATGTTACGATCCTTCTTGCCACAGAAGCCCGTGCTCCAGATGCAGAAGGTCATGCTCGCGAGATCATCAAGAAATTCTCAAGTTCGAAAGTTCAGATCGTCAATGTTGTTCATCCGTCTGACATCCCTGGTCATGGAAAGGTAAAGGGTTCAAATATCACCTACGCTGTTCAGGAATACGAAAAGCTCGTCGCACTCGATCCACACAATACATATATTTCAACGATCGATACAGATACGAAGGTTGAGAAGAGCTTCTTCGCGATCACGACGTACTGTTTCATCGGAACAGAACACCGAGATCAGGCGATCTACCAGTATACTCCAGTCTACGCGAACAATTGGATTCATGGGACATTCTTTGCTCGACTCATCGCGATGGGGACGACCTTCTGGCAGCTCTTCGAATCTCAGAATCCTGAGTTCTATCGTAACTTCGCCGTATATGGACAGTCGCTCGAGTGTCTGAAGCGTTCGGACTATTGGTCACGCACTTCGATCGTAGAAGATGGACTCCAGTATTGGAGAAGTTATTTTGCATGGGATGGAATGTTCCGCATCGTGAATGTACCTGCTGTGTGTCGTATGGACCTCGTAGACGAAGAAACACTCTGGAAGACGATCAAGTCTCAGTACAAGCAACTCCGCCGTTGGTCATGGGGATGTACGGATATCGAGTACGTTCTCCCACAGTTTTATCAGAACAAGAAGATCCGCTTCGGCGAAAAAATCCGCAAGTCTGTCTACCTCATACAGAATCATCTCTTCTGGGCAGGAGGTGCATTCATGCTTTTCTTCATCGGGTACATCCCAGGGATCTCCGAGAGTCTTCGTAATTCGATCGCAATCCTTACAGTTCCACTCGCAAGCTCGATCATATTCACGACGCTCTTTGCAACGGTTGTGTTCCCAAGCTTCATGTCGATCCATATCATGAAGCGCTACACGAAGTTCCGCAAGCGAGACTATATCTACAACATCCTTCAGTGGCTCGTTGTTCCACCGCTCACGCTCACACTCTTCTCTCTCCCAGCCATAGAAAGTCAGATCCGACTCTTCCTCGGAAAGCGCATCGACTTCTTCGAGACCACTCAGAAAATGAAACGTAAATAGTCCCCATGCTCCAAAGTTATCAAGAAGAAGTTCGCCGCAAACGCAACGCCTACCGAGTATTTTGGCTCGTAGTATTTAGTTTTGCGTTTCTCCTCTACATGTTCTTCCAGGGATACTACATCTCTGTTCAGGTCGGTTTTGAGGATCTCATTCGCGCAGCGAAGTCATCTACCTCTACTGGCACGTCACCAAGCGTATCGAGTCAGGTGGTTCGTTCATTTGGTATTGTAAATATCCAAGTTGATCCAAACCCAGCAACACTCCATATCAACGGACAACCATATCAGAATGGAGCAAAAAGTATTTTCGACTATGGGAAATATAACATTGATATAGAGGATCCGACGTATGTTCCGATCCACATTCAGACAACACTCGATCGTCAGAATCCTTTCTATATCAACATTATTCGTCTACTGAAGACACCTACCTCAACGGAACTTCCCCATGTTTTTGAGAAGGTAGAAAACCTCTCATCAGGAAAATTCCTCGCAAAGGTAGCCACCGGCAGTGGAAAGGCGAACTATGAAGTATTTGATGATACATTTGCAACTGGAGCGAGTCTTACTGGCGTAACCAATAGCGGAAATCTCGTCTACATCGGTGATCGATACTTCAAGGCAGGAGAAAAGCTTGTGCTCTACGATGAAGCGACTGATACACTTCGGGCCTACGAGCGGCCAAAGTCACTCACGGGTGCACTCTGTACTGATATCAAGAGCATCAAGGGCGATCTCTTCTGTAGTGGAAGTGGAACTTTCCTCACGGGAAAATACACCTCTATCAAAGAAAAGATCATCGAGGCAAACGATCGTATCATCCGAACTGCCCTCACAATCACACAAAATGGTGGTGGATTCTTCAGTAGTGCATACTCGCTCTCGGGAGGACTTACGATCACAGGAAGTACAGATCTCGTACGGCTTGAAGACAACACCCTCCTGCTTGCTAACAACAAGCTCTGGAACATCGAGAAAAATGGTGCACTCAAAGTAATCATTCCATTCAATAAAGTAGACCACGTAGCGAACTTTCCAGATGAGACACTGATATTTGGGCGCAAGGTAGATGGAACAAGTACATTCTCACTGCTCGATGCTCGTGGAAATGTATTCTCACTCGATGAGTCAACGCTTGATTTTAGTAATGTTTCGGTGAGTAAACACTCGGGTGCATATATTATCAATACAGGCAAGCAAGTATTCCTTTACTATAAGGGCGGAACTCAGATCATCACGATTGCTGAGTGAGAAATCCTTGGAATATTCGATCGTATCATCCTCTTCAATAAAGATGGAAAGACACGTCGAATGGAGCTCGAAGGAGTTGAATAACATTGAAATAGATCAAAAAATCGCAGCCCAAAACGGGCTGCGATTTTTTGATCTCATCTGCTTAAAAATAGTACGAAATTTCCGCGGGAGCGAGACTTGACTTTGTGGTTATATTTTTCATGATGTAGCTCTGCATTCCACTTGATATTTATCATATTTATCTTATGACAAAAAATACCCCTGGACGACCGCCAGTAATTATAGCCGAACAAAAGAGTAGTCGAAATCGCGGATTCTTTGCGAAATATTCCAAAAATATTGCCCGTGCTATGAAGCAGGCAGGAAATATGGTTCACAATATTCTTGCGACTGCGGGACTTGCGACTGCCCTGATTGTAACTGATGCATCAGCCGAGACGAATACTCTCGCTTCGTGCACGATCAATTCTCCTATTAAAGAGCGGGATATCCCAAAGCGACTTCCCGCATACCTCGTTCGCCCAGAAGAACACGCGATCGCCGAAAGGGTTGCAGCCGCATTCGCTCCAAACGACACAAATCGCCGAACTCCACAATCAAATACCCCCAAGGTATCACTTTCAACGACTACAAAAATCTACACCCCGACCAAATCCTATACTCGCACTCCAACATGAACGGAGGAGGCTCCAAAAGCTGCCCCTATCGAGCTATCATCACCGATTACAAAGAGTATAGAGCATGAGGAGAAGGAAATAATTATTGCCGACACTCCTGCATCAACAACGAAATCATCCACTAAGACACCTGTGGCTGTCGTAAACAACAAACCACGTTGGGCGAAGGTATCTGGACCAACAACGGTAGAGGGTTTTATGCTTGAGAATTTCAACGTGAAGACTGGATGGCAGAATCTCGTCGACATGGAGACCGGAGCCCGCATCATCAATCCAAACCGCGATCTTCGCGTAGGGCACAATTATTTCCTTGCGAATTCAGAAGAAGAGGCAATACAAGTCGCGGCAGATATCAAGAAACGTCAGCAGTTTGTTCGAGAGCAAACTGCTGAGAAGCCTGTCACAAAGCCATACATCAAGGCAGATGAAAAGAACCCTTTCACAGTTACTCGCTCAAATCTCTCTCCAGAAGCGAACCAATTCCTGACTGAGCTCTCTCAGAAGACACGAACCATCGATCAGGGGAAAATGTATTCTTTGCGTATTCCTGACGAAGAACTTAAGTCGATTGCCCGCAAGATGAAGATTGGTGAGGAAGAAATCCCAGTGGTGATCACACTCATGAGTCACATCGCCAAAAAAGAAAGCCAGTGGAACTATGGAGCATTTGGAGCGCTCATTACTCATAAATCAGCCCACCAAGGACACCGTGCGATTGGCATCACCCAGATCATGCCAATCAACTGGATCAACTGGTCTCAGAAGTTCTACGGCAAGATCCTTGATGTTACAGATACTAACCAAGAACGTGTAGGATTTGCACAGATCGCAGAATACTATCGCCAAAGCCGTGATCGTGGACACAAACTTCCACAGATTCTCAATAATCTCGCGATTGCATGGTATGGGAGCATAAAAGTAAAGGGGCTTCAGACCCCCACTGACTACGCACAAGGTTTTATCAGCTCGGTCTACACTGATAAAACAAAAGTAAAAGAAGCAGAAGAGATTATCGAAAAGGTGCAGTCCTCCCTTGCAAGCAAGAAACTCAATCCAGTCGCTACTGCCACACAGAAGAATCCTGATATCCAGCTTGCAGGCTACGCACAGAAACCAACAAGCGTAGTTTCTCAGGTTACCAAGATGACGGACAGCGTTATGAATATGCCAGCAGTCAATGACCCTGCCTACTTCAAGTCATCACCAGTCGTGAGCCAAGGTATGAGCAAGGTGATCGAACTCAAGAGCTATCTTATGAAGAAGAAAGCAAAAACTGCTACCGAAGAAGTATACACTTCCCATCTTACCGAGTTCGGAAGAAGAATGGAAAGCTCTAGCAATATCATCAAGCATGCTATCGCTACAGGTGACACCCGAAAACTCATCGAAGGCCAGCTTCAGAAGGGCGCTGCTATCAAGCAGTCTATGGAACTCACCTACAAGATTGCGCCAAAAGACGAGATCAAGACTGTTCTTACACAGGCAATGAAAGAAACAGATGCTATGATCCAAAATGTGGTTGCGTTCAACGAATTTCAGAAAAAACAAGAACAACGACGCATGGCTGTACGCAGAGAAGAGAATGTTGCAGCACTTGCAGATGGTCGAATCGGATTTGCCGCAAACAACCACCGAAAAGCCGCATAAAAAAACCCACTCTTTACCCCTGTATGGATGCAAAGAGTGGGTTTTTTATATCAGGCCTTTAGAAAGGATATCGAGAGCAGCTTGAACATCAGCCTGAATACTCTCGGATGGGGTAGATTGACCTCATCTCCCTGTGTTGGATTGAATCGAAACATCAATCCCCTTGGAATCGATCGGTAAAGTTTTTCGATTGATTGCTTCACCAATATCCTGTGGCACATTGGGCAAACACATAGGCTATTGAATTATAATATTATTGATAGATTTTCGGACGGACTCTTTAAGATTGCTTATAGAGCGTTCTTTTGCCTCATCTCGAAGTCTCAAAATAGTTTGTGCGTCAGGAATTTCACCCTTAAGAATGAGTGCCATGTAATCTCGGAGATACTTCGACATTACCTGTGGTGAGATAGCAAAGACCTGTCTTGGTATCGTCTGTTTTCCATGTTGCTTATATGCATCAAACTCATAACAGATCGTTTCACTTCGTCTTCCCTTTTGTGTGAGATAAGACTCATTTTGCGACACCGCAATATCAAGTCAGATATACTGGGTTTTGCCATTTTCCTTGATACCAACGATGATATCAACCCCACTAAACACATCATCGCTATCACTCGTGGTCATTACCTCGACATCGTATCATTCCGATCTAAGAGTAGCCTCCAAAAGATCTCTGACGACTATTTCTGTTAGATTTTTGAGTATATAGTATGGATCTTCTCGAAATTCTCTAAATAAGGCGCTTCGTTCAGGGCTGATTTTCCAACTGGGTGCCTTGTATGAGCGTACATTCACTTCATTCCAGTACCATTTACTTAGATTTTGAGCGCTCGTACGATACCACTCTTCAGTAGAATGTCTATATTTTCACTTGAGTGCATCCTGCCAAAATTCTATCGCCCAGGACATATACTCCTTATTGAATCATTGTTCACGTCGCAATAAAGTATCACGAAGTGATGAAGCTCATTGCGTTTGCTGCTGGTGCGAGACTGTATGGATAGTATTTTGCATAGAGGGAACTTCCTCGTAGTATAAGCTATATATAATCATTTTGGCAAAAAGTCACAAAAAAACCGGCTTTTTAGCCGGAAAATTTCAGGAAAATTCACTTCGGAAAGTAAAACATAACATACACTGCTAAGTGATCGCTCACTTTGTAGGCATCTCTGAGTGTTGCTTCCAAAACCGGTGAATACGCAGCAGCAACGAAATCTACCACACCCGAAGCACAGACAACCATCTGACCCTTGGTATAAATATTGTCGTACTGATAGAGCAGATACTCTCCGTTCTTACTGACTTTCTTCTTGATCGAGGTCTTTTGATTGATCTGCGATGTAAAACCAATTGACTCGAAGTGTTTATTGGTTTTTTTTGACCCAAGATTGAAGTCGCCCGCAATGATTGCATTGGTTGCGAGATTGATTTCATGCGACTGCACAAGTGCCTTCACTTCTTCGATCGGTTTTTTTGCCGTTGGTACAAGATGGATAGTAAATACATCTACTTCGTTGCCATCGATAACAAACTGCGTAGTAAATGGCTCACGATCGATCACCTCCTGCAGATCAGCAACCAGGTGTGCTTTTTTACGATTCGTCACGATAGATGAATCGTAAAACATAGCGTACCGCTCTACACCCGGCGAATTGGGCTCTGTAAGATCACTGATGATTGAGTCCCATTTTTTCCCTTTCCGATTGAGGGCGTCTTGCAGTCGTGCAACCGCCTGAGCCCCACCTTCTTTGGTAGTGATTTCCTGCGCAAGTACTATATTGCTTTTGCGCAGAACTTTTGCTATAAAGTCGATAACTTCGTCGCTTTTGGAACTGCCAAAATCCTTGAGATTCCAGGATGTAAGCATCTTGGCAGTCTTTGGACAGTTGTTTGCAGGAATTGTGAAGTCCTGAGCTTGAACGTCGATAAATCCGAGCGTGCAAACGAATACCACGAACCAACGTACGATGTTTTTCATCGGTACCTCCTGTATTTGTTTGAGAGATGTCTATTTTAGACTATTTAACCGTATGTAAAGAGTCTAAAATGTCAATCTATAGGACTATGCATTATCACGCTTCTCAAGTACGGTTCTTACGTATAAACCCTGCACCTGAAGTCGCGCCCATTCGGTCTTACGGAGAAACTTGAGACTGGATTGCTTGCTCGGGTTGCTCGTAAAGCAATTGATACGAATCATCTCGCCCAATTCTTCAAACCCGTACTCTTCGATCAGATAATCCAAAATCATTGAAAGCGTAACTCCATGTAAAACTGCATCATTTCGATTATTTGTACTCACGTGAAAGGCAAAAAAGATATATATCCTGAGTATATCAACTCCGCAGAACAACACAAAAAAACCAGTGCATTTTAGCACTGGCTGAGCGATACATCGTACATGTAAAATATTCCTTTTGAAACAGCTTACAGATACGGGGCAACCGCCGTATATATGATACAATTTTTTTGTAGTACCATTGGGCCATTCCGACGTATTTCCAAGTGCATGAACGCAAGTATATTGGCACCATGCAACCGTTCGTGACTGAACATCTGACGGAAGTCTTCACAGACAAATGGTTCGACATTTCTTGCGAAAAACACAGTCGCCACTACAGCCTGATAAAATTGCTGTGTGAATATGTGTTTATAGTCTGCGTTTTTTTGTCCTAGGACTTCATGCTCCAGGTCCACGAGTTTTTCTGCCTGCACGTGGATGAATGCCTCCAGTTGCATCAATGAGCATTGTGAACCCCGAACCATATCGAGTCCCATTTGCTCAATTGCACCATATGTTACAAGCAATCTCGTAAGGAAAATGTAGCGCCGTGGTTCGATTTCGATTTTGACTACACGTTCGTTATTGGCATGAATTGCTTCGTCCATGACGGTCTCCCTGTTTGTTTTTGGTATGAGATTTATATGAACTTATTTCAGAATGTCAAAACACCATCATGAGAACCGTGACCATCCAAATACTGCAAAATAATGAAAACAATGCGGTAGTTCAAGAGGGTTAATCCTTCTAATAATAATTCGACTATCAAAAATAAACTTGTATGTTTAGAGAGAAAAAACACCACATTCTCTATGATAAACAGCTATTTTTCATTAGTAACACATGAAAGAATATAGATTTTGAAGAGATTATTATTCCAGAAACACTGGCTTCACGCTAGTAGAGCTTGTTGTTGTTGTGACTATTCTTGTGATACTGTGAACTATTGGATTTCTATCGCTTAATGGCTATCAAGGAAAGAGTCGTAATGCGGTTCGCGCAGCTGATGTTTCGGACATTGTAGAAACTCTCAATCTATCCATCATGGCGTCTGGATCCTATCCTCAACCAGATAATCAGTTTGCAGTGACGTATTCTGGTGCAACAGTATGGACCCAGGGTACTGTAGGAAGTGGGGTGATTCGTGTAATGGGGGCGGGCGTTTCCGGTGGAGGCCTCAATACCACTCCGCTTGATCCACTCAGCAAAACTGAGTATAAATACTCAGTGCTTGCCTATGGAAACTCCTATCAAATTGGTGCAAGTTATGAGGACTCACATTCGACTGCACTCGTAAGAGGAAACTATGGCGGTATTGCCTCAAAGACACAAACAGGAGGTCTGATATATGCCCTTGCTCTTCCATCCATCCTCACAAACACGTGATCCGCAGGGCAAAATATCGAAATATCATCCAACAGCCTTTCTGGTACACTTGTATTTGATGGAAAACCCTTTACTGGAGGATCATCTTATAACCCAAACACTGTTGTGTTTTCAGGCTCAAGCCTACCAAGTAATGATACATCCAGTGGCTTCACACTCCTTGCAACCAATCTTAAAAACGCATACACTGGCACGGACTTAGCGAGTTACAGTTCCATTCAACAACTTGTGGCAACTCCTACAACTGGACTTGCAGATATGGGTTCACTCATAATAACAACCCAGCTCGGTGGAAACACTTCAAAAAGCACACCCACTGTTCAGAGGATATTCGCAGATGTGGCTGTAGGATCAAGTTTTACATGTGCACTCACCACTGCAGGCGGTGTGAAATGCTGGGGTTACAATCTTTACGGGCAACTTGGAAATGGAACAACCACATATAGTTTAATTCCAGTAGATGTTACGGGGCTGACATCTGGGGCGAAAGCTATATCAGTAGGCAGTGCTAGCACCAGCGCAGGCGATGCATGTGCCCTGTTATCGACAGGAGGCGTGAAATGTTGGGGTTATAATTCTTACGGGCAACTTGGAAATGGAACAACCACATATAGTTTAATTCCAGTAGATGTTACGGGGCTGACATCTGGGGTGAAAGCTATATCATGAGGAAGAAGTTTTCACTGTGCCCTGCTATCGACATGAGGCGTGAAATGCTGGGGTTATAATTCTTACGGGCAACTTGGAGATGGGACAACAACAAATAGCTCATCTCCTGTCGATGTTACAGGACTGACATCTGGGGTGAAAGCTATATCTGCATGAGGAGGTCATGCATGTGCACTCATGACAGCCGGAGGCATAAAATGTTGGGGAAGCAATGGCAGTGGAGAACTTGGAAACGGGACTACCACAGACAGTTCAGTTCCTGTTGATGTTACAGGACTCACATCTGGGGCAACAGCCATATCCAGTGGAGGCCAAAAAACCTGCGCAATCACGACTACTGGAGGACTGAAATGTTGGGGATTAGATGGCGGCTTTGCACCTACAGACGTTACAGGACTCACATCTGGCGTAACAGTCATATCTGCATGAAATGTTTCTATTGGTACAAACAATGTAAGCTGTGTAGTTTCTGGAGGATGAGCAAAGTGCTGGGGAAATAACGCTTTCGGACAACTTGGGGATGGCACAAATACAAACAGCACCAACCCAGTAGATGTTACAGGACTTACATCTGGCATACAGTCAATTACAACTTGATTATTCCACAGCTGTGCCCTTACAACCACGGGGGATGTAAGATGTTGGGGACGAAATTTCTATGGACAGCTTGGAGATGGAACAACAACCAATAGCTCGGTGCCAGTTGATGTTCTTAGGCCACAATAAAAAAAACGCCCAGTGGGCGTTTTTTATAAGGAACAAAACATTACCATAGCCGCTCCAGGATCGCATCTCAGTACAAAGGAGATTCTTGGTTTCTCATCAGATATATCAGGGAAATGCAAAGATCATGTGCGAGCCGTGATCGATGTACAAGAAGTTTGTGCGTGCGTAGACTCAGGTTCGCAATCAAGTAGTACGAAATATTATGATATCGTCGTTTCCAATGTAAAAATTGCCGACAAAGATCCAAGACGAGAATACGATCACAGGATGTGGGATCAACTTGCCGCTCTTCCATACTCGATTGCAGTGGTACCGAGACACCCGCTTATACCAGATCAAATCTCGAAGCTACCGAAGATTCCTGAGAATGTAGGGATCATGAATCGCATGGGAGTATTACGTGATCTATGCGCACATACCAGGCTTGTGATCATGGGACTCATCTTCTCAAAACAACAATGAGAGACAGATCATAATCCACTGGAAGCTACTAAGAATTCACATGCTATTCACGGCGATCAACTATGAACATCGTCTCACTATGCATCGCCATATACATCTTCTGGGCTTCTGCATGGCTATTCAAATTTTGCACAATGTGTAGACAATATCCCAGCGTACATCAACGATCTACAGTTAGAAGATAAACTCAACTGGCGCAAGAATTGGATCGCCACAAATAGAAAACAACTCGCTGAAAAAATTCATTCAATAATTCTTCAAAAATACTAAACATGATCGGCTTTCCAACAGAAGGAGCAATTCGTTTCCTTGCATCAAGGTATCCACAAGAATCACTCAAGAAGCCATCGCTCTTTCATAGCATGCGTGTAGCTTCATATTTGTTTCTTCACTGATATTCAGAAGAGATTTGTATTGCTGGTCTTTTGCACGATGCAATCGAAGATACCACCATTACTGAAGACGAAATAACCAAACTATATGGGAAACATACAGCCGAGATTGTAGTTGCAAACTCCAAAGACACCTCACTACCAAAAGAGGAAATCCTACAAGATATTGTTACACGATGTGCAGATCATTCCGAAGATGCACTCATAGTAAAATCTGCTGACGTGCTTGATAATTTTGCTTTCTATACGCTTTGCGGACACCAGTGAGTGAACATGGAAAGTGAGATACTTCGATGTAAAAAACTTGCTCGCATGATACTCGACACGCGTAAGCCCCAGCACACAGATCCGATATTTTCTTCTCTTGAACATATAAGTATCTAGCCATGTGAAATACTTACCTCACAGACTTTGCAAAAGATCCAACAAATGTACTCCCATTCTACGAGTTCTCAGCAATCGCAAATAATTTCCCAATCAAACACGGTACTTTCAGGGGGGGATGATTTCCAGCTTGGCGCAGAAAAATATGAAACCCTGCTCAATCTACCGAAAAATACACTCATAAACCTCTTTGATCTGGCACGATCGAAACTGAAGTAATCTCAGCCCCTCTCTCCTACAATCCTGTATACAAAAGAACACGAGAAACGATTTCCTCAAGAGACAAGATATCTGAACGATACAGCTCGGCTTGAGGATTTTTATTGTGCTCGTAGAGTTCAGCGAGTTCTTTGAACCGCTCGACGGAAGTGTTCGATATCTTGGTTGAGTTTTCGGCCTTAGCCTTTTCGACGCGAGCAAAAAAGCGTGATTCGAGCACGGGATATTCTGCTTCGATACTGATCTCGAAGACCTCATATCCTCAGGCACAAGCAAGGGAAATGATCCGCTCTCGCTGCTCTCAAAAAAGCGCAGAATCCCACAATATCGGGAGATAAAAGATACTTCACTACGAATGTGAGCTAAATCTGCTTAAAAAACACTTCTCGATCATGGTCTGTTTGCGCTTTGATCCTCATTCCATATCATTGCATTTCTTCAGATCAAAACATCATGCCCCACGATCACAAACATCACTCGAGCGATCATCATGATCATGATCATACTGTCAGTAATCTCTCGCTCGCATTCTTTGTAGCGATTACTGTAAATGCGATATTCACGCTGACTGAGTGGTATTTTGGATGGAGCATCCACTCTCTTGCTCTCATCTCAGATGCGGGTCACAACGCGATGGATACGCTCAATCTCGTGCTGTCCGGAATCGCACTCTGGATCTCACAATTCAAGAATACCTGAACATATACATACGGCTACAAAAGAGCCGGGATGATGGCAGCGCTTGTGAATTCTGTACTCCTGCTCGGTACGGCTATTTATATCGCGATTGAAGCGATCGAGCGGTTTCAGAATCCTGTCGAAACCGCAGGAACTACGATCATGACAGTTGCTGGGATAGGAATCTTGGTAAACGGATTATCTTCATTTCTCCTGCTAAGATGAGCAGAGCACGACATAAATGTAAAATCCGCCTACATGCACCTTTTGGGCGATGCACTCGTATCGTTCGGAGTAGTGGTAGCTGGAGTAGCGATATATTTCACGGGATACTCATGGATCGATCCGGCTATTTCTATACTCGTATCCATCCTCATGGTATGGGGTACGGTCGGTATCCTCAGGAAGAGTATTCGCATGAATTTCGATGGAGTTCCACTGCATATTAGCGTAGATAAAATCGAAGAAATCATCCTGTCAGTCGCGGGAGTTAAAGATGTTCACCACATCCATGTCTGGTCGATTTCTACAACACAGAATGCTATGACCGCTCACGTGGTCATCTCTGATGATGCAGATACAAAGAAGATCAAACACCAGATTCGGCACGAACTTCTTCACGAAAGAATTCACCACGTCACACTCGAAACAGAAAACGAGAGATGCGAGGGTGAATGCTAGCTGCATCATAAAATACCGGTTAAAAGCCGGTATTTTATATCTCCTGAGGTCATCAGTATTCAAAGTACTTGAATATTTTACCTCACTCTCAAGATGTGCTATATTCAACAAAAACAAGCCAACACCAATCAGAGGCATGAAAAGTACCACGTCTGCAAAAACCACCCACTTCTCGATCAATTCTGCGGAAACATTTATAGATGCGGATGCTTTTTGTGGCTCAGGGGAAATATTACGCGATATCAAACAGCAGGTAATACATGTTTTCAGAGACGACCAATCCTCCCCTCAGAAAAACTACCAACTCATTCGTAATCTTAAAAATACCAAGAGATTAGACCTTCTGCTTGATGGGCAAAGAGTGGAGCTGCCGGATGAGATTATCGATGGGATGATCTGGTACTTTCAAAACGAATCATCACTGCTCTCTTACAACGACAAGAAAGATCCAGCAACCTGATGACCACTGGGATTTGATTGCTTTTCATTTGTGCATTTGCTCGCTAGAATTCCCTATAATCCAGCACAGTTGAATTGAGCCATCTGGCATGATATGAGTGTCATGGAATACAACGATGATCGAAGTTGGAAGCCATGAGATTTTGCCTTTTCCATTGCATGAAGTAACGCTTCCTGATGGGAGACTCGACATGCGAGCGTGTATGTTGGAAAGGGGATTTTTCTCGGCAAGGCATGATCCAACTGAAACCTCAGCTGTATGACGATGTTAGAGATGAATCGCATTTTCAGTACACCATATACCGTCAAAGTAACCCCCAAGAATGACGTGGAAAAACTAGATCTACGCGCAGTGAGTGGCAGAGAAGATCTTCTTGTGTCAGGGAAGAATTAAGGATAAGACAAAGAAAATACCGACTACTCTAGTCGGTATTTTCTTTGTCTTAAGGTCATTTCCAGACCATAGAGACTCGGGCTCAGTTCTTACTTTTGTATGAACTTTTGTGATATTAACACCCTAGACATACCACTTTCTTCCATCTCTTTCGAGGAGTGCATCGCTTTCCTTAGGTCCGGAAGTACCTTTTGAATACGGAAATATGATGGGGCAATCGTTTTTGCAGTGGATCAAATCATCAACAACCTTCCATGTTTCTTCGAGCATTTCCCAGTTAGTGAAGAGGGTTTTATCACCGACGATGCTGTCTTCGATGAGTTTTTCGTAGGCCTCTTTGGAGCCTGGTTCGCTTTCGAATTTGGAGTGAACACGCTGAACTTCCTTGGAATTACCCATAACTTTGACATTGAATTGAATATCAATTCATTCGTGGGGTTGAATCTCGAGAATGATTCGGTTCTTTTCGATGTGACCGTATTTTTTGAAGAGAATTGGCGGAATTTCTTTGAATTCCACGACGATTCGTGTGAGTTTTTTATCGAGCGCTTTACCCGTTCGAAGATAGATAGGGACACCAATAAATGACCAAGTCGCGACTTCGAGTTTTACAGCCACGAAGGTTTCAGTGCGGGAATCTTTGGCAATCTGACGCTCATTCGTATAGCCTTCATATTGACCAAAAACCGTGTTCGTTGCATAGTCCGGATCGAGCTTGAGCGACTGGAAAACTTTGAGTTTCTCTTGTTGAATTGCAGCAGCGTCGAGCGATGCAGGTGCATCCATCGTAACCAGTGACAAGACTTGAAATAGATGATTCTGGACCATATCGCGCATAGCTCCAGAAGTATCATAATACCCTCCCCTATCCTCCACTCAGAGTGTTTCGGAGGCAGTGATTTGGATATTGTCTATGTATTTGTTGTTCCAGATTGGCTCAAAAACTGTATTCGCAAAGCGGAAAGCAAGGATGTTTTGAATCGCCTCCTTACCGACATAGTGATCGATTCGGTAGATCTGTTTTTCATGGAAGACTTCCGTGATTTTAGCATTGAGCTCTTTTGCAGAGGCAAGATCGCGTCCAAACGGCTTCTCAAAAATGATCTTCACACGATCAGTTCATAGCCCCATTTGCTTATACTCATCCACGAAACGCGTGAAGTGCTCTGGCGCGATCGAGAGATAAAAAATAATCTGCGAATCCTCCTTAGTAAGTCGAGCAATATCTGCCTTGAGATCCTGATAGTCCGACGACTGCTCAATATCTACCCTAGAATAATGCACCGTCTCCAGAAAAGCATCGAATACTCCTTGATCCTCGATAAATGAACCGCTCTCTGTTCGGATGAATTCTAAAAATTCTGCTCGTTTAAAGTCTCTTCTTCCTACTCAGATGATGTCGACCTGACTCGTCTTACTATTTTGAAATATATTGTAGAGAGCTGGAATGAGCTTCCGCTTTGCAAGATCGCCGGTTGAACCAAATACAACAAATACTGTATGCATGAGACAAAAATGAAATAACCGAGGATTGTATATTGCTCGGAGGATATTGCAAATGAGTATGAGATATAGGTTGGACTATCCAAGACTAATCTTCCTATTCCCCATCCCCAATCGTACTCACATCGATAACAAATCGGTATCGAACATCAGACTTCAGAACTCGTTCGTAGGCCTCGTCTATATAGTCAGCAGCAATCACTTCGATCTCAGGTGCAATGTTATGCTCTGCACAAAAATCAAGCATTTCTTGCGTTTCGCGGATACCACCGATGAGCGAGCCGGCAAATGATTTTCGCTGCATGATGAGTGAGAACACATTGAGCTCGAGAGGTTCTGCTGGAGCACCAACGTTGACCATCGTTCCGTTGACTGTCAGGAGTGAGATGTACGCATCGAGGTTGATCTTCGCACTCACAGTATTGAGGATGAAATCAAATGTTCCTCTGAGCTTCTGAAATGTTTCTGCATCACTCGTTGCATAGTAGTGATCAGCTCCGAAGAGCATTCCATCGTCTTTCTTCTTCATCGAATGTGAAAGAACAGTAACTTCCGCTCACATAGCATGAGCGAGCTTAACCGCCATGTGCCCGAGTCCACCAAGTCCAACAACTGCTATTTTTTTGCCTGGTCCGATATTCCAGTGACGAAGTGGTGAATAGGTAGTGATACCCGCACAAAGAAGTGGCGCAGCAACATCTAGCCCCATATTTTCTGGGATGTGAAGCGCGAAGTCCTCTGTTACAACTATGTGCGTAGAGTATCCACCCTGAGTCACATTTCCGTCTTTACCGATAGCTCCATATGTACCAGTAAATCATTGCTGACAGTATTGTTCTTCTCCATCGTGACAGTGCTTGCACTCACGACAAGAATCCACCATACATCCGATGCCTGCGCGATCACCGACCGCAAATTTAGTAACCTCAGAACCGACTGCAGTAACAATACCAGCAATTTCATGACCAGGAACGAGTGGATAGCGCGCTCTTCCCCATTCATTGCGAGCATTATGAATATCAGAATGACATATTCCAGCGTATTTTATCTCTATGAGAATATCTCGAGGTCCAAGATCGCGTCGTTCGATAGTAATCGTCTTAAATGAGTCTGTCGGACCAAAGACAGCCCGTGCGTTTGCTCTAAACATATTTGAGAAGTGAATAAAAAGAGTTTATTGTTTCTTAGCTGATCATTTTAGTTCTTTTGCAATGGAGTGCGCATGCTGACCAATTGTATGAGCTTCGAGAGTATTGCCGGAAGCCATCGCCTTCCAATAAGACACCTTAACCTCCAAATAGCGTTGTTTCAGTGCTATTTGCTTTGCCTCTTCTGCCAAATGTTTCTTTTGGGTCTGAAGAATTTTGATCTGCTGATCTGCTGATTGCAGCCCAAGACGCATATTCGAAAGATATGCTCGCATATCCACTATGGACATGCCCGTAGCATTCAAACAAGAAAGCGCGGTGATAAAGTCGAGATCATTCTCTTCATACGACCTATGCCCACTGCTCAGATCACGAACAATAGGTGCGATAAGTCCCATCTTCTCATAATAACGAAGCGTACTTTGTGGAAGCCCACTCAACTTCGAAGCTTCTTTAATCGTATATCTTTGCATACTTTCTGAGAATAATAGAACCAGCCCAGAGAGTATACCAACTTAAAGTGCTTCAAGTAAAATCGGTTTTTAATATCAGTGAATACGACGGAAGAAAAGAGGTTCAGATTGGGTTTGTGCAGTACAGATGGGAATAATAATCTCTGTGCCTTAATCTGAAAAAATCGAAGCTAAGCTCTAGAAAAGAAGCAGAATTAAGTTTGCATTAAAAAAACAGCTTCCTTTTAAGTGGTAGCCGTTTTTTTGTATGTACTCGAATATAACGATTTAATATTCTTCAAATATTACAGATGTTGGTAGTTTGAATTGGTGGAGCACAATAGTAGAGTTGCGAACTTTTCTTGCGAAGAACCCGGAATGGGATGTTGAAGGGTTGTTTAACCTTGAATGTCCGGATTTTGGACTGTACGGAGGAAGGTAATTTTCCATGATCTGAGAGATCCCAGGGCAATCACTCCCTTGTTCATGTATAAGCTATCAGATTGCGAACTAGCCCATTGAGCTACCTTCTCAGATATGCCCGCGTCCTGAGACCGTTGAGTTTCGAGGTGGTGCCGATCTTTTCAAGCACGCTTTTCGTTCTTGCCACGAGCGCTTTTTGTTTTTCGTCAGCATTTCAGATTCTGTCGTACTTCAAAAGCAAGTCCAGATAACTGGAAAGTGCTTCACCTCACGCATTTTTAAGCAGTTCCAATATCTCGTCTTCACCTGATTCCAAGATCAGATCCGAAGTGCAATAGGATTCGCCTCTCCGAATGAGATCATCTAGCGCCTCTTTGAGATTCGAAATGCCACTTTGTTGACTGAGTTTTTCTTCGAATCTATCCCTAACTTCCTGGTCCATCTCTCTTGATAGAAACCGGAAGCTATTCACATCGAACTTTTCCAGATTTGCCACGTTCTGTTCCATAAAGATATCTATTATCGTGGTGGCATCAGCGGATCTGCCAAGATCTCTCAAAATTCATACTGCCTCGTTTAGCTGATTGTTATCGAGATATTTAGCTCACCGCGAGAAGGAATCCTTTAATCCTGCAACAAACTCTTCCTCATTGTCGACAAATCCCGCGTGGAAATATTTCTTCCAGACCCCGCCGTACAGCTTACCGGCTCATTCATTAAGAAATAACTCATTCGTTTTTTGCGCAATGGAATCAAAGTCTCCCGTGACAAAGCCAGACTCAATAGTCTTGAATACCTCCCGATCAAACGCGTCGGTATTTATGTATCAGTATTCTCAGACAAACTTGTGCCATACCTTCTCCTTTTCATCAGGATCCTTTTTTCAAGCGATCAAAAATCAGTAATAGTCGAGATTGAGCAGATATTCGATACTCGGCACCGCGTCATCTCATCGGGAATAGTAGGCAAGCGAAAGGAGGCACAAGGTCGAGAAAGCCTGGATCGCAAGAGCCTTTTCATATTGGGTCAAATGCGGAATTAGCATGATACCTAACCTTCGAATTTTTTTGAGAATCCGGATGTTGCTGATATTCAATTTAGAAGCCCACTCGATCAACATGGTAATTGTTTCGTCAGTCTTGTCATCAGACCCGAATACAATATCCATGCATTCTTCCGGGAGGGGCTCGAACAGCACTTCCCTATCGATAATCTTTTCACGGTATTCCCGGTAATCGGTCAGATCTTCTTCCGTCAATTTCTCCTGATTGAAAATCAGCACTATCTTGCACTTTCTCTGTTCTTTGAGCTCGGAGAGAATTCATAAAACTGTCTTCTTATCCAGCGTCGACCTTTCAAAATCATCTATGCATACGAGATAATCGTTTGGTGGAATAAGTGACAGGATTCATACCAGGGCTGGAATGGGGTTATATTCCTTGATTACCGGCAGCTTATCCAACACTCCGCTGGTCTTGTTCAAAATTTTACTAGAAATCCCCTTCCATCAAGAAGTCTTAATGCTCTCCAATGTTAAAACTACATCTTTTCCAATATCGCTTTTATCAACACTATTCTGGAATATTGCAGCTTTCAGCTCATCGGGGGATGAGATTCAAAACAGGGATACGTAAGAATACCTCTTAAAAAATGAGTCTGGATCATCCTTTTCAGCAACAAGTGATTCCTTCCATACGAAAGTCTTTCAAGTTCACCATTTTCATTTTATGGCAAGAATTTCTGGTTCCTTGCATTTTAGAAATTCGGATATAGCTTTTTTAGTTTGGGATATTGACATGGGCGACTGTTACGAATCGTTGGTATTGTATTCAATGTAAGGACTGTGCGAATTTTTCGTTCATTGAAGCATTAAAAAAACACCGGTCAAAACCGGTGTTTTTCTCTATTTTAAGGCGCCACCAAGGTATTGGCAGCGCCGGTAGGAATCGAACTGGTAGAAGTGAGGTATCTATGGAGGTTATTTTTGGGGTTTTCATAGGCTATAAAGTTATTCATAAATAGTCCAATACCCTGGTATTGAGAGAATTACAGAAGTTCCCCGAGTTGATTTCCACCTTCATCTCTTTGACGCCCATCCATTTGACCTTCTCAACTTCCCCATCATTGAATTTCAGAGCTTCGACCTCTCCATTCCATACCAGAAGATAGGTCTTTCCCATGTGCCGGTTCGGCTCCCATTTGCTGGAATGAACGAAGGCAGGCATTTCTGCGATTTCCAAACCGATTTCTTCGAGAAGCTCTTCGCGTAGGCACTCTTCATAGGTTTGCTCGGATTTCACATGTCCTCAGAAAAACGACTGCCACATTCCCGGATGTGCATCTTTCTCCATCGAACGTTTCTGGCAGAGGAATTCGTTTCGGTCATTTACGATCCAAACGCTCACGATTCGATGCCAATCAGTGAGGTTTCTGTGTATTTCTTCCCGAGTCTTCACTACCCCGGTTGGTACGTCGTTTTCATCAACTATATCTAACAGTTCTTGCATTTTAGATTCTTAATACATAAAAGTGCTTCCCAAAGCCTCGGAAACACTTTACAAATTTAAGATTCAAAAATTGGTAGAAGTGAGGTATCTATCGATTCATTACTTAAGGGTTTCATTGAAGAGTTCATTGGTTATCTACTAAGGTAGAGTACATATCTTGGATGTACTTTTTCAGTGATTCAAAATTAATCTTATCAAAGTTGGTTGTGTCGATCTCGTATAACCGCCCCTCAACATTAAGCGCTTCAATTTTTCCTCAAGACAGTATAGGCGCCCATTCATCCAAACTCTGCTCATCTCTATGCCCCTCGTGTCGATTCCCAGACTCGGCACGTTCTTTAAAACGTTCTACCAGCACTTTACCTTCCGTATGACAAAGAATTTGAAATGGAATAAAGTCGTATACGGACCTCAGTTCCCGAATTTTTTCACTTGCGATTACCGAATGAAAGTTCGTTTCCACTATAAGGGATTGGCCCGCTTTAAGTACTGATTCAGTAACATGATAGAGTATACTATAGCTCGCTACCCCCAACTTTTTAGACCATTCACGATCCGCCCATCATAAGTCATCAAAGAGCAGTTCCTTAAAGTCATCTTTGCTAACAAAGGGCAGGCGCAGTTCCTCTGCCAATTTCCTTCCAAGGGTGGTTTTACCCGTACACGGAAGTCCGGTAATAATTATAAGTAGAGATTTCATACGAGAGTGCTTATTTTCAATAAAAGTGCTTACCTAAGCTACGCAAGCACATTACAAATTTAACTTTCAGAAAATTGGTGGAGATGACGGGAATCGCACCCGTGTCCAGTGGGTCGCACCAGGCATTTCTACTTCCATAGGCAGCTTCGATTACGCACGAACGGTAAGAAGGGCCGAAGAACCGAGCGCGCGTATAGTTTTATAGTCAAATCAGATCCGAAAACCATAACAAATGGAACTGACACGAGACGGTGATAAGACATAAGTACCCATCCAAATCCTTATGAATTTTCGCCAAGGCCAGCTGGCCGGGACTACGCGAGGCGTAGGGCGAACGCTGAAGCTAAATTAATTAGGCAGCAACGTATGCAGGAGTCATTGCATTCTTGAATGCAGCGAGTCCGCGAGCAACACGAGTGTTTGCAGTTGTTGTTGTCCGTAGTGTTTGTGGCGGTCACGGACACCCGCCAGGAAGCATGCAAGATGAGAGAATCCCACTGTAGAATTCTATATCATCCCCACGGCAGAGGAGTGTATGAAAAACGTCCGAGAAATCAATCCAAGCAGAATTGTAAAGCTTATTTACAAAATAAGTCTTGATTCTATATCCATTCTGACTACATATTAAAACCTTGGCTCACCGAGGCTCGAGTATCCGGTCGGATATCTCAAAACCCAAAAGCCAAACCTCCCCCCATTTTTAACCCCCCAAAAAAGACGGAACACAAAAAATGCAAGACACAGAAAACAAAAAAACACGAGACATCAGCCCTGTAATAAAAGAAGTAAAGAAAATGGGCATACGTATGATTATTCTAGCACTTGTAGTTTGCAGCGTTATAACCTTTCTACAGAGTGCAACACTCAATTCCACAACAACCAATACAACCACCAATAACTGAAATCAGGAGGAGGGACAAAAATACGCTTTATGCGTATTTTTTAGTGTCTT
>JBMOJK010000026.1:0-4995 GCA_049315825.1 Patescibacteria group bacterium
TGATACGTATCCGTTCACGTCTCCCCAGTAGCTTGAGAAGTAAACTCCGTACTTCCCATAAATACCGAGTGCATCAGCTGTAGCAATACCACCTGAGATATGACCATTTGCTCCGTAGTCGAACTCAGTAATGGCGAGTTTTGTTCCGGGGTAGTACTTGTTGATGCTTGCTTGAAGTTTTGGGATGAGTGGGAATGCTGTGCTTGCTTGCCACTGTCCGATCCAACTGTCTTCAATATATGTTGGATCCCAGAGAGAGCGAGGTGCTTGCATACGAGCCTTAGCTACACCAGGATCTGTATTGTTTTCTGTGATACGAATCTTCTGACCTCCAAGAGTTGCTCCTTGAGCCTCTGGGTACCAGTGAATATCAAGAACGTCGAGGAGTCGCTTGTTGGCAACTGTACTTGCTTGCTTGAGATTTGCGAGATATGCATCGAGGTAAGTTGCGTATGTATTCTTGTAGTTATCCCAGTCTGGTGCATCTTGGAGATTGTAGTTTTCGCTAAATCCATACGTAACAGCTCCAAAGATTTCTGCACCTGCATCGACTGCCTTGACCGCCTTGGAGAGCGCAACACTCTTTTTGATCATCTCAGCGATGGTTGTTTTGAGTGGATGTATGAGTGAGTGTGTCCCAACCCAGAGTCCAGGTTCATTGTCGAGAGCGTATCCGCGAATTCCCCCGGTTGCTGTGGATTTTCCGTATTTCTTACTCAGCATATTTACGAGCTCATCCATGTAGACTTTGTGGTCGCCAAGATCTGGAGTGAGCGAGAATGCTGACCCCTTAGCTGGGATTACCTCGTCCCAGCGAGCTGAAGGCGCAGTTTCGTTTGCATATACTGGACCATTCTTGTCGCGTGCAACGTATCCTGCCATCTGAAGAGTGACGAGCGAATAGGGTGCCCCCATCTGCTGATTGGCATCGTGGAAATCGGTAATCGTTTTCCCGGGCACATTGCTGTCTCCAAGATAACTATCGCTTGAATTGTACCAGTCTGATCCTGCGTTTGAGGCATTGTTTTCCCAGTTGTATCCACTGAGGCGATTTCCTCCGAGACGAACTGCTGCGAAATTCTCAGCATTCCCCGATCCGAAATTTCGACCGTAGATATATGGGCTGATGGCAGTTCGGTTCTTGTTTGCATCTACATTGATCGTGAGAGGTGTACCCGGTGGAGTTACTATCACAGCAGTTGCTGTACATGAACTATTTGTTCCACCATTTTGTCCAAGACAACTCCATGACCATGGACCTGTTCCGGTTACTGATGAAGGATTTCCGGCGCTACAAAGTGCAGTTGGAGTAGATGAGAGGGTCTTTCCGTTGTCACTTCCACATACTCCGTTTACAGGAGTTGGTGGGGTAATTGTTTTGTTTGCTGAACAAGATGCGGTTGTTCCACCATTGCTTCCTTGACAACTCCATGACCATGGACCATTTCCATTGACTTGGCTTGCATTTCCGGCGCTACAAAGTGCAGTTGGAGTAGATGAGAGGGTCTTTCCATTATCTGATCCACAACTTCCGTTGATTGGGGTTGGAGTAGGTACTGAGTCATCATCAACTGAGATGATTGTCCAGTTTCGATCTCCGTCCGTTCCGGTTGCACAGAATCCAAGTTCTGCATTTGCGCCCGATGCGAGCGATCCGTTCCAGGCTTCTGGAGTGACGGTAACTGTGTCGCCAGATTTTGTCATTTTCCCAGACCAGAGGTTGAGAGCTGATTTTGTATCGAAGGTAAATTTCCAGTTCTTAATCGCAGTAGACTTTGTATTTTTTACTGTGATTGTTCGGCAGAATCCAGTTCCCCAGTCGTTGACGGTGGCACTGAGATTGAGTCCGAGATTTGAGATATTGATCGCCTGTGGTCGCACAACAACTACGGGTGGAGTTACTGGACCAGACTGGCCACCGAGCGTAACTGTACCAGGTCGTCCTGTTCCATCCGCGCAGTATCCGAGATCGATGGTCGCATTTCCTGCGATGCTCGAATTCCAGGCTTCAGGTGCAATGGTGTATCCGCCACTTGTCTTTGTGAATACGCCATTCCAGAAATTGGAGATATTTGCACCTGAGAGTGGAAGGGTAAGCGTTGACCAAGTCGCAGATGTGGCATCTGTGTTCTTGATGGAGATATTGCTACAAAATCCAGTCCCCCAGTCTCCATTGAGCGTTGAGGTTGGCTGTAGTCCAGCAGCAAAACTAGTGATCGGTAGGAGGAGGCTGAGCGTCGCAGCGACGACGGATTTGATATTCATGCGCAATAAGTTATGAGCTGTACTCTTTTTATTTGAGAGACGGGCAGAGTATATCTCATAAAATCTGTCATAAAAATCATTCTTGAAAAATATTTTGAGAATGCCTCATACGAAAAATCCCCATTTCTGGGGATTTTTTAAGCCTCTTCGATTTCATTCCCGATGCGCTCGTAGAGCTCTGTATAGAATTCTACAAATGCTCGAATTTGAGGATTTCTTGGGTAGAAATATTTTCCTTCGTGTGTTGCATACTTGTCTAGGAAAATCGTTGCATCTTCTTCTGCAAGATAGCTATCGATGAGTGCATCGTAGTGCTTGATATAACCGGCCTTGAGTGCTTCATATGTCTCGGGCGAATAGTGGAAAAGCACCTTGTTGTCTGCATCGAGGGAGATCATCCCGGATTCGAATAGAACATGAAGATGGATGAGACCTTCGGTGTAATATGGCACCACTTCTTCTATCTTCATCCATTCGATGAGGGTGACCGATCGAACAACGAGATCTACGATCACGTCCTTCTTGATGTCTTCATCAGGATTCAAGAAATAGGCAACGAGTCCGCCTGTTGTAGCCTTCCATTCTTCGATATTCTTGTAGTTTCCGTATACATTCATCTGAACTTCGGTCGTCATGTCTGTCCAAAGTGCATGACCAAACTCGTGTCCGATAGTTTCGATGTCGTAGAGTTTATAGAACCTGGAAGGATCAGGGTTCTGCAGGAGTTCATTTCTGTGAATGATAAGCTCGGCATCGAGCGTGAGTGCTCGGATCTTTGGCTGTGGAACAGTGCGCATGCGTGTGAGTACATGTTCTGGAAACGAATAGATCTTTTTCCCGTGTTCTTTGCTGACAACTGGATCATTTGGGACAACCTGAGCAGATACAAGTCCGTTGAGGTGCGAGCCGTAGTAGAGCGCAGGAGAGCTAATATAGAGCTGAGCTTTATGAAGATTGGCAAGTGAATAGCTATAGACGCTGTCACCTGGGGTGAGTCATTTTTGCTGGGCAATCTGCTCAAACATGCTGACCATGTTGGTCTTTACGGCTGATCGGAAGAGGTTGGAATGCACGAGACGAAGATCCCACTCAGGAGCGACAGCTTTGCGATATACATCCTCATAGTGTTCGAGTGGATGCGTGATCTGAATTGGCGCTGTTACTGACATCCACGCAGTATCTACGAGCGCCCATTTGCCTACAAGTGCATCGGTATCTGTTTCGCCAAAGGCGGCATGGATGGCTCGAAGATATCGTATGTAGGATTCTTTTTGATCATAAATAGGATCCTCGAGTGTATCGAGTGTTGCGATGAAATCTTCCAGACGTTCTCGGATCATCCCGATTTCGACTGGAAATGCGTCAACATACGCCCGTTTTTCATAACCATTCTCAGTCTTGATGAGCGCTGAGAATGAACAATCTGCCTCTTCTCCGTTGTACCCTTTATCAAAGAGATCGAGGGACTTCAGGTGATCCATGATGGCCGCCTGATCCGAATCAAACATATCATCGAGTCATTGGTTAATACCTGCGATGATGTGCCGTTGCCATGCGAGTTGGAATGCATTGAATCCTTCACCAATACTGTGCGCTCATTTGAAAACGGCGATGTAAAAAGGCGAAAGGAGTCACTCGGTTTCGATTGTTTCGATGAGGTTTTCGTGCAGTGTAGTATGATGAGCTGCAACGGGGATATATGCTTCTTCGAGGAGTGTATTGATTTCTGCACGACTTTTCTTTTGTGCAGTAAAATAATTCACGAGCCCGTCCGTCTTCAGATTTGCGAGGCGCATAAATGCGGCGTATCTCGTTGCATCGTTCTTCTCAAGTCCAAGTGTCCCAAGAAACTGGTCGAGTATTTCCTGTTGGATTCCTGGGGTTTTGATCCCGGCTTTAAGCTCATTGAGTCATCGCTGACGATCGGCTATAAGTTCATGAATCTTTGCAATGTCTACAGAAAGTTCTTCCGTCGTACTCGGTGTGTGAAGTGACATAAAGGAGGATTTATATAGGGGGAGTATAGAGGTTTTTGAGTGAGTAAAAATCTTATATTAAAAATACTTCGATAGTTGAGTGTCGATCCGCCATATTTACCGCCTCATTGATGAGATTTTGCACTCAGTAGAACCATGGTATACTGAACTTTAAGTTAATTCATCTCTATGAATCGTATATTATCAGGAGTTCTTGTATTATTGGGCGTTGTCTCGTATTGCTCACAGGCGTATGCTGGTACAGGCATGGAAACTCCTTTGGTATCAAAAACTGTGGCATGTAGCACGACAGATGGTTCGCACCCAGATCGGCTTGAGATCACGAGTTATGGCAAATCGGGTTCTGCATTTGGATATCTCAAACAGAACAATATTTTGTATTATGTCGTCACTCACTGGAAATACAATCTCGCAGAAACTGAGCGCACTCTCACTCGGGTGACGCTCTATAGCTACGATTGCAGCACAAAAAAGATCGCATATTTCCCACCTAATTTCATGGAGCGTTTTCCAACAGAGATGAAATGGCAAGATGCGATGTGAGGATATCCACGTCCAATCTTTGACTATACTCCTCGAAATACCTATGGATGGCGTACATTTGCAGTGCGTGTTTTACAAAAAGAGGGGAATCTATTTCTTCTTGCAGTATGTGCTGACGATAGAAGATGCGAAGGCGAGTCATACTACAAGCGCATAGCCTACGATACAAAATCTGGACGTACCGTCACTA
>JBMOJK010000003.1:0-68507 GCA_049315825.1 Patescibacteria group bacterium
ATTCTTCGTGTTTCTCTCATCGTCTATTTCTCGTACGTAGATGTTAAGGGGCATTTCTTTTTCAGAGCTCGGGAAGTATATAAAAAAGGATGGAGAAGTCAAAAGCATTTTTTGTAAAAAATTGATACTCGCCAAGAAGCTCTATAATACAAGCAAATCACCAACCATTTTCATGATCATCGAAGGTCGAACTTTACGCGATATAATTCTCGCTGAACTCAAAATACGAATCGCTACATATACTCGGACACCAAAACTTCGCATCATCCTCGTCGGTGACAATCCTGCGAGTCATGCATATATTCGTCAAAAGCAAAAAGCGGCACTTGCTGTTGGGATAGATTGTGAGCTTTTGCATTTCCCTATTGAAACAACGCAGGACGAAATACTTAATAGCATCACCCAAACAAATAATGATGGTGGTATAGATGGAGTAATTGTACAACTCCCCCTCCCTGCACATATTCATACCGAGAGTATCATCGAGGCCATTTCTCCTTCTAAAGACGTAGATGGATACTGTAAGCAGAACATCGCAAATGTACTCCTGGGTATACAAGATGGTTTACATGCCTGTACCCCAAAGGGGATTATGAAGCTTCTCTCGTACTACAACATAGATCTCGTCGGGAAAAATGCAGTTATGATCGGATACGGCGCGGTTGGGAAGCCTATGGCAGCAATGCTTGCGAATGCGGGAGCGACGGTAAGCATTTGTACACAACATACAAAAGATCCTTCTTTTTACACACAACATGCTGATATTATAGTAGTCGCAGTTGGTCGACCAGGGATACTCACGGGTGCTATGGTGAAACCAGGAGCGGTTATCATAGATGTCGGAATCAATCGCATCCCATGAGCCGGACTTATAGGAGATGCGAACTTTGATGAGATAGAAAAAATTGCAGATATCAGCCCAGTACCCGGAGGCGTTGGACCTATGACAGTAGCAATGCTTCTCTCAAACACTGTTGATGCGTACGAAATGAATATTTTACAAAAGTAGTTTTTTCTATATTGTTCAACACGTAGTTAGAAGGCGTTGTTCTTGTATACTGTATGTGAGCTCATACCATGAGCATCACCCCCCCCTATGCCCCTTACCAGGGAAAAAGCTAGGAAACATACAGCTGTATGGCTCAGCACAAAATCCAACTAACTACATCAAATTTCAATGTTTGGTTTTCATGCAAGATGTCCAAACATGAGCATCAAAAAAAGCTCCGATCAATCGGAGCTTTTTTCATGTGTTAGTCGGTGTAAATGTAACCGCGGATTGTACTGTCGTCTTTTGGAATACGACGAACCGTTACTTCATTGAGACGGCGGTAGTTCATATCCTTGATAATGAGATCGTCACCATCAACATCAACGACGATACCTACGTGACCGTAGTATGAGTTATACCCACGACCAGAGAATGAGATGATCGCACCCGATGCAGGTGATGATCCAGTTGGAACTCCTGCAGCAGCTGCATTCTTAAGCCACTGGTTAGCATTTCCACGCCATGTAACCTTCTTATGGTTGGCGACATAGTATGTACAGTTCCCCCAAGCAAATCCCTTTCCGTTTCCGGTATATTCTACTGCGTATGCAGCCTTTGCTGGACTTCCAGTTACCTTTTTCTTACTAGCACCAGCAGCAGCACCTGCCTTCTTGGCATCCTTCGTGTCCTTTGTTTTCGCAGTTGCAAGTGCAAGTTTTGAATCCTTTGCCTTTACCTCAACAGGAGCAGCAGCTGCAATACGAATCGCACCTGGGATAATGAGTTCCTGTCCGATGAGAAGCTCCTGTCCTGCCTTGAGTTTATTCTGAGAAAGAATCTTATCAGCTGGAGCTTTGAATTTCTCAGATACCATAGCAATGGTATCACCTGGCTGTACTTGATATGCTAAACCAGATACAGGAGGAATCTTGATCGTTTGTCCTGGCTTTAATACAGTTGTCTTTGCAATTCCGTTTGCCCAAACGATCGAGTTTACACTGATATTGAACTTATCAGCAATGCTCGAATATGAATCCCCATTTTGAACTGTATATGGAATGAGGTGACTGAGCCCACTTACATCGCGAGCATCAGCAAGGTCAGCCTCTGGGCGAATAAATCCAGAATTTTCTGAAAACATATCACCACCAGAAGAATCGTCCTCGTAGGCCATGAGGATGGTTGATTCATCGTATTCGCCAACTGAGTTCTGATCAATTCCCCCAAGCGCACCAAAAGATGGATAAACTGGAAGTATAAGTATCAGAATGAGTGAGAGTACTTTGAATTTCGCAATAATGCGAAGCACGTTGTTCTTTTGGAATACATGACTATTTCGGGCATGACGCTCGAGACGGGCACGGATATTCACTTTGAATTTCATGCAGATCTTTTAGGGATAAAAAAGATCTTTGATCTGGACCTTTGTCCATTTCAAAGATCTTACTTCCTTACGCAATCTTGGTAATCTCGAGTTTTGTTCGAGATGCGCGGAATCCTCGTGTTCGAGCGTAGCGCTTCTTTGATTTCATCTTAAAAACCGTGATCTTGTCATCGCGGAAATGTTCTACTACCTTCGCCTGTACAGACTCAGCGATAGATGGAGTTCCAACATTAACTGTCTTTCCATCTTCAGAGGCTACGAGAAGAGTGTTGAGTGCAATCTGCGCACCAACTTCAGCATCCTGCTGATCAACCTCGATAAAGTCTCCGGCTTTTACCGTGAACTGCTTGCTACCGATTTCAACTACTGCAATCATAAAAAATTGTGTACCGTAAATATACTTTTTTGAATCTATTTTTCAACTGAACTTCCCAAGTTCATCTATGTAAAGATGCTGGGATGAAGGCTGTGTGCTACGCAACTGACCTTATGTTCTCATCCGATCCTTCCATGCTATTTTTATGGTTGGGGATGAGGGATTCGAACCCCCGAATGGCGGAGTCAAAGTCCGCTGCCTTACCACTTGGCGAATCCCCAAGGGGGCATTCATAGCCCGCGTATTGTATAAAAAAATACAAGAAGTCAAAGGGAATTTACATGAGCTATGTTTGCGGTTTATATAAAATGAGTACTATACTGGCATTACTTTTGATCTTATATATGAACCCACTCTATATTCTGCTTGGACTTATCGCACTCGTTATTCTCTATGCGATTGCAAAATACAACGGCATGGTCAGCATGCGCAATCGTCGCGAACAATCATTTGGTGATATTGATGCACAGCTTCAGCAGCGTTTTGATCTTGTGCCCAATCTCGTGGAGACTGTTAAAGGATATGCAAAACACGAAAGCGAAACACTTGAAAAAGTAGTTGCAGCACGAACAGCGTACATGGGTGCTGGTAGCACAGACGACAAAGTAGACGCGAGTAACATGCTCACAGGTGCACTCAAGTCGATCTTCGCACTCTCAGAGTCATATCCAGATCTCAAGGCAAATACAGGATTTATGCAATTTCAGTCTGAACTTTCAGATCTTGAGAACAAACTCGCTGCAGCGCGACGATTCTTCAATGCAGCAACTGCAGAATACAATACATATATTGAAATGTTCCCTGCAAATCTCATTGCTGGAGTATTTGGGTTTAAGCGCGCACCTGGATTTGAGGTAGACGATCGCGAAACCGTAGGAAAAGCTCCAAAGGTAAGCTTCTAATCATGGCAGTTATTGGGCTTCAGACGGCGATCTGGTCAAACAGATTGAAGTCACTCCTCTTGCTCATCCTCTTCCCCACCCTGATTTTCGGGGTGTTTTTTGGTGCGTTTTATGCCATCAGTTCTCCCTACAAGGAAGTACCCCCCACTACAAATACACAATCAAACTCTGCACAAACAAAGCAAACACGTCTCACGCAAAGCGAATATCTCGCAGAAACCTTTCGCGCCACTGCGGAAGCATTTATATTTATAGGGCCGGTGATTCTGATCTGGGCGCTCATATCGTTTATATTTCACAGACAGATCATCTTTGCATTTACTGATGCCAAACCGATCACTCGCAAAGAATACCCTGAACTCTACAACATCGTCGAAAATCTCTGCATCTCTCGTGGACTTCCAGTGCCTAATATCGGAATACTCGAAGATGACAGCCTCAATGCATTTGCCACAGGTTGGAAGCCAGAAAAGGCATGGGTTGTATTCTCACGAGGCATCCTCAATAAGTTAAACAAGGAAGAGATCGAAGCAGTCGCCGCTCATGAACTCACTCACATCATCAATCGTGACGGACTCACTATGATCGTGATCATCGTCTTCATCGGAGCGATAGCAGGACTTGGAGAAATATTAGTGCGCTTCGGCGCGTCTTCTTCATCAGACAGCGAGGCGAAGGATACATGACGCATGACCATGGTCATGGTTGGAGTAGTTTTACTAATACTCGGCTATCTCATTCTCCCTATTGTTCAACTTGCAGTATCTCGTCGTAGAGAGTACCTTGCAGATGCTGGTTCAGTAGAGCTTACAAAAAATCGCGATGCGATGATCAGTGCACTGAGATCCATCAGTCAGGACTCAACGATCGAATCTATCAAAAAAGATACCGTATCTGCACTCTGTATCGCCAATCCATTTCCAAAAGCTGCAGGACTCATGTCTTCGTTTCATGAATTCTTCTCAACACATCCAACGATCGAAAACCGTATCGAGCTACTAAAGAAATACTAAGACTTTTCACATGGTGCAAACTGATATTCTTCATAAAATTGATCAACTCGCAGCTGAGATTGGGGTGGATATTCCATTGAATCAGACAGAGACAGATGCTGCTATTCAGGCTTTCAATAGAGCATCACTATTGGCTATCGAGGAGCAAAAACCGCGCCGAAAGAGCGATCAGATTGATACGGATATGCATTATTTTATTCACTCAGGTACAAAAGAGAATACCGAGAGCTATATCTGAATTTATGAACCCGAGGTGTATCCCGAGTGAAACATACGAGAACTCCTTCAAAAAAGAACGAACATAAAGTACCGCAATGAAATCGAGTACTCAGGCTTTCAGGTTTGAGATTTGATCGAGATTTTCCTTGAAATCAAGCACGAAGAAGTATTGAAAACAGTATCACTACTCGTGCATATTACCATGCTTAATCCTGCTGGATTATATGGAATAGTATACGGTCGTCCTTTGTACAAGGACAATGAGGATGTGATCTACAGAAAGACACAAGGACAAGCAAAGATACCCTTCCCACTTTATGGAAAAGGTAGCAAAATTGCCAATGGACGCAGAAACCTCAGTACTACTTTCTGTAGATGGATTCGAACCCATTCCATCATGGAATATGACATAGTTGGATTCAAAATATACAAGCAAACTCTTGCAGAGAAATTCTCCACAAAAATAAGCAAAATACTCTAGCGGAAATTATCGTAGATCTATCGCTCTAATTCAAAGTCGAGATACATCTACGATATTTTTAAATCGATCTGCCTGAAGATAGGTTCATCCAAAGTGGCGGCTTACCACGAGTACACACTGTTCGACATTCATACGACGTAACTCTCGCAGGATACAGAGACCTGCCCCAGTCTCGCCGTCGTCCCCCTTGCCCTCCACGAGTATCCCTTCGGGGGATCGCATCCGAAAGGCATAACTACAGTGCGATGCACTCGAAAATGGCTTGGTTGAACGAACCAGCTTCAAAAAAGAAGCAAGCGACTCCTTGCCAACTACTTTCGAGATTGCAAACCCGTAGCGCGATCCACGATCTATCGTCACATCCGCTGCGAGAATTGGCTCATCTGATGGCACAAGTGCATCCTGAAAATCAAGTGATGCCTGCATGCTACACGGTTACTGCGATACGATTTTCTACGAGTCACTCGATTGCGGTGACTATTTTTTGAGCGAGTGATTTCGCTTCGGCGCCTTCGAGAAGAGTGAGATGATCTGCGTGTTGAAAGATCTTGTCCTGCGAAGGAACATTTTCCCATCCAATATGACGAGAATACTGATCTCGTGGCAACACTACACTATCCTGTCGAGCCACATAGCCGATGATTTGATCAATCCTTCCTGATGGCCCATGTTTCGTGTAGAGATGTTTTCACTTTTTGCGCATATCGGTGATCACCTGCGAAGGTGTGATGTTAGAGATATCCTCAATCCCCTTGTGTGGCGGTGTAATGAGATGAATACTCCCTACCCGAGCATTTGGCATAACTTCAAGCGTCTCAAGCAAGATTGGTCCGCCCAGACTATGTGTCACGATATGTGGAGTACTTCCATCTTTCATAAGTGCATGAAGTTGCCTGGATATATCCTCCATAATTCCCTCAATTCCCCGACTATTTTGCCATGAGAAATTGCCGTAGGTTACATCCATTCCTGCCCTATGGATACCATTTCCAACATCCTGCAGCGCCCAGGATGAGAGTCCATATCCAGGGATCATAAGTACCTTCTCTGCATCGGCACTGTGTGTGATCGCATTCATAGGCTGAGCTCCGAACATGGCCGGGAGATAGCGCGTATACTGAAGAGCGAGATCAAACAAATCTCAGCTGTGATTTGTATTCTTCATAGGAGGAAATTCGAAAGTTTGATGAATTCTATGAGAAATGTCAACGAGCGCAATGGAATCATTCAGGAGAACAAAATAATCGGACCTGAAGTCCGATTATTTTGTCGCGGTATGTCCAGATCGGGGGGAATATGTCCCCAGTACCGTCTTTTGTTGCGTGCTGCGAAACTGATTTACACCCGCTGTATATGAGCGGTGCACTCGGATATCATCCGTGAGTCCTAGTCCGTCATCATTGAGAAATGTATAGAATTCTCTATCGTCACTCAAATCTTCCGACCGGAATTTTACCACACCCGAGACTGGATTAATCTCGGTAACGCGGTATGACTCAGGAGCTCATTGCGCCTGAGAAAGTAGGATGAGCGAACCGATCTGGAGAGTTTTTTCGTATTCATGATAGCACGGCTTATTGATCGCGAAGTTCGCAGGAGTTCCGTACGAAGGTGTAACTATCTCAGAATCCGTTTCCACAAAACGCGTACGCAAATTCCTCACTTGATCGATACATCGAGTGAGGAAACTAGGAGCGGGAGAATTGATACGCATGCAGTTGTTTGGACGCGCATCCTAGCGAAAGTTGGACGAGAAGCAAAATTTTATGCACTTGGCATCGCACTGCAGAGCTCAACCAGCATACCATCTGGACATCGCACATACGAAACCGTCTGCCCCCATGGCATGAGTTTTGGCGACTGGAGTTCAGTTGCCCCAAGACTCACCGCCCGAGCATGATCCACTGCCACATCTTCGCTCACCAAAGCGATCTCCATCCCGAGTGGTTTCACCGAAGCATGTGCTGCGATATACCCCTCTGGGAAATGCATATCCCCGAGTGAAGTCGCCGCAAAAGCAAGTGCTGTCGCACCCGTTTCGAGCTCTCCGTAATCCCCTGTTTCTACAACAAATCTTCGCTTAAATCCAAATGCTTTCTCGAAAAACTCGATCGAAGCTGGAACGTTGGGAGAATATATGATGGTGTATGCGAATTGCATGGAGAGGTGGGTTATGTGGTATGGGAGAGTGTATGTGATGTTGAGGAGAACTCAAGGAGAGTTTAAATGGACTACACCCAAAATAAAACGCCCGATTGGGCGTTTTATTTAGCGGGACAAGAGAATCTTGAGTCCTACGAATCCGAGGACCACACCGAGTGTTTGATTGACTCGATGTTCGAACTGGGAAATATTCTTGCGAACCTTTGGGATATTCACACTCCATGACAGGATACAGAACCAAGAAGCGACGATGAACGCCATGAATGCTCCGTATCCCACCTGGGTCATGATCGAAGTTCCAGGAACGACCACCTGAGAATATACTGCGAGAAAGAAGAGCGTTGCCTTTGGGTTGAGTACATTGGTAAGAAATCCTTCCTTGTAACTCTGAAGCAGGGTAACCTGTTTCGTTTCTTGCTGAACTTCGATTTCTCCGTTTCGTGGCCTCGAACGGATGAGTTGCCACGCGAGATAGAGCAGATAGATCGCCCCGATCGTCTTGATGATACTAAAGAGCATGATCGACTGCGAGATGATGAGCCCGACCCCCGCGATACAATACGCCACATGGACGAATATTGCTGTCGCTACGCCGAGCGAGGCAAGATAGCCGTTCACTCGCGAACGAAGTGCATGCTTCATAACTATGATAAAATCCGGCCCCGGTGACATCGCAGCAAGCAAAGTAATCGGCAAAAGAATGAGAAGTGTAGACATGGTAAAATATTGAAAATAAGAGATTTTATTTTCAATATTTAGAAGAATGCGTGGTAGGGGGTGAGGTGCATGTGGTTTATATGGAATGAGATGTTACTTTGGAAACTTCATCATGAAATAGTTAACAAAGGCAGAACAAGTAACTAACATATATTTAGCCTCTGCAAGTGTCGGAGTTCCATCTCAATCAGTCATTAAAGCATGTCGAATTCAAGATTCTTTGCTATTTGTATAAGCATAAAGTTTATTGAAACCTTCAATCATCTGAAGATTGATCGAGTTAGAATCTTTTTTTAATTTATCTATAGCATCTCAAAAGGTATTTCAGCCAAATGTATGCTTAAGAAGTGCCTCAACTGCAGAGATGGATTCTTTGATGCTATTGCGATAATCAAAATTTCCTTTGCTTCATAATGACTCAACTGCCTTCTCAATATGAGTTCTAACTCAAGAATACGGACATGTATTTATAGAAGCTTCGATGCTGTCTATTTCTATCTGATTAGTGATTGGCACAATTGTTTTATCTATGATCCGATAACCCACCAACTCCTCTTCAAAAAGTAAGTTAACGCAGCGTGAAAAATTCTGATCTACGATAATAACTACCAAGAACTCAATTAAATCATAGATTTGGTAATATTCACTCTCGGCAATACATGTTTCTATTTTCTTGAGAATTTTCTCACTATCTTCAAAAGATTCTCAGAATGGACTAATTCAGATTAAATCCTTTCTTTTAAGTCAGAAAAAAATAGTCCATACACGTAAATAGTAATCGTATGGATATACAACAAACCCTTCAATGAGATTAAACAATCTATTGCGAGTTCGCTCATTAAGCGAGTCTACTTGAAGAATCCTTGATGGAATAATTCAATTTCGTTCCGAAAAACTGTTTATCATAAATAAACCCCGCTCTCGCGGGGCTCTTAAAAACTACTTCTCCTCTACTTCCCCCTCCACACTTTCATCTTCCTTCTTTTCATTATTGTCAGTGACCTTTGTATCGTCAGTAGCTCCACCCTTTGAGTAGATTTCCTGACCGATCTTCATCATGACTTCTTGGAGGGCAGAAGCGGCTGGATCGAGGGTTTCCTTGGTTGCGTTAGCATCTTCGAGGAGCTTCTTGAGAGATTCGATCTTCTCCTTGGCTTCTTCGCCGAGCTTGGCATCGTATTTCCCTTCGTTGTCCTTGAGGGTTTTCTCAGCCTGGTAGACAGCAGAGTCAGCCATGTTGCGGGCTTCGATGGATTCCTTGCGAGTCTTGTCAGCTTCGCGGTTCGCTTCGGCTTCCTTGACGAGGCGATCAACTTCCTTGTCGTCCATACCAGTTGAACCCTGGATGGCCACCTTTTGTTCCTTACCAGAACCCTTGTCCTTGGCAGTAACGTGGAGCACTCCTGAAGCATCGATGTCGAATGTTACTTCGATCTGTGGTACTCCGCGTGGAGCCTGAGGGATTCCTGAAAGAACGAATCGTCCGAGAGACTTGTTGTCGGTCGCCATTTCACGCTCACCCTGGAGGACGTGGATTTCTACACTATCCTGACCATCGGCAGCAGTCGAGTAGACCTGAGACTTCGAGCTTGGGATCGTTGTGTTGCGCTCGATCATACGAGTCATCACACCTCCGAGGGTTTCGATACCGAGTGAGAGCGGAGTAACGTCGAGAAGGAGTACATCCGTGACATCACCCTGGATAATACCCGCCTGGATCGCAGCACCGAGGGCAACTGCTTCGTCTGGATTGACTGATGCGTTTGGCTTCTTTCCGAAGATTTCTTCTACCTTCTTGAGTACGAGTGGGACACGAGTGGTACCTCCGACGAGAACGACTTCGTCGATCTGTGAAGGCTGAAGTCCTGAGTCCTTGAGTACCTTTCGGCATGGCTCAACTGAACGCTCTACGAGATCGTGGATGAGCTCTTCGAACTTCGCTCGAGTGAGTTTCATGAAGAGATTCTTTGGTCCTGAAGCATCTACCGTGATATATGGGAGATTGATGTCAGTTTCCGTGAGAGAAGAGAGCTCTTTCTTTGCCTTCTCGGCTTCGTCCTTGATTCGCTGAACCGCCATTGGGTCCTTGCGAAGATCGACTCCTTGTTCTTTCTTGAATTCATCAACGATCCATTCGAAGATCACCTGGTCGAAGTCGTCTCCTCCGAGGTGTGTATCTCCGTTGGTCGCAAGAACTTCGAAAGTTCCTTCTGAACCGATATCGAGGATCGAAATATCAAATGTACCTCCTCCGAAGTCGTATACCGCGATCTTATGATCGTGTGTCTTGTCGATACCGTACGCGAGGGCTGCGGCAGTTGGCTCGTTGACGATACGCTTTACATCGAGACCTGCGATCTTACCCGCATTGATGGTTGCCTGGCGCTGATCGTCGTTAAAGTAAGCAGGAACGGTGATTACCGCTTCTGTAACCTTCGTACCGAGGAATTTCTCTGCGTCTTCCTTGAGCTTTTCAAGAACCTTCGCACTGATTTCTTCTGGGCGGATGTTCTTCCCATTGAATTCAATGAGACATTCTCCGTTGTCACCCGCTACAACCTTGAATGGAACATTCTTGATCTCGGCAGCAACTTCTGAGAACTTTCGTCCGATAAATCGCTTCGCAGAATAAATCGTCTGAGCAGGGTTCATCACCGCCTGACGTTTCGCTGTCGTACCTACGAGGTTCTCGCCTCCCTTGTTCGCAACGATCGATGGAGTCGTTCGTCCACCTTCCGCGTTAGGAATTACCTTCGCCTGACCTCCTTCCATGAAGGCAACACACGAATTCGTGGTTCCAAGGTCGATACCAATAATTTTAGACATATTTGAAGATTACGTAACTAAATCCCCTGCAGTATATCTATCTGCGACTACCCTGTCAAAAGAATTTAGCACGAGTTTTGTTAGAGTGCTAGAAATCGATATTACAAAAAAAGTTCCACAAAATCCTCTCATCGGGCTACTAGGGAGTAGGATTTAGATGAAGCTAGTGAATGCGGAGATTTTGCCAAATAAAGAAAACCTCCCCTGTATTGCCGAACAGGAGAGGTTTTGAGGTTAAAGCTGTTGGTGTACACCATTCATCCTGAAATTCATTTAGACGAAGAGATTTGCATGAAGGCTGTGCACTGCAACGAGATGTAGCGGGGTCGCAGTGAGTGAGGAAGTGTAAAGTCTGAGCGCAAAGCTCAAAGCATAAATAAATCTCCCTAAAATGTTTCAGATACGTGTTTTAGAAGTATTCGCCGGTCTTCTGGGAACTTCACATTCTCGAGATAACTGACCACCTTTTCAAAGATACAGTATGGATTGTTGGATTTAAAGAAGAATCCGTTCCCCTCGAACTTCATCGGGTTAAAATCCGTGAGCATGCCTGCAAAAATATTGTTTGCAGGCATTACAGGAACTACTCCTGATTTCATGCATTTTACGACATCAAGTCCATCGAGTTCACCGTCGTGGACAAAGAAGTCGAATGCATAAAGCTCGTTTTGATTGATTTCTGCTCGTGATCCAGCATAGCGACGAGTAGTTGTATCGATCTCACCGAGACAGACATTACCAAGACCGATCGCTGAGAGTCCTTCGAGAACGAAATCACGAGTTGCTTCATCCTTGATCGCTACAAGGCCAATATACGAAAGTCCTTTTGGAAATCCGAGGCTTTCTTTGAGGTTGGATTTCGCAGTATCTTTGATAGATTTGAGCTCTGGGAGGTCAATTTTTCCGGAGAGAGTGTTCATGTGGGTTTGAATATTTGCTTGTCTTGACTACAGTAACACACGTTTTTTAGACGGGCGAGTAATCTCTCTTGACGAATGAATAAGAACTTTTGGAACGAACTTGCGGCAGCTGGTCCGATCAGTGTGCTAGCGCCGATGGACGGGTATTGTGATAGTGCATATCGACAGGTTATGAAGACGATTGCACCGCACATTATCCCGTTTTCGGAGTTTTATAGTGCGGACGGACTCGTACACTCGAAGGACCTTGCACAAAAAGTCCTTCCACATGCTGAGATCGAGAAACCACTCATTATCCAGATATTTGGGAAAGATCCTGAGAAATTCCGCCAAGCTGCCATCCTCATCGAGAGTTATGGTGTTGCTGGGATTGATATCAATATGGGATGTCCTGCCAAGAAAGTCGTAAAGAGTGGGCACGGCTCATCACTCATGATCAACCGCGACACTGCCTTCAAGATCGTAGAAGAAATGGCGAAAGCTGTGAAAATCCCTATCTCTGTGAAGACACGTCTTGGATGGGAAAATCACGAACTCCTGGTCGATTTCTGCAAAGGACTCGAAAATGCAGGCGCCAATCTCATCACTGTTCATGGCCGAACCTATAAGCAGGCCTTCACTGGAAAGGCGGATTTCACCGGGATCTACGAACTCAAGCAGCACTTAAATATCCCCGTGATCGCCAACGGAGACGTTATGAGTCACCTCGATGGGATGACCAAGATCGTACATCCAGCCAATCGCTCAGGTATCATCTATGATCGTGACGAAGAAACTCGTGCGCTCTACGCTGGAAAAACTGCCAAGAATATCGACGGATTCATGATCGGACGCGGAAGCTTCGGAAATCCTTGGTGTTTCCTCAAGGACGGCCGTCGCCCTACCCTCTCCGAGATCCTCGAAGTCATGGAGCTCCACGCACGACTCCTCATCGAGACCAAAGGGACAAAATGAGCCCTCGAAATCCGTAAACACCTGGTCCAGTACCTCCACGGATTCCCGGGAGTCAAAGAATACCGTACTCAACTCGTCCACGTCGAGAAACTCGACGACGTCTACGAGATCGCCGCCCGCATCCGACTCGAACATGCGGATCGACTCAACAAAATCCCCGAGGAAGATACAGGAACAAAACTCATGGAAGCCTGGGATCAGTGCAATGGATAGTAAAAAAGAGCCGTGTGGCTCTTTTTTGTGAGTAATACTTTATTTGAGAATTACTGCGACATATTGTATACCGTCGGTCTGTGGTAATGTTGTGACCACGAATCCTGTAAGGGTGACAATTGATATAACGAATACCACAAACCCAATTGCAGTAAATGCTTTTGTTCTGATGAATCTTCGCATTCAAACTCCTTTTCTATTGGTGAAATTTTGGTTTTACGCTGAGCTCTTTATACTGAGAGTATCACCAATATCAAGTCAATGCACAAACTCACACGAAAAGAATTCGCAAATCAGGCCGAAGAATACATCAAGCGTCTCAATGAAATTGCTGAAAAGCAGGGATTTTCTGTGATCACTGCGTTTTATATCGAAGGGACGGACGATGAACCATCCGACTGTATCATCGACTGGCGCAACATGAGCCTCGATGAGAATCTCTACGCTATGGGACGCTTCACTCAAGATATCATGAACAGCTACGACGAAGAATCCAAAGATGCCGGAGCTCCGCCTTTTAGTGAATACGGACCTGGGAATTAGTCGTATAGCGCTTAAAAATAAATCTTTGTTCCGGCGGAACAATAATATCGCTTACCATATTTTGAGTAGCATACTGCACAACAGAAGCTGCTATTCGCTCTCATTGATCGAGAACTCTTTCTCTCGTCAAATTCTTGACCTGGGAAATCTGAATCCTATCTACCCGAACACACTCTGTTCATAGAACTGCATCAACTTTACGACGAACATTTGCCTGCCCGACCTTTCGATCATCATATGTAAGCTCAATTTGAGCATATTCTCAATCTTCGGCAAAAGAGAAATTATATCAGGTGTGCGTATGATGTACTGGATATTTTGTGATTTCTTGTCTATTCATAATAGTGAAAATTACGACTACAGTCTCACATAATTTTAATTTAAACGCAATATTTTCGTAATGAGTACCTCATCCACTTCTCTCATCGTTGTATACGGCCCAACTGCCTGTGGTAAATCTGCACGTGCGGTAGAGCTTGCGAAGGAGTTGAACGGTGAAATCATCAGTGCGGATTCGAGACAGATTTACCGTGGACTTGATATCGGTACCGGGAAGATCACCGAAGCAGAAATGCAGTGAATTCCTCACTATATGCTTGATGTCGTCGATCCGAGTGAAGTGTATAGTGTTGCAGAATTCAAGCAGGAAGCTGATCGACTCATCATAGATATCACCGCACGGGGTAAGACTCCTATTTTGTGTGGTGGGACAGGACTCTATCTGGATGCGGTCATATATGATTTTGGTATCCCAGTGCGGGCAAATGACGAGATATACCGAGATGAACTTGAGACATTCAGGCTCGAACACTGAAACCTTGCACTCTGGAACAAACTCTACGAACTCGATCCCGGCTACGCCGTCGAAATTCATCCAAACAGCTACCCATACGTTATCCGAGCTCTTGAAGTTCTCAAAGTTACTGGGAAATCCAAGACCTTTTTCCGACAAGAACGTAAACTCAGATACGAGACGCAGTTCATCACACCGTACACAGGAGACCGCGAGAAGCTCTATGAACGCATCAATATCCGAGTACGTGAAATGTTCGAAAACGGACTCATCGACGAAGTACAAAAACTCCTCACACTTGGCTATACCAAAGACCAACCCGGCCTAAACAGTATCGGATATACTCAGACAATCGCCTATCTCGAGTGAACCCTCTCGCTCGAAGAAGCTATCAGCCTTACCCAGCAAGGGAACCGCAACTACGCCAAGCGCCAAACAACCTGGTTTCGCAAGTATCCAAAAGCCTAAAAATATCCTTTGACAAGGTGTGTCTCCAGACTACAATCGTACCACCAAAACAAACTTCCGAAAGGAGAATACGATGGCACGAGACAACGTATTGAAGCTCAATGTCCAGCAACATCTTGCGATTCTTGAACAAGGTCCGTCGGATTGTGGTGGATGTAACTCAACAGTGTATCGCGCTGCAAAGGCGAACGAGCCAAGAGCGATACACACTAAAAATGGTATTTGGCCTGCAAGGCCAACTCGCTCTCGAGCGAGTCATAATGATGATATTTGGACAGACGAGGAATTCGCTCGTTTTGGCCAACCTCCAGTCGTTGAACACAAACTCCTTGGCGAGCTCATGACTCAACACTAATTTTTTCAAAAAAACCGCAATTCATCGCGGTTTTTTTCTTGCTTTTGAATTTCCACGTTCTTTGGGTAGATTACAGGCATGAAATCAACCACTTCCCTTTCGATCCTGTTCTTGATCTTGGTGCTCTCTATGTTTTCGGGGACACTTTTGTATTTCTACATGGATCCCGAGCGCAATCTCCCAGTTGCATATGCGATGATGGGAACTGCACTCTATCTCATGTCAGCTTCGTTTATCACGATCGTGCTCTATATCTTCAAACGTGTGTACTACCGTGGAGTGATCTCTGTGACTACTATGCAAAGCTCGGTCCGACAGGGTTTTCTCTTCGCATGTGGTCTGATCGGGATCGTAGTATTCAATCGCCTTGGGATACTTGCATGGCGAACGGGAGGACTTCTGTTTTTCATACTCTTCCTCTTCGAGCTTATGATCCAGAGTTTGAGCACAAGCGACTAAAAAATCCTCGATTACCGAGGATTGAGGTGACACTGGGAACAGTGTCATTTTTTGTGTTTGCGCCCGAGAGTGAAGCGTTGCCACCAGAGGCGATCTGGTTCTTTTTTCGCCTTAACACCAGTCGATAGCAAGAGAAACATGAACAAAAGCAGGAGCTGTAAACGTTCTTTCATGGTATTTCCTTTCTGAGAGTCCTATGTGTGTGGATAGGAAAGTGCACGATATTTTGGGTATTCGTGCGCCTTTTGTCGCTTGATTGAGAAACTTACTTAAACGAAGATCTACGGCCGAGCACTTTGGGTACTCGTTGGCCGCTAAAGGCAAGATACCAAGGGTAGTTATGCCCTTTTTGATATGTGAAATGCAGTTTCGAACACTCAACGAGACCTTGGATTTCCACGGTATTTTTCATCAATTGTTCAATGATACCCGCAAGGACATCTCGTGGTCGATGATCACCAATGAGAATTGGTACATCTTCGTATCCGAGTATTGCAGGAACTCTCGGATCAGAAACCAATCTTCTCGGTTCATGATCACAGCAGATCACTTGATATGGGATTTGCATTTCACCGAGCACTCTTTCGAGGGCTAGATATTCCCGTAGTTCACGAGGACTTTGGCCACCAATAACTATGATGACCGAAAGGTCTTCTTTTATATCATCCGACATAACTTCCTCCGTAGGTTGGTGTTTGTTTGTCGACCGATTATACAAGAGCAAAACGCTTTGTCAAAAGTCTTAAACGACACCGAGCGATCGGATGTATTCCTCCCCTGCAGAAGTAATCTGTCGACCTCGCGGAGTTCGCTCTATGTAGCCAATCTTGAGGAGATATGGTTCAACCACATCTTCGATGGTTTCTTCTTCTTCCCCGACGATCGAAGCGAGCGTCCCGAGTCCCACTGGACGGCCTGCGAACTGATTAGCAAGGGCTGACAAGAGCTTGCGATCGAGTCCATCGAGTCCGACATCATCGATCCCAAGATCCTTGAAAATCGCCTCCGTCACCGCAAGATCCTCGATCTTTCGACCAACCGTCGCATAGTCTCGGAGGATTTTCACATAACGATTGGCGATGCGCGGTGTCCCTCGGCTCTTGGTAGCAACAAACTGGTAAATATCTTCATTCCCTGCCTGAACCAATATGCGAAATGATCGCCCCACGATACTCGTGAGTTCACTATCTTGGTAGAAATCGAGCTTGAGAATATTTCCAAATCGATCACGCAGTGGACCTGTGAGCTTCGAGAGCTTCGTCGTCGCACCGATGAGCGTGAACTTCGGGATATCCATCTTCACACTCGTCGCTCCTGTTCCGGATCCGATCATGATATCGATCGTATAATCCTCCATCGCAGAATACAAAATCTCCTCAATCTGCGGTCGAAGCCGATGAATCTCATCGATAAAGAGGATGTCACCTTCCTTGAGGCTCGTGAGAAGCGATACAAGATCAGCTTGTTTCTCGATCGCAGGACCGGAAGTCGAGCGGAGTTCTGCCGACATTTCATGTGCCAAAATCTGCGAAAGTGTCGTCTTCCCAAGTCCTGGTGGACCATAAAAAAGCACGTGCTCGAGTGGATCGCGACGAATCTTGGCAGAATCGATCGCAACTCGCAGGTGTTTTTTGATGGATTCTTGACCGATGTATTCTTCGAGGGATTTCGGACGAAGAGTTGCTTCATCACGTGGATCAGCAACGAGCGCCTTCGTTGATACGATGCGCTCTTCGGAATCATGTTTGCTTGATTGGATGGCCATGTTTGGAAAAGTCTGTTTCACTCTATCCAAGCTTCAAAAAAACGCTATTTTTTGTTGCTTTTAGCCTGCGTTCTATATAATGCACGAGCTTCAGACTTTGTCGGCACTTCTCCTCGCCGAAATTTCAAATTTATTTCCGGTTAATTTCAACACCATGGCTAAGACTCCTACACGAGTTGTCAAGCTCCAACTTAAGGCTGGACAGGCTAATCCTGCTCCTCCAGTTGGTACAGCCCTCGGACCTACAGGTATCCAGATCGCCGAGTTCTGTAAGCAATTCAACGACAAGACGAAGGATAAGATGGGAATGGTTCTCCCTACTGTCATCAACATTTACGATGACCGTTCTTTCGATTTCTACACGAAAGAACCACCAATGACATTCCTTATCAAGTCTGAACTCAACCTCAAATCAGGTTCAAAACTTCCACACAAGGAAAAGGTTGCTCACCTCACTGATGCTCAGCTCGAAAAGATTGCCAAGCTCAAGATGCCAGACCTCAATGCAAACAGCCTTGATATGGCAAAGAGTATCGTTGCAGGTTCTGCACGATCTATGGGAATCACTTCTGATCTCAAGAAATAGTACTCGCATCCTGTCTTCGGACAGGATCCTTGGCGCTATCGTCTAACGGTTAGGACTCGGGATTCTCATTCCCGCAATCGGAGTTCGATTCTCCGTGGCGCTACCAATTTTCAAAATTTAAAAAAACTCCTAGAGACGGGAGTTTTTTTGTATGAACAAGAAATTTATTTATGCTAGAAAAATCTAAAATTCCTCTGCAACCTTTTTTGTAGTTTTGCATTATATAAATACAGGGATGACTTAATTACCTAATCTACATGAATATCGAAAGGGAAATATATATCTTAGAACATCTTTCTTCCGAACCTGAGCTATTCTGAGAAATTTTTGATGCATACTATGATGTGCTTATGCAATATACACTGAAGCGCGTCGAAGACGTTGTAATTGCGGGCGATATTGTCAGCGAAACCTTTTTCAAGGCATTAAACGGAATTACAAAATTTCGATCAAATGGAATTTCTATTCTTCATTGGCTTTATCGTATAAACTCCAATGAGATTTCATTCTTTTTTCGAAAAAAATCGAGCATATCCCTAGAAGAATACCACGAAACTAATCAGGAAATCCCCTCTGATACTGATATAGAATCAGAGTTTCGGCAGCTAGAAAATGAATTGGAGCTGCATGAAAATTTCCGAAAGGCACAACAGATTTTATCGGAACTACCTATAAAATATCAAGAAGTACTCTCGCTTCGTTTTTTAGAAGACATGAGCATTCGTCAGGTTGCAGAGATTCTTAATAAACCAGAAGGAACTATTAAATCTCTTATTTCTCGCGGACTCGAAATGCTCCGTAAAAAAATATTTTTCTAAAAATCTTGCAACCATTTTTCCATCTATTCATTATATCCTTCGAGGGGTTACTTAACTTTTCATCTATATGAAACATTCTGACATGCATACATTTTTTGAGGCATTTGATGCCACAAAATCCACTAAGTTCTCGGCTCATAAATCGCAGCTTCGCGAAGAGCTTGTAAAAAGAGCTGTTCAAAATCGTGCAGAGTATCGTATAAATGAGAAATCTTCCTCATTTATTACTCATATTTGGATGTTTATGAAAAATATTAAAACTATCGGCGTTACCGCTGCTATCGCCACTATTTCTCTTGTAGGAACCATTTTCACTCCGAATGTTCTTGCATACAAAGCAGTATCTGACGGACTTGGTACAGTGGCACAATTGGAAAGTCAAAATATTTCCGAGGTATATTCAATAAATGTTAATGACTTTGAAAAAATTCTTACAACTGCAAAGAAATCAAGTGATTTGAAGGTAATTCCTGAAGAAGAAGCAAATAAGCTCATCGAGAAGTCTGACATGAGCATTGGAAGAACTACAACTACAGCAGATACGAGTACTGCAAATGCAAAATTTGATTCTCGTATCGTAAAATTCATCTCTTTCACAAACGAAACTAAGGAAAAAGTGGTAGTTGGTCTTGATAAGGATAACCTCCCAATTCTCATGACAACCGCTCAATAAGAGAGATATATTTTGTTCTGCAAAGCAAAATATATCAAACTCCTAACCGAGCATTGATTGTTAGCGATTGATCTAAAATTGAATTTTCAGAAAAAAACCTCCACAAAATAGAGGTTTTTTTCTTTAGTATACGATCCATGGATGGGTTCGCCCTTTTCCTAATCGAGAGAAAGATGGCATTCTATCACTTGCTTTCGGACGGATTCTCTATTTGTTCATTGGTCCATCGCAGGTATTCACTTCTTGTTCAGAATATATATCCTCACGGTAGTTTGTTCGTATCCTTTCTGATAAAACAGCACATATTCCACCCTGTTTCATTTAATTGCATACTGGCAATAATTTTATTATTGTCATCGTCAATTACGCTAAAATACTATTTCCGCATAATTTTCTTATATATAAAATTTTTAAATCTCTCCCCTTTTGTTGGAAGGCGTTTAATGATTTTAAAGCCTGTTTTCTTAACTCCACACACTGGACATTTCCAGTCATTGGGGATATCTTCAAAACGAGTACCCGGAGCTATTCCTCCATCAGGATCCCCGAACACCTCATCATAGATATAATCGCATTTTGCACAGATAATCAACTCTGTCATATAAAGTAGGTAATAATTAGTAGGTTTCAAAAGGAAACTTAATATACTTTAGATACATATATTGCTTTTACAAATATATGTAAGTTACTCATCAGAAACCACCAATGCAACAAAATTGTCCTGTACGAAATCTATTTAATACTATATCTAAGAGATGGATGTTGAGCATTCTAAAGACTATTCACGAAGGAAAAACATGATTTAATCAAATGAAACATGAGATTCCTTGACTCACAGGAAAGGTTCTTTCAGAAAGATTGGAAGAACTTACTCAAGAGGGGTTTTTAGAAAGAAGGATCACGCAAGAAAAACCCCTGCGTGTAGAGTATCTTTTTACCGAAAAAGGAGTAAGACTTGGAGAGTCTATAAAAATAATGTGAGAGCTTAACATTTAATTGAGTCACATAGTAACTATACAACCATTGTACCCCTGCCCCGAAGGACAAATATTCAGAACAAAGAACTTGACAATATCCATTATCCGGACATAAATCATACGTTGTTTCAAATTAACTCAACAAGGAGGACAAAATGATCGTTGGAATAGTGGAAGGTCAGATAAACCGGGAGCAATACTCACACATTGCTGTTATGTACGATGAAAATGGTCGCTTCCCCCTCACTTGGGTGGGAGAGTTTATGAGTGGAGGTTTTGACATCCACACACCACTCGGCAATACGTATAGCAACAAAGTTAAAGACATTGAGGGGGATCAAACACACCATGCGATGGTATGTTACCCGTCGAAACATGATGATATCCAACAAATTACGGCATACTTATCACTATTTGCCACGTAAAATGAGAAAAACCTCGCTGGCAATGGGGTAATAAAAATCCGTCTAAATAGACGGATTTTTATTGTGTGATCAGGCTTATGGCAGAATTCACTCGTCCTAGCTCTCATGAACTTGCCTCTGTTATTATTCATGAAAAATCGTACAATGCGCCATTATACTTATAGATCTTTCTCATGCAGTGACCTGCACATAACAATAATGCAAGTATTTGAGCACTCCTCAAACCATACGCAGCACTCGTTTGAGGACTTCTTTTGCTCACGCTTGCCGGAAATGCTATCAACCTCATAGTTCCAAAAATTATCTCAGGAGGGATCGATACATTTGGAACTGCAGCATTTAGTCTCAGTACACTAAGTCTTGAATTCCTCGGGGTGTCTGCGATGATTTTCCTCCTGGTGTATCTCCAAAATATCTTGCAGGTCTACATCTCTGAGAAAGTAGCCAAAGATCTACGAGCTCGTCTGATCGCCAAAATCTCTACACGAAGCTACGCCTACATCCAAGAGGTTACCCCATCAAAACTCCTCACTAATCTCACTTCCGATATCGACAGTGTTAAATCTTTTGTTTCGCAGGCAATTTCTTCACTGGCATCATCGGTCTTTCTGATCATAGGATCGAGTATACTACTGCTCATGATCAACTGGCAACTCGCACTTGCTGTCATCGCGATTGTGCCGATCATTGGCGTATCTTTTGGATTCATCCTCGGGAAAGTTCGAAAGCTCTTCAAGGCAACCCAAGAAACGATCGACTGGCTCAATAAAATCATCAACGAAAGCATTCTTGGTGCTTCTCTCATCCGCATTCTCAATTCACAAGCGCTCGAATACAATAAATTCCTCGAAGCAAGCACTCGCGCGAAGGAGATTGGCTTCGGTATCCTCAAACTTTTTGCAACACTCATCCCGATCGTCACCTTTGTATCCAATCTTGCGATCCTCACGATCTTAGTGCTCGGTGGACACTTTGTGATCACAGGAAGCATGACACTTGGAGATTTTTCTGCGTTCAATGGCTATCTTGCGATCCTGATTTTCCCGATATTTGTTATCGGATTTATGAGTGGAGTCATCGCACAGGCAACAGCATCTTACGCGCGAATCGCCGAAGTATTATACGCACCGGATATCCCACACACTGGTACGCTTACTGCAGTATTGACGGGTAAGATCGAAGTTCGCAATATCAACCTACATTTTGGTGAGAAGATCGCGTTACGTGATATATCATTCACGATCCAACCACACACCAAGACTGCGATCATCGGACCAACAGCCGCTGGTAAAACCCAACTCCTCTCGCTTCTCATGGGACTCATCCAGCCAACGTCTTGAACCATCACCTACGATGGCCATCCGATCGATGAATACAACCAAGAATCCCTCTACAAACAAATCAGTCTCGTATTTCAAGATAGCAATCTCTTCAATCTCTCGATCCGAGAAAACATAGCATTCAGCAAGGTCTCAAACGACGCAGCTTTTCAAAAAGCGATCAAGGCCGCAGAGTTGGAAGACTTCATCAAAACACTTCCCGATGGACTTGAGACCATTGTTTCAGAGCGTGGCGCGAGTCTTTCTGGTGGACAAAAGCAGCGAATCATGCTCGCGCGTGCACTTACACTCGATCCAAAGATTCTCTTCTTGGATGATTTCACAGCTCGCCTCGACACACAGACCGAACAAAAAATCCTCCAAAATATCCATACACTCTACCCGGAAACTACCCTGATTTCGGTAACACAAAAGATAGAATCTATTCAGACCTACGATCAGATTATCCTCCTCATGGAAGGTGAAATCCTCGCAATCGGAACGCACGATGAGCTCATGGCCACTTCACCCGAATACGTACAAATCTACAATTCCCAATTCAGTACCAACAACTATGAACTATCAGCTAAATAAGGGACAAAAAACCGATCAGAAGGAACCAATTCTCACCTCGATCAAACGTCTTGGGCCTTTGCTTGCGGGTGAGGAAAAGAGTTTGTATCTGACACTTGCAACCGTACTGATAAGCTCAGGGTCGGTTTTGATTGCACCGATTATTATCGGACACACGATTGATACATATCTTCCCACAAAGGACTATAACGGAATTCTCTTCAATGCAGCAATCCTCTTTGCGATCTATATCGCAGGGAGTATCGCAAGTTATGTACAGACCAAGGCGATGGGAGGTGTAGGACGACGCATGCTCTTCAATCTCCGAAACGCAGTATTTACTCGACTCCAGGAGTTGCCAGTTGATTTCTTTAGCCAAAACAAAACGGGCGATCTCATCTCTCGTATCAATAGTGATACAGATAAAATCAATCAGTTCTTCTCGCAGGCACTTATGCAGTTTTTGGGGAATTTCTTCCTCATCGTTGGAGCTGGGATATTTATCGTATTCCTCAGTCCGAAGCTTGGACTTGCAACACTTCTGCCAGCGCTCGGAGTACTGATTATCACACAAATCATCTCGCCCTGGGTAAAACGTAGCAATCTACGCAGTCTTCAATCTACCGGCTCGATGAGTTCCGAGATCCAAGAAAATCTCAATAATTTCAAGGTTATCATCGCCTTCAATCGCCTTGATTATTTCCGAAAGAAATTCGAAGAAGTAAATACTGCGAATTATTCGAGCGCACTTCGGGCCGGGATTGCGAATAATATTTTCACTCCTCTCTACGGACTTGCTTCTAACCTTGCACAGCTCATCGCACTTGCCTACGGAATCTATCTCGTAAATACTGGATATATCACAGTGGGGCTTCTGATCGGGTTTCAGTTTTATGTGAATAATTTTTATAGCCCGCTCAAACAACTCGCATCTGTTTGGTCATCATTTCAGCTTGCACTTGCCTCGCTCGATCGCATCTCAGAGGTTCTTGCACTCAAATCCAACATGCAGACCGTAGAGCACGCCGTTACTCCAACCAAGGATGCAATCCTCGAATTTCAAAATGTTACATTCGCGTACAACCCCGAGAAAACCATCCTCAAAGATATCAACCTCGTACTCGAACGATGAAAGACTTATGCACTCGTTTGACCCACCGGTGGAGGAAAAACAACCACTGCCCTGCTCATGGCGCGACTCTATGATCCTACATCTTGAACGATCATCTTAGATCAAAAAGATATCAGGTCATACGAGCCTTCTCAGCGTACAGATAAGATCGGTTTCATCCTACAAGAACCATTTCTCTTTACGGGTACACTTGCGGACAACATACTCTACGGAAATACCAAATACGTGCATATTACCCACTCACAGATCCTTGAACTTCTCACACAAAAAGGACTCACAGGGCTGCTCTCAAAATTTGAAAATGGTCTTGATACCCCCATATCAACCAGTGGTGAATCCATCAGCCTTGGACAAAGACAGCTACTTGCGTTCATGCGCGCCATCCTCAAAGAACCCGAGATCCTCATCCTCGACGAAGCAACAGCGAATATCGATACCGTCACTGAACAGCTCCTCGAAGAAATGCTCAGCAAACTTCCGAAATCTACTACGAAGGTTATCATCGCGCATCGCCTCAATACGATCAAGGATGCAGACGAGATATTCTTCGTAAATGCTGCAGAAGTGGTAAATACCGGAAATATGGAACACGCTCTCGATATGCTCCTCCATTGAAAAAGAGCCAGTTAAAATAATCCTCCAAAGCCTAAGGCGAAGGAGGATTATTTTTGGTAGTCCGTGGTGGTTTGGAAGATAGATCAATTGCATGTTGTATAGCTTCTCGCACTAATACATCATCACTGTATGTACCCCGATATCCCAGCATCCAGTTTGTAACATTCTCGCTCACAATCGCAGTAAAGCTTCCGGAGTTATCATCTGCAGCAAACTTGGTTCTCTGAAATTCACGTGGAGATTCGGTTATGCCATTTTCCTTCATCCATTGATCAAGTGTCTGCGCAATGAGTACCTGATTTTCAGGATTACCGAAATGCACAACAATAGAATCATTCACAGCAATAAAACTCGATAAATTGGTTGGTATTTTTACTCTAATCGAATCATTGGTATTGCGTGCTACTATACGGAGTCGCTTTATAAGCAAGGGTATACGATGAATAAACCAATACTGATTGACTGGAAGAGTGGTGTACATTTTATAGTTTGACTCGACCGTTTTAATCAGCTCAGGATGTACATCAATACCAAACCAGACAGGGTTGCTCACCCATTTGAACTGAGGCTCCATGCGCAATAGAAATTGCTCAATATTTTCTCTTCTTTTCGCATACCAATTCTGTTGTAACTTGAGGTCTGCCATAATGTCAGCAATAGACTTCTTCGAGAGTATTACCTCTCCACGATGCGAAAGCATCTCATAAAGAGAATTCACAATTGCATTGGAGAGTTCAAATCATGTCTTTTTAGAAAGATGCCCATGAATGATTTGTGCGTAGTGATCTTTTTTGCGATCCTCCAAATCAGTAGATGAAGCACTCAAAACTGCTCATGCTCGATTCTTTGCAATATTTAAAACCTCAGACTGTTTTGAGGTATTGTTTGGAGTTCAGGGATTTTTTGGAGAGTTAAGATCACTCATAATAGAAGATATTTTCATAGTATCATACATAGATTGTTTCCTGCAAATATCCACAAAACACACCTCCCTAGGGTGTATTTTTTAACCGGCCTATTTTTGACTCAGCTTATTTGAGTGAATATACAAAGTTGCAAGCTAGTTCATGTGTTATGGATAAAAACCCAGATAGTCAAAGATGGATATTTAAAAAACTCACGTACGCATATTTTCAAATAAGCAGAAACGCATATGATATTCACTTACTACCTATAGACTCACATGAATAAGTTAATCATCACAGCGCATCCGAGCTCACAGGGATTTACTCATAAAATTGCCCAGAAGATATCGGAACTATCAATACGAAGGGGTGATGCTGTTGAAATCCTCGATCTCTATAAGACTGATCTCAAGCAGGATTTTCTCGCATTTGAGGATATGAAGGACTTCGGAAAAGACGCAACTACCCAAGCACTTCAGGCAAAGATTACTTGGGCAGATGAACTCGTATTTATATTCCCGATCTGGTGGGGAGACACCCCAGCAATCATGAAGAATTTCATCGACTGTAACTTCGGAGCAGGATTTGCATTCAAGTATGTAAACGGGAAATCCGTTGGACTGCTTACCGGGAAATCCGCACGTATCATCGCAACTTCTGGTGCGCCAGGATTCTTCTACAAAATCCTCCTTCATGTCCAAGTTATGTGGAATCTTAACCGTATCAAGTTCTGTGGAATTACACAAAAATCTTTCACAGTATTTGGCAGCATGGACAGCTCCAAAGCCAATAAAGATGCCTATCTCAAGAGTCTCAATCATCTTATTTAATTCCTATGTCTCATCTCGTTCAACTCACCGACCGTGACGATCAGTTTCTCGGACACAAGATGCGGGATGAGCTCACACCAGAGGATATCTTTCGCTGTATTTCCGTGCACATAACAGATCATTCAGGTGAATACATCCTCATACAAAAGCGCAGTCTCACGAAACCAGCTGCACCGGGTCGCTGGACACTCGGTGTGATGTGAACACTCGAGGATGGTGATACTTATGAAATCTGAGCACTCCGAGAAATCCAAGAAGAACTCGGTTTTTCGCCACAAAGCCTGACACATCACGGTGTTACTTTCGTGCCCAATCATTCGGTCGGAGGACTCCAGCGAGGCTTATTTGTAGTTCAGACTGACATAACGACTGATTTTGTCCTCCAGGAAAGCGAGGTCGCAGAGGTTCGCTGGGTAACAAAACAAGAACTTATCGACTGGATAAATGAAGAATCTGATATGTTCACGAGCGGATCACTTCAGGTTTGGCGAGAACTGGGAATTCTTAGCGCCGAATAATCTTCTTAAAACTTCGAATACATTGCAAGAAGGCATACATCCATCCCTGGATCACATAAATCCGCTTCTTTGGAAATTCAAATTCACTTCCTCCGAATTTCCGCTTGAAATCTGACACTCATTCGAGTCGATGGTTCATTACACCGGCAGGTGCAATCCCGAGAAAGTCATACACACTACACCCTGCAGCCTTGCTCGCACGCATCATCTCCCACTGCAGGAGATACGCGGGCATGAATTTGCGCTTCGCGTTGTCCGAAGTCGATGCACCATAGTAATAGAGCGCAGTTGCATCCTGGATCACGAGTATCGCAGCTGCGATCACTTCGCCGTCTTTTTTGGCGAGATAGAGTCACTCATGAGTGCCCGTACGAGCAGCAAGGAGTGCTTCATAGTAAGTACGAGAATTCCCAGCAAAGCCGTCGCGCTCGAGTGTCTCATGTAAAAGTCGCATAAATGCATCAAGGTCTGTAGTGTCACCCTCTGATCGAACGACAGTTACTTCATGCTTTTGTGCGAGTTTGATATTATATCGCCCCTTTTGGTGCATCTGTGCGAGGATTGCATCTTCGTCCTGCGTGAGATCTATGAGGAGTGTATGTGATTCGATGAATCCTTTGTAGTATCCGCACTTCCCTTGTTTTAGAGCGAGTTCATATATCGGTTCGATCTGCAAGAAGACTCCACCCTCCTTTCGCACGAGATCCTGCATCGCAGTCTCGAATGCTCCTAGGTCACAGTCCGAAGTGATACTGGGTCCTCCAATACAGAAGAATCCATATTTCCCGAGTCCGATCGAACGTTTCTCAATAAGAGCATATCCAAGAAGTTTACTATCTCGTACATCACCCAAAAAATACGCCTGATCAAGCGCTCCGCCTCGCAGTAACATCTCGATCCAGTCGATCTGCTGCCAAACAGGTACATATTCATGAGATCACTGCCAGAAATCTGAAATCATCTTTCGGATTTCTGTAAAATCTTCACCAAGACCAAAAGTTCGTATTTGCATAGGCGAAAGGCTACGAAAAGCGTGTTAAAATGCAATACATTTGCGTTTATGGGTATGATTTGTTATATTTTTTGTGGTTCTATCTCTTTTCTCCATATGAATACGCTTATTGAAGTAAACACTCGAACTGCTAACGACGTGATGATTTTTGAGTTCACAGGTGAGCTCGACGAAACAAATGCAGACAAGACATTCACTTCCATCTACAACGCTATTCCTGATTTCACTGGGAAGAAGGTTCTCTTCAACCTCGTAGGACTCAAATACCTCAACTCAAAGTCGATCGGATACATCGCTGACATTTTTCAGAACATCGAAGACGGTAACGGAAAAATGGTGATCTCTAATATGACCGAAGAAGTAAAGGATACTCTTGAGCTCGTTGGTATCACAACGATCATCCAGATCGCTGAGACCGAAGATGAAGGAGTTGCCATGATGGCATAAATTGTCAATACAATTAAACCGCTCAAATAGGGCGGTTTTTTGATTTCTAAAAAGACTTATGAGAAGATGAAAGAAATCAACACCTATCTATGTCAGAAAAAAATACTCACGATATCGTATCAAATAGCCACGAGATTGCCTCCGGAAATAAGGAGGCACATCCCGTCTTTGCAGAAAAACCTCAAACACGCGAACAGATCAACATGGAAACAGCAAACGATCGTATTCGCCTACTCCAGTCTGAAGAAAAAAAGACAAAAGACCTCGAGCGCAAAGGAGAGATTCGCACACAAATTAACGCGATTCGTCGTGAAAACAATCGCAATGCTCAGAAAGATGCCTACATCAATCCTACACTTACACAGGATGCCTCCTTTGCAAAACAAGCAAAAGAGCTTCTTGGTGATGGTTCAGTAGACAGCATTTCTGCAAAAAATCTCCTCAAATTAGAGCGCACAAAACGTGGATCTCTTTCAAAGTTTTTTGCATTCAAAAAAACAACAGATGAAAAGGGGAATGATCTTGAGGAGCCACTTGATGTATCCAAGATTAAGGAAGGTGATAATATCATTATTGATTTTGGTCGGAATTCTAGCGCAGATATCAAGATAGGTGCAGGGGATCTTATTCCAATAAACATCCAAGCAGTCTCTATTACAGACACTAAAGGTCGAGTACGGGTAGGAATTCGTTCCGTGGTAAACGGCAAGGTTGGTTACTATGATGAAAGTGGATATATGGAGATTCACAACGGATACACACTCCATATTCTTACAGCAAAAGAAGTGAAATCTGCACTCACTGCACTTGAAGGAAAGGTAACACTGAGCACTGACGAAAAGAAAGAAAATGATGCAATGGATAGTTTTATTGAACAGGCCGATCGATTCCCTTCTCTTGCCCAGCGACTCACAAGTTCAAATATTGAACAATATAAGTCATATCAAGAGAAAGCAACTGTGCTCGCAAAACAAATAGAAAGTGAAACTGGTATCCCATGGCAAGTAACCTATGGTCAAGCTACTCTTGAGACTGGCTATGGTCAACATGCACCAGGGAATAATTACTTTGGAATGAAGGGTTCTGGGCAATCACAAAAGACGAAGGAGGTGATTAATGGTGTGGAAGTAACCGTACAAGCAGGATTCAAGACATACGCCAGCATGGAAGAATCATTTGCAGACTATGCGCGACTCATATCAACAAGCGCACGCTACAAAAAGGCATTTGAATTTAAAAATGATCCAGAAGCATTCCTTACAGAAATCATTCGAGGTGGATACGCAACAGATCTTGCATATGTCGGGAAAGTAAAATCTATCTGGTGAGATTATGAAAACATTTACAATGCTACCCCAGAAAATATAGCACGCGTTCAAATTGACCCGTCTATCAAAGTAGATCCAGACACACTCATTGCTCACGCTGAGAAATATCTCGGCATGAAATATCAGCTCGGTGCAGATGGAACAAGTGCAATCGACTGTTCGCAGCTTGTGGTAGAATCTCTCAAGCAAGCAGGAGCTGTTGGCTCAGGGTTTGATACCACTGCTGCTGGATTTCACTCCGTTACAAAGCCAAAAAAAGCACATGAGGTACAGCGCGGTGATTTCGTGTTTCTTAAAAACGGCAGTAATATTACTCATATCGAAATCGCAACAGGTCCAGCTGTAAATGGAGTTATTCCCATCATTGATGCAAGCGGACGTAGCAACGCAGGAAAAGTTGCCTATCGCGAACAACGAATTGATAGTCATGTACTCGTTGGAACTCCTACGTTCTACGCATAAATAAAACCCCCCTTACTTTGCTCCTAAGAGCTACGTGGGGGATTTTTTAGAATATTCCAAGCTGTCAGCTTGCAGGAGCCTCAACATTGTCGAGGTACTGCCAAAGGGTTTTGATATCTTCTTTGAGCTCGAAGCCTATGATCTCGATATCTGCATTCAGGAGAGATTGGATAAACTCTGTCACTGAGACTACCGAAACATCGATGAAGTACTTCCCTGTATCAGGGATATCGAGTGCGATACCAGTGAGGACACTCGCATCTTTCTTGGTGGCAAGTGCAACGCGACCAGCTTCAAGGACGAGCGGGAGGAGTTTTTCGAGTTCTGTACTCGAATCGATCTTAGTATACGTCACACCAAGTGAGTCAAAATTCGCAAGCACCTGCTCATCATCAGGTAAGAGTGATCGAAACTCGAATTCCCGGAAGAGTTCACGAACCGCAGGATTCACGATCGAACGATCTCTGAATATATGAGCGTCGAGATCACATTCGATCTCGACCGTTGTATCGATCGAAGCGAGTTTTTTGGAGAGGAAGGCAACCTCCCGGTTCTCTTCGAGGACAAGTCGGGTTTTTTCGGGCATTTTGTCGAGATTCTCGTAGATGGATTCGAGCGATCCGAACTCACCAATGAGCGATTGCGCCTTCTTCGGACCAAATCCCTTGATCCCTGGGATATTATCCGAACTATCCCCAGTGATCGAGAGATAATCTACGACGTGTTCTGGTCCAACACCGAATTTCTCCCATGCCTGCTCGCTTCGCATCACTGAGCGCTTCATCGTGTCATACACCACGACATTTCCACCGATGAATTGGTAGAGATCCTTGTCTCCAGAAAGGATCGAGATCTCGTTTTGCGGATCGGTTCGGAGTCTGGTAGCGAGTGTTCCGATGATATCGTCCGCTTCGTATCCGAGTTTCTCAAGAACGGGGATTTCCATCGCTGCAAGTAGTCGCGTGATATGTTTTTCTTGTGACTTGAGATCGTCCGGCATACGGTCTCGAGTTCCCTTGTATTCTGGATATATCTTCTCACGAAAGGTCTCCCCCTTCGCGTCCATGATGAATATGAGAGTATCTGGTCGTTCGCTCGAATGAAGCCCGAGAAGTGCCTTCGCCATTCAAAATACCGCATTCACCGGCTCACCTGCCTTCGTAGTGAATGGTGGTACCGCGTAGAAGAGACGATAGATGAGATTGTACCCGTCGATAAGGAAAATCTTGCGCATAAGATGGTTATTTATTCCCTGTTGTTCCAAATCCACCACGGTCTGTGTTATCCATGGTTTCTACAAGTTCGAAGTCCGCGCGTTCAATCTTCACGAATACACCCTGACCGATACGCTCTCCTTTTTCGATCGTCACCGGTTCTTTGCGCATATTGATATATGGGAATTTGATCGTGTCATTGTCCCCTGCGTAGTCGATATCGATAATCCCGACAGAGTTCGTCTGCATGAGACCATAGTTCTTGAATGTACTCGAACGTGGCTGGATCTGAAGTACGTATCCAGCAGGAGTTTCGATCACGGTTCCTGTATCTACGAGCTTGAATTCTCCGGGTGCAAATGTCACCGTTTCGTTCGCTTCAAAGTCAAAGCCACATGCTCCAGCTGTCTTGTATTCTAGCTTCTTACCAGAGAGATTTTTGATTCGTACTTTCATAGAGGAAAATTATTTCTACGAGTATATCTATGGCACTCGAAAGCAGAAAAAAATCCGAAATTACCTATGTTCAATTATTAACAAAAGTGAATTCTCACAGATGATTTTTAAATATAGTTTGACCTTACCGGGGGGGGGTAATGATTATAGTGCGGCCACTTTCAGAAGCGCTCTTGAAACGAAATCAAATCACATAAGGAATTCCTATGGAAAACAAATCATTTTACCATGCAGGTATTGTGGTCGGATGTATATCACTCATTCTTGGGTGGTTCTATTTAAATACAGAAACACCAGAGACTTTTGCATCCCCACAAGAAACAAACACACAGTCGAAATCAGTAATAACTATCCCACTAAAGCAATCATCATCTCAGGCAATATGGGGGAAATCTCCTTTTGAAGTCGGTTATGAAGATGTAGAAATTGCTGCTGATTCTACGAAGAAATCCCCCGCTAAGCCAAATCTCATCTGGCCAAAGCAGACTTTCACTCTGAAAGACGGGAGAACTCTGACATACGAGTTCGGAAAAGGAAATCCAACTGAGGTTGCAATGCTGTAGGCAACTACAACATAGTCGATATTAACTGATCAACTAGCAACAATCATTACTTCAGTTTTATTTAGAAATACCGAGTAATGAACACAAAAAAACCCACCATCGTACGATGGTGGGTTTTATCTATAGGCTAGTTGTAATTCACGTAAGTATTTACTGTGAGTGAGTTATTGTTCTCATCGCGCTCTCGAACTGCATTGATCGTGTCTACGACCGCACGAGTTGTGTAGTATCCGCTGTAGTACATATTGAGGAGATTGAACTGTACGTAAACATCCTGACATGTATCTCCAGCAAGACTCATCGTAACATTTACGCTGCGAGTTGTATTAGCTGCCGTGAGTTCCACATTGGTTGTTGTTCCTGAGAACATAGACGCTCCACGGTTACAGATGTTCACAACGAATTCGCGAGATGATCCATTCTGCTTAATGTTGTTTACCACGAGATCAGGTCGGCTTGAGTAGTCGTTGTTGTAGCAGTTGCTATTGTTGTATCCACAGTTGCAGTTGTTGCCAGTGCAGTAGTAGTATCCATTACAGTTGTTACCATTACAGTTGTTGTAGTAATTTCCGTAACAATTATTGTAGTAATAGTCGTAGTTATAGTTTCCATTTGAGCCATTTACATAGTCAAATGTGTTATACGTGTTTGTTCGATAGTATTCATTTCGGGTAGGACATGGAACATAGTTTCCATTTGAGCCATAATACCAGCCGTTGTCTCGATATATATAGATTACATTCCCAGCGTTACTTGTTTGACCGTAGAATGGCCCTGAAGGACTAAAGTTGATAGGATCAGTATTGGAAGTGCTCGTAGAAGTATAGTTCGTATTGGTTGGCTTGTACCAAGTAGTAGCCGAATTTGAATTATTCCAAAGATCACGTGAAGGATTTGTAGAAACTACCTCTCCATCGGTCATTGCAACCGAAGGCTTGAGAACATACTGATTGTTGTCTGTTACCATTTCACGACGATTTCCATCCCATCGGATCGTTGTGGTGATGTTGTAGTTGCGCTCGTATGGTTTCCCAAAAGTTCCAGCTGAAGAAATCTCAAATGTCTGACATCGACCTGCCTGTATAGAAACACCGGAGATTGTGCGCTCGATAGATTTTGCTGATGTACCGCGGGCATTGAGCACGATACTTCCGATCCCATTGGAAGTATCTCCACGATTACAAACTACCATTGTGAAAGTTCGTGCGCTTTTCTGAACAAATGAAGTGAGTTCAAGATCAGGTACTCCGTCATAGAGTGCATTAAATCCTGCGGATGCACTAGAAACGGTTGCACCGAGCGCGAGGAGAGCGAGCATGATACGTCGCATATTTTGACAAGTTATGATTACAATGTCCACTATATTAAATGGTGGGAATTGTCAAGGAGAAACTTACGCATTAAATTCAATGTATTTTATCTTTTTGCATTTTCTAAAAATCCCAATAAAAGGGATACATAGACAAATACTAAAAAATATATTTAGTTTATCCTCCTTGTACGCAAAACTCGTACAATAATTCACTTGTTATGATACTCACTCCATCCTCCTATGGAGAGCAACCTGACGGTTCGATTGTTGATAGATTTGGGAATGTTATGTCACTCGAAGAGCGACTGAAGATTATCGAGACGGTAGAAGGTCTTCCGGCAACTAGCAAGAAGGATGATATTATGAATATCGTCAACAACAACCCAATCACCATCGTTATCGGCGAAACAGGAAGCGGGAAAACCACCCAAGTTGGTAAGTGGTTTTTTGATGACAAGAAAAAAACGGTTATCACCCAGCCTCGTGTGCTTGCTGCGATGAGCAACTCTCATCGTGTATCGGATGAAATGCTTGCGATGACATGAGATCCGTATTACTCCATTGGAGATGGTGTTGGGTATCGTACTGGAAAATGAGTAAGTTCACTTCATGCTTCACCACTTTCATTTCATACAGATGGAGTAGAGCTCATGCGTCAAGTGATCTCAAAGATTGTCCCGGATCTACTCATACTCGATGAAGTGCATAATTTCGCACTTCCTACCGAGATATTAGCCATGACTCAACGCCTCGCAATGCTTCTCAAGCAAAAACGAGAAAGCAAGATTGTAATCATGTCAGCGACGCTTGATCCAGTGATTTTCCAAGAATACTTCAAAGACGTATCCACCGATATCCCTGTTGTACAAATCCCGGGGCGCACATTCCCCGTTGAGAAGTATTTTAACAAACGTGACGGGTACATCAGCTCAATCGTTACTCAAAATACCCAAGGGAACAATGTCCTTGTCTTCGAACCAGGAAAAAAAGAAATCGAACAAGATCATACCACGCTCACCAAACATTTTGCTGCAGATCAGAAATACACTGAAATGTCACACACGATGGGATGGAAGGAACCAATCATCCACGAACTACATGCTGACCTTCCAAAAGAAGATCAAAAAGGCATTACACAAGCCAAGCAAGATCAGCCCGATGTAACTCTTGCAACCAATGTAGCGGAGGAAAGTATCACAATCGAGCGAATCAACACAGTAGTCGATCTTGGTGAGCATAAAGTGGTCGACTACAGTAATATGGGCATCCCTGCACTTCGAACACGAAATGCATCGAAAGCAAACTGCCTCCAGCGAGCAGGTCGTGCAGGACGTGTGCGCCCGGGGACATATATTCGAGTCAATGACACTCCATACGAAGATCTTCCGGACTATCCAGAGGCACCGATGGAAAAGGAAATGCTCGACAAATACATCCTCATCATGCTCGAACATGGCGTTGATATCCTCAAGATGGATGATGAAGCTCGTATCGAAGGGAAACAGCTCTTTTTTCATGAATTCGATCGAAAGCTCGTAAACATCTCGCTCTATCGACTGCACAGCATCGGAGCGATTGATCGAGAACGTAAAATCACAGCGCTCGGTCGTGATCTCATCAAACTTCCACTTGATGTCTACAATGCACGTGTGCTTTACGAAGGAATCAAGCTCGAATGTGCTGAAGATATGATGTATGCTGCAGCTATTCTTGAGAAAAAAGGATTCGTCTCGAAGAACGGAGCCTGGAAAGAACTCAAACTCGCTGATCAAGATGAGTCTGACGTACTTGCATTCGTAGATCTTTTTAAGATTATCTCCGCAAGAACCCTCAACAAAGATCAGATTCACAAACTCAAGCAGCTCGGTGTGTCTACAGAGGATATTGCTCTATTTCAGGCGCACGATGGAAAATATCGTCTGTTTGAAGTGGTGGATCTCACGGATTTTGGCATCAAGACGAAACGAGTAAAAGAGATCAGTGACCTCGTAGAAGATCTCGCTCGCAGACTGACGGATTCCAAGATCGAACTCAAGCCATCAGGCAATCTCTTTAATAAGAAAGTTGCCCTTGTTACCGGAAGTCTTCATGACGTATATCGCTACGATGGGGATTCTAAAACACTCATAAATACTACTCATAAGACTTCGAAGAATCGTCTCGAATTCATCGCTGGTGATATCAGTCTGATCGAAGTTACTCCCAAGAGTATGTATGTAGGACAGCCATTTATCATCGGCGGAAAGAAGAACCCAGAGACCGGACTCATGTCACCCGACCTTAATCTTGTGACATTCTTAACCGCAGTAGACAGTGGACATATCAAAAGTGCGGTCGAGAGCACACAAAAGCATCTTGCAAAGTTGGCAACGAGCACATGAATCACAAACATCGCACATACCACACCTTCTTCCCAGCCACATTCAATTGTCCAGACTGAAGTAGCAAAAGGCACGCCAATACGAGAACATGCCCCGGGTACGAGTGATCAGGTAGACCAATTATGAGCACCAGAATCGGGAAATATACCAAGCATTAAAGAACTTGAACGCGAAGCTCCAAGTCTCTTCGCGGAAATCTGAAAAGATGTAACTCGGGATACACTTTCTATTGAGAAGGCCATTGCTCACTACGCTGCTGCAATGGAAAATGTGAAACTTGAAGAATCACACGTATTTGAGACGCAGGATACTGTGACAAACTACTATCTCAAACACTGCCTCCCTGATTTTCTCATCGGTCATAACGAATCAATCCGAAAATTCTTGAGCACAAAAGATCCTGAGTATATCTTCAATTTTCGTGAGCTCCTTGCTCGATTCCTGCTTGATTCCGAGTCATACCGTATCTCAAAGCAGAGCATCGAGAAAACCGAGAAGAGCTTTCGTCATGATACGAGTATCATGAGTCGGTTCCTCGAGTCTGACAATCCGTTCATCAAGCAGTTCATCCGAACAGGAAAGGTGCACCTCCCAGCACAGCATACACAAGAACTTCTTCTTCCGCTCACGAGTCATGTTGAGAGTGCAAGTGGGAATGCAACTCTTACGCTTCAGAAAATCGAATATGCAAAACTTCTCGGTCAGCTGGGACGCGAAAAACGAAACATCGATCTGCAGGACTACAAATCACGCATAACTCGAAACTACATCAGAGGTCTTTCAGATACCTCAGAAGCCTACTGCAACATTGCAGCAATCCATCGTCAGCTCTCTTTTAAAGAAAATAGCGATCTTCAAGTAATCACGAAGTCGCTGAAATGAATCGATCGTAAGAAAGGTGCACTTCGAAAATGCCAAAAGCTTCGAGGGTATAAGCTCAATATCCTCGATCATCTTCGTCAGCTACAAAATTGAGAAAAATGTGACATCGAACTTCTCGAATGACATGCGTTTTCGAAAGAAACTTCTACACGGTTTGTTACAAAATATCTCCCAACGCTCCGCTATATGCAGTCGGATGACGTGCGTCAGATTACCCGCGGAAAGCGTGCACTTGAAGACTATATCATTCACTTCAAAAGTGAGATAGAAGCACTCGACACTATGATCAACGCACTCGTCGATGAAACGGATATTCAACATATTCCAGCAGCTCGGGACATGAAGCGAGCCATCGAGAAGCTCTGCACTGAATTCTTTGATACGGAATACTATCGTCTCATGGTAGCACCTGAGATATTTGGACTTGTTCGAGAATTATTCCGAGACAAACTCGATCGCAATCGAGGCTGCGATGAAATTCTTGCTCAATTTCTCGAATCAAAAAGCTTTTCGCACAGCAAAGAATACAAGAGCATCTTCCGTGATCTCGAAGCATATACTGACACTCTCTACGTACTTGAATCTTACTCAGGCACCATTGCTCAAGAGGTTCGAGAATCTCACGATGAATCCCTCATCAAATCTCGCATCAACGAGCTCAAGGCACATATCACACTCCTCAAAGCACAAAAGCAAACGATTAGTGAGAATCCCCTACTCCAAGTATAGATTCACATGAAAAAAGACCGACAAATCGGTCTTTTTTCATGTATTTTTCCGTTTTTTTCGTAATGGGCTGTACTAGCATGTAGGCCTTACTCCTTTATCCAGTCTATATGGAAGAATCCCTCAAAGAGCAGTATCGCTCAGATATGCTCTCCGGCATTCAACGTGAAGCGCACAAAGAACTCCAAGATCTCATGCGAATCATCGTACGCAGACATGTACATGAACCAACAGGTTCACAAGATATTTATAAGCTTTTCTCACAGGTCTTCGACGATGTGTTTCGCGATATTTACGACAAGAAAGTTGATCTTAAGCGCAAAACTCGCCACATGCTCGAAATGCTCTCCATCTCACACAATCACAAACCACACGAAGAGCGCATGAAGCTCTATGAAGACATTATTGAAAATAAGACCTACTATCAACGAAAGAAAAAGCCAGAAAACCCTGAATTAGAGAAAGAAACTTCGAATTCGTAGAAAAATTTCCGTGACTTTTCCGTTTTTTTCTTCTTTTAGGTGATATACTTGCAAACAAGTTCACAAGCTGTGAACTCTATCCTGTCATTTTTCCTCTATGCAGAGCGCAATGCATATATCTACACCATTCCCACCTCGGCCATTCTCACTTCGCGAGACTGCTCTTGAGCTCTTCGAAGAAGCCCAGTTCAAAAAACGCGGATCGCGTTTTGAGAAATTCAAATCCGATTGGAAACGAGATTCCAAGAAACGTCTTGTTCTCGGACTTACTCTCGCAGGCTGAGCTATCATCGCAACAGCTACTGGTGCTACTGCGATTGCAGGAGCGATGCTCGCAACCCGTGCAGCCGTTGGAGCGATTGGTGGTTTTCTGACAACAGAGGCTCTGTTTGATATCGGGAAATCAAAACTCTCACAAAGTCAGATCACTCAACTACTCAACACTATCGAACGAGCTAATGACTTCAACGAAGTCCTCAAAACTATTGCTGAAATCGAACAATCCTATGCTTCGGAACATCTAGAATCTGCTTTTCGAGAAGCTCAACGAAAAAAGGTGCGATTCGAAGCTGTAAAAAAGATATCTGCCGTAACGGTTGCTGCGGTACTCGGAGTGCTGGGTGGATCACACGCAGCAGAAGCTGCAACTGAGTCGGTTTCTCAAAGTGCAACTCCTATCGTTCCTGTTCCTACTTCTACCTCTGTTTCAGCGAATTTACCTCCTATTGCACCTCACAATCCACCTCCTTCCATGAAAGATATTTTCGCGGATATTCGACACGATCATCCAACACAGCGATATGTCACACTCGAACAAAGCATCAGACGTATCGAAGGACTTAAACAAGGGATTGCTCTCGAAGAAAGTGAGAAACTCACCACTCTCAACAACGAGATTTCCCGGCTCGTCCATAATCCGAACGGCCACATCGCAACGATAATCGATGAACTTGGATATCGTTCACCAGGAGAAACCATAGATCAGGCTGCTCGCAAACTTCAGGAAAAGGATCTTCAAGAAATCCTTGAAAAATACATCGAACAAACCACTCCTACAGCAACACCCACACCCACTGACATTATATCCCCAGTTGCACTTCAAAGCACACCTGCATCAAACTCAACAATCGAACTCGACTCCGCAAGACTCACAACAGAAACACCTCAGGATGATCTAGAACAAAAAGGCTGGTACCACCATGCATTTGGAAAGATACTCATCGGATGAACTGCCTTATTGAGTGCCTTTGGTATCGGAAGAATGAGTAAAAAAGACGATACGACTACAGTAACACCAACACAAGAAACTACGACAAATCCCGTAGTGATTCCCCCGATAGTCGAAGAGCCCTCAGAGTCCACGGTAAACACCGTAGCTCAGCCTCCAGTGACACAGGCTGCTGAAAATGATGCTGCTCAAAATATCGTCGATGACACCCTGCAAACAACCTCAGTACATAATAATACAACCGAGCATGAACATGCAGCAAATGAGCCTGAAGAAATCTCTATAGAGCAACACGTGCGTGATCTCATGAATACTGGAAAGCACTATCAATGGCTCCTTGATCGCGAGAAAACACGGGCCAGTAGTGAAAAAGCACATGTATGCTTTAGAGCACCAACGCTTTGAGGGGAGTTTGAGATGAGATTCGAGATCACACACACATCGTATCATTTTGCGGTCATCTGGCACGAAGCAGGCATTGGAAGGCATCATGTAGACTCTGGAAAAATAGAATCCTCAACAATCCCACGCGACCTCACAGAGCGATCAGTATTCCTACAAGAACTCATCGAAAAGTACTTCTTCGAGATCCTCGACTATCGCGAAGAACAAAAGACGATGGAAATGCGAAGTCTCCATACGGTCGAGATCACCAAACAAGATCTCAAAGCCATCTACCAGCAACTCGAGCATCCAGAGACCGTAGCACTTGACCATGAGACGGGTGGTTGGTGGTACATGGATAGTTATCGACTGCACAACGGGAAAATACGGATGATAAATTTGCACAATCCCCCATATGAGCTCATTGATGCATCACCAGTAATATTCAAGGTGAAGTCAACCGAGACTGGAATGAAGTACGACCATGTTAGAGAGGTAGACTATATGAAAGCAAACTACTCACACATAGAGACGAAGTGGATGATCGAAAGAAGAGAAGAGGACTTAGAAGTAACTCCTCGTGCATGGTTCAAAACTGGTATGGTCAGTGGATTTAACTGGCATAAGCATTGCTCAGAAACCCTTCGTCATCCAAGTGGAGGAGATATCAATGATCCAGCATGTGCAACTCTTGCATTTAATAAATCGAATGTTCAAGCTCATACTTGGGCCATCCTCACTCCGCTCACAGATCCTCACTTCAGACCAGAATCTCATCAGGTCATCCTGGGGGAACCATGACAACGACGATACGTACTCAGTTATTGGGCACTCAATCGAAATCCACAAAACATTCACGGTCGATATACCCACCGAGATCTTCGAAAGATCAACGTAGAGGTGGTCGATTAATCCCCGGCACTTTATGTGCCGGAGGGAGGGTGCTGCGCTATCACTCTCCCTCCGGTGCAGAAATGCACCGGAAGTTCATTAACACTCTCGAAGAAAGGATTTTCCATGCACTCTTTTTGGACTTTGTTTAAAGCAGATTTTCTGGCGGAGACACTGTCCATGGTGCTCTTTTCTGGAAAACATCCGAGATTTATTGCATTCATATTTCTCTTGTTTGTAGGGATCTATTATGTGATTCGTACATGCCTGAGGATTTGCATCTTTGTTATCTGTTTACCATTTCGTACGAAACATGCTCGGATCAAACACTCGCTCAATACAACTACTCGCGTAGCTCGTAAATTCGGGGATGTTTGTTCTCGTATTAGCTCACACGAGAAGTATCTTCAGATTCAAATAACGGGAGAAAATTGGTCCAATCAGATCAATCACATCCTCTATCGAGTCAACAAAGATACTGGTTTGCTTCAGATTTTCATATATCGAAATCATGATTCACTTCAGCTGGATTATGCATTTTTGTTGCATCATGCCGGCCTTCCGTACGGTTGTGAACTCACTCATGAGTCACTCCCCTTGATCCACCAAAAAATTCGCACCAATCTACTCTAGGGGTTATTATGAAAGCGTTTATTTCTCTTGTTCTCGTTGGTGGACTTGTTGGCTGCAGTTCTACTCCAGCATACAATCCACCTATTCAAAAACCTATTACTACCATCGAATCTGTACCAGCCCCCAGCAGACCAACACCCCCCAATAAATTCGATCTCGAAAAACGCAAAAAACGTCTCGAGCTCATCCGCAAAGCAACGGAGAGATCATGAAAAAGTATATTATTTGGATTTTATGCTTCATGCCTCTGTTAAGTTTTGCAGAGGTAGCTGGAGATGTAAAAGCCTTGAAACTACAACTTCAATCAATAAATCAAGAGCGGAAACTCGCTCGCGATAAGGCGAATAGAATCTTTGCAGAATATGAGAAGGGCGAAGTGGATGAAGATGAGATCGATCACGAATATCAGGCTATTGAGAGTCAAATTACCGCTCTCAATGGCCAGAAACAAGATATCGAAAATCGTATTAGAAATCTTGAGGTCACAGAAGCACAAAAGCCCCTGACACATCCAGTTCCAAAGCCCAAAGAAGTTACCAAAGAATCTACCCCGCCACCTTCTGGCGGACTCGCTTCTTATGGCGGTAATTTTGTTGCTGATGGCTTACTTTTAGTAGGTCGTATAGTTATCTTCACCATTGCTTTTGTAGTGATACTTTTTTGTATCGGACTCGCTATTGAGATTCGAGACAAAAACAAAGTATCTTCTATAGAAAAAATTGAATTATCTGGCAAACACAGTGGTCGAGTCCCCGATCATCTACTCTAGAAAGGACTATCATGCCTCGTGATACAAACGCCCTACCGAATTGGGTGAAAAAAAATCCGGAAAAGTACAGCAAGCGACTTCAGTACGAAGCAGCTATGCTCTACAAACAATTCCCGTTTCTTGGCTTTTTCATGAAAGGAGATTCACTACGGATAGAAGGACCTGTAATGTCGGCAAGTCTCAATGTGTATCAGATTCGTGTAGTTTACGAAGCTGAATATCCAGCGAGACCGCCAAGCGCCTTTATCATTGATAAAGATATATCAGAGTTTTGTAGTAAAGATGGAAACCGTGGTCACAATTTCCATAACTACGGAATGGAAGCCAATGGTCTCGGACTCTGCCTCATGGCTCAAGATGAATGGAGCCCTCAACGTTCTGGTATTTCAGTAGTTGAATATGCAATTGCTTGGGTCAATGCATATGAATTTAAGCGTATGCGTGGATACTGGCCATTGCGCGAAACAAAGTAGTTTTTCATATATCTCAATACAATACAAGGAGCAATATCATGGGTAGCACAACTAGAACTGAATACAAAATCCCAGGAATGGGTGACGTAGGTACGCCTGGAAACAGACGTCCAATTAATATTTCAGCACTCGATGCAGCCTTCAAGGATTATCGAGAAGGCGACGGTGTTGTTATGGATCCACGTGGTGTCATTCATGGTGGAAATTCTCGCCCTGCTCAAGAACTCATTAATAATAGTGAGTCAGTAGCAATACTCATGGATGAACCTACTACAATGTAGTAGTCCACATTCTCGAATAAAGACAAGGAGAAATACATAATGGATACTGCAGACTGCAAAACAGGAAGTGGTTTTCGTAATCTAAATCATCTCGAAAACCACTTCCACTCCCCCAATCCACGTCGCGATGCGCTCATTCCTCCTTTGCGGGGAAAGCGGGTCGTGGTGGTGGGGTTGGGTGGTGGTGCACCGATACCGATTGAGCTTTTGAAGTGTGGTGTGGATGCGTTTGATCTTGTGGATTTCGATATTCTCGAGCCCCACAATGCCATCCGTCATCCATGCCCGGCAAAATACTTCGGTCGCCCAAAGGTCGAAGCAGTTGCTGAGTTTATGCGAGAACTCGCCGGATCACAGGTGGAGATCAACCCACATGTGATCGATGTATTCAAACATCACGACACCCTGAAAGATCTCATCAACAATGCAGACCTCCTCATCGTTGCAACTGACAGCGAAGCTTCGCGGTTTTTTCTCAATGAAATCGCCGTCGAAACCAAAACCCCCGCTGTCTACGTTGGAATGTACGAAAACGGTTCTGGCGGAGAAATTTTCGCTGCTATGCCCGGACAGGCATGCTATGCATGCCTGTCTCACTACAACCAGCGTGAAACCTTCATGCAACAATACCGAACTGCCACCCGCAAGGGCGACTGCAGTTCAAATCGCGATACCCTGGCTATGCCAGGCTTGGGTATCGATCAGGGCATGCTCGCCCTCATTGCGGCACGCAAGTCCGTGGAAATCCTTCTTCGTGGAGTGCAACACTCCCTTCCTCCAGCCGGAGGAAACTGGATCGTGTTCTCGATTTTCGGTATCACCAAAATACTCGAATCTCCGCTTACATGCTTCCAGGGCGACCTCGCGCAACATTCCAAATGCTTTGCGTGCGGCGATCCGTACTAAAACAATCCCCCTTCATAACTCGTAAGAGCGTAGAAGGGGGATTTACCGGTTGTGGATGGATATCGTCTCGTGAATGAAGGTGAAAGATGTATATGTATTCCTCGTCGACAAACGCAGTGCGCACTTGAGAGACGTACAGTGAGTCAACTTTGTCATACATATACATCTTTCACCTTCCTAAAGTTTCAACTAATTTAAGGGCACATTTTTATACGCGATCTACCCCTTAAACACCCGCTTCATATATTCAATCGCCCTTGCTTGATCGATGAAAAATGGACTACTCGCAATCGTGATACACGAAACTTGTCGTGCAAAATGCAGGATCACTTCCTTTTTGAGTTCGAAATCTATATCGTCAAGATCTTCGCTAAAGAAATCCAGATCCAGATTGAGGATAGAGTTCTTCGAGATGATTTTTCCACGTTCACGAAGCAAATCCCCTTCTCACTCGATCCGTATCATCTCACCAATAATCCCCTCTTGCATCGCAGGTTTGATATAGTTCCCCACATTGCAGAATTTATTGGTGAATTCGAAGGCCTTCACGAGATCGAGCGAATCAGGTTTGGAAAATGTATGAACATTTTCCCAAAGATCAGAATGTTCATCGATATGAACAAGTGTCGCCCCATCTTGAATAATCTCTAACTGACGAGCTTCATACCAGAAATACAGCGCGTGATTATGGTTATCGAAGATCGTGACTGGGATGTTATTCCAGGTGGTTCGGACGAAATGTTTGAGACCCTTTGCCTCGATGAGCTTCCCATCGTCTTCTGCAACAAAGACGAGCTCATTTCACATCTCTACATCATCAAAAGTCCCATCGATGATACTCGGGATTGTGAGTATTCCTTGCCAATTTGCAGGTGCTAGAGCACGATTTCAAACCGGCTGATCGAGGGTATGAACAATGTTATACACGCTCAGTACTGAAGAGTTCATGAAGTCGTTCGAGAGTTATTTCCAGATCAGCATTTACGATACTCACATCATAAAAATGTCGTTCTTCCATCTCGACGATCGCATTCGCATATCGGGTTGCGAGATCTTCTGGGGAATTCACTCCTCGTCCGATCAGACGCTCCTTGAGTTCCTCCATAGAAGGTGGCTCAAGGAAAATACTCGTCACAGCATAACCCGCATCTTCGAGTACCGGTTTGAGATGCACCATCCCCTGTGGATCGATGATATAGAGCGGTTTCTTCCCAAGTGCAACAATGCGCTCGAGTTCAGCAAAAGTCGATCCATAGTAGTTCCCATGAACTGCCGCATATTCAATGAGTTCATTCTTCGCGTGTATGGCACGTGTGAAGTCCGCAGTATCCCAAAAATGATAGTGAACTCCGTCGATCTCCCCTGGTCGGATAGTTCGAGAAGTGGTAGTAACCACCTTTTCGATGGAAGTTTCTGGGCGAGCGGATTTATATGTTTCCCAAACAGTGGTTTTTCCAACTGCAGAGGGCCCTGAGAGAATGAAAACTTGTGGCTGATCCATAGAGATGAGATGATTATCTACTCGTATTAAAATAAGTCTATCCGCTGCATATTTCGACACAAGATATGAGAAAATAAAAAAATATAAAGCGACATTGTCGCTTTATATTTTTTGCGTGGTTTATTCTACAACGATTTCCTTCCCTGCACTTCGTCCGAAGACTTCTGAGTTTGAGAACTCGAAGGCCCGTGATGGACGAACGGAGTATGTTCCAGCATGGGTCATGCGGATCGTGTAAGCAAATCCGTAGTCACCACTGCCGAGAGTGTTAGCAGTTGCGAAGTAGCGATCATCACGGTACTCTTCGTGATCGAAGATGGATGTACTGTATCCTGTATCGACGGTCTTTGTATCAGATTGAATCTGACCTGTGAGCTCGTTGACACTCGGGATATTCACCGCACTTGTTACAACCGCTTCCTTGGTCTCAGTGGCAAGTTTCGTGTTTACGAGTTCTGCACCAGATGGGATAAATCCTTCGAATGCAGGCTGTTTACGGGCTTCACTCGTGATGAGTCGAGTATACGCAAATACCAGATCTCCTACCTTAAATTTCGACTGCGGAGTGAGGTAGTTGACGATATCTTTTGGATATTTGAGCGCTGAATATTCGATGTCACCAGCGATGTATTTCTTCCATTCATCAGACTTGAGTGCTTCTACTCGCTTGTACTCTGAGAGAAGATAGTACTGGGTATCTACATAGAATCCTTCATCTCGTGCCAGGATATCCTTGGTAGGAAGCGTGTACGAGAGGGTGATATCGTAGTAGAGCGACCCCTTCCCCGTTTTGTCGAAGACAAATGTAGAATTCTTTGGAAGGTCTCGAACGAGAACAGATTTTGAGAATGTTGTAAATCGATCCGCTCCCGCGATTTTTTGTTCTGCGAGGAGATTCTCGTCTGACTTGATGCGAGCAACCATGTCTACATCTTTGAGTTCACCTGTCTTTGTGAGATACACACTCAGTGATCGGATGATTGACGCGGTTTCATTTGGTGATCCGTATCCTCCGTCGGCTTTCTTGGATCCAAGAAGGAATCGATTCATATTATCGATCACAGATGCGATATCCTTGAATTGATCACGGCCAAGCAGTGATACTACTTCAACAAATGCTGCAGTATTCTCGATGCGTGAATACTCGCCATATCCACCAACGAATGCACCTCGTGGATTTACGACCACATCGTTCTTGAGAATGGTATCAATGCGTGATTTTGCATCAGCGAGGAGGGTCTTACGATCGCTTTCTGGGAGATCTTTTTGATCTGCGAGAGCGGCGATAGTTCGAAGATAGATGAAGACATCCGATGGAGAGAATAATTTCGTATCTACGAGTTTGAACATCTTACGAGATTCAGTATCGGTTGGCTGAAGTTTGAGAATAGCTTCGATTGCCTCGAGACGTGCACCTTCTGAATACTTGCAGTCGTAGAATTCATTTGGAGTACAGCCTTCGGTTTTCCCTATATAGAAGCGCTCTCGCAGATACTTCACTGCCTGAGACTCCACACCTGAATCCACTGGGAATCCAAGCATCTTGAGTTCACCGATCGTACGCACCACATAGGCGGTGAGTGCAAAATCCGGAGACTCTCGTGGTGTATCGTTCCAGTAGGTAAACCCTCCGTTGTTCCTCTGGAATTGTCCGATCGTTGCGAGGTAATCCTGGATGGCATCTTTGAGTGGCACTTTGATGTATCCAGTCTGTGCATCGATGTATTTATCGAGCATGATCTGAGAGAGATCAAATGGTTCACCCATCGAGTCGTAAAGCTTCTTCATCTCGATATTTGGCACGAGCGTGTAGGTTCGATTCCATGACGAAGCGTATGGATATTCTCGAAGGTATTCCATGCCGTTCTTGAGACCGCTCAGTGCAGATGCACCATAGTTAATCTGAACAAGGGATTCTGGGTTCATTCCTTCAAGCTGAATTCGCTCATCCGCTGAGACACCTGATGTCTTCCCTGCTGTAGAAGTCTGCTCTGGGGTAGATGACGGATAAATCGGAAGTGTTGCTTCGATCACATCTTCGTTTCCATCTGCGTCCGTTGCCTTGAAGGTGATCTTCGAAGCAAATGCAGGTTTTACTTCTGGATTTGAATGCGGAGTCATCTTGAATCGTACGACCGTAGATTCGCCATTCTTAACTCGCATCTTGATCGCAGATCCATCCATGTCGGCATTGTCCGCTGACGCACTTACCGTGATATCTACATCCTTGCCAGTCTTGTTGAAGATACTTGGTGCGAGGACGACTTTATCACCTGATATGAGGAATCTTGGAAGATTTTCTGAGATGAGGAGTGCTTTGGTAGTCATGATCGATGCTCGACCTACTCCGACCTTGTTGCCCACTGGAGTGGATACGACTGATTCGATCACCCATGTTGTGAGATTGTCTGGGAGTTTGTCGGTCGAGATTTTTGCTTCACCGTTTGCATCGGTATTGAAGTCAGATTTCCAGAAAGCAGTATCCTTGAATGTTCCGCGCTTTTTCTTGGCATCACCTCCCTTCTGTCCATCACCGGCTCCACCCTTTTCACCGTTTCCAGTGTTCTTCACTTCGAGCTTTTCGATGAGGTTCGTGAGTGAGAGATACGTGCGAGTTCCGAGGTATCGCTTCATATCATAGAAGAATGCGAATGGATTCTTCTGAGGATTTCCCATGAGTGCGAGAACACTTTCATCGACGATCGAGAGTGATCCGTTCGCATTTGCGACTGGCTTTCCTTCTGAGTCTTTTACTCGGACTGTCACCTCAACTGGATCAGCTGGGAGATAGCGAGTCTTCGATGGAACAACTTCTACGGAGAGTTTTTTCTCATCAGAGACCACCTTGATCACCGCGAGTGCTCGCTTGTAAACTGGGAGGTCCATCTTTTCATCCTGTCCGATGAGATAGACTTTGACGTAAATATTTGGGATGAAACTTGTTTGGATCGGAAGCTCGATCTTTTCTGAATATCCTGTGATATCTTTCACGTACGAGTCGATCACTGCGTCGTCCTTCTCGATAGAAACAAAGTATTTACCAGACTTCACTGGAGACTTGAGTGTGAATACTGCAGTATCTCCTGGCTTAAGAATACTCTTTTCGGCTACAAGATCCGTGAGTGAATTGTTTCCGTTATTCCATGTGAGATATCGATCAGACTCGACGTAGATCGTGCGAGATGAGGTGAATGTATTCCCATTTGAACCTGTATAGTTCGCACGAATTTCGTATTCTCCGTCTGAAGCAGTCTGGAATATTGCCTGGAATTCTCCGCTGTCATTAGACTTTACGGCGATTTCTTTTTCTTTCTTTTCTTCGAGAGAGTAGTCATCGTAGAAGATACCATCCACTCCTTGCTTCTTGGCCACCTTCCACTCACGGTGGATCACCTCGATCGTACCTCTGGCACTCGCCTTTGGTATTGCATCATGTGTGAGGATCACTCCTTCCACTCGGATATCGGTGTTCTTTGGATACGAATATCCTGTGCGAAGTCCGATGTATCCGTCAGTCGTGTGAAGCACTTCAGAATATGAGTTCGTCACCGTCTTTGAAGTATCTGGATCTTTTACCTCTACGTTGTAGGTGTAGATTTTCTCACCGTTTAGAGTTGTTGGAGATTTTGGATCAAATGCTTCTTTTGGATAATCAAACCCGATGTTTCATTTTCCATTTTCGTCGATCTTTCCATCGCCTGTTGTGATAGTTGTATCAGCGAAATTACACTGTCCCCAATACTGACAATCAAAATACTCGTATCCGCGTCCGAACTGGTATTCGTTGTATTTTTTTGCATCGAAGAAATAACTCTGAGCGAGTACTCCATAGTGGAATGTTGTATTTACCATATTTCCACCGAAGTAGTATTCACTTCCGATATTGATGCGAGTCGAATCACCGATGAGATGATCCTTTTTATCAGATGAGAGATTGACCCTGAAGACCGGTTTTTTGTAAGCCTCTACATAGAACGAAGCATCGTTGTAGATATACGCATATCCGAGTTCGTCCGTCCCCATATAGGCATATGCATTCCCACCCTTGAGGTAAAGTGCAAATGTGTACATCCCCATTTGTCCATCAGCTGGGATCGTGAAATTCCCGTGGAAATTCGAGTTCGCATCGAGGGTAATAGGAACTTCCTTGAAGAGTGATCCGTCTTGCTTGAGGAGCTTGATTTTGCCGGTTGTGTTCTTGGATTTCGTGTAACCAGTCGGCTCGAAAGTTCGTAGGAGACCCTTGAATTCTACAGTATCACCTGGACGATAGATCGGTCGGTCTGTATAGATATAGGCAAAGTCCTTCGTATCTGAAGTCTGACCTGCGATATAGCCGAAGTCGTAGTTACTCACTTCGTCATTGGTGGTAGTGATCACGCCATAGTTCCCGTCTTTCTGAGCAATGATGATCTCAGGAACGACAGAGAGTTCGTAGAGCTTTTTGGATGCAAGATAGTTCACCTTGAAACCTGGTGCAGGTGCGATTTTACCATCTGTGTTCGTCGAATATCCTTCGATGGTTGCTCCTTCGATGATCTGTTTACCGTCCATCGAAGTGAGTAAAAGTTCGTTTTTGTTCTTACCTGATTCGAGCGCAAGCGCGAGCGTAGAACGCACGAAAACATTGAGTGATTCGCGTCAGTCTTTGCGATATCCTGAGTATCCTTGGTTGTATTTTCCGTTCACAGTCGATCGAACGAGGATGAATGGCGAAGTGAATACATGCCCCATTACATCCTTTTCAAGATCGAATCGGTTATTCGCGATCGCCCATGCCTTGTTGGCAACTGGGAGGGATTTTGCGACTCTTGAACCCTGACAAACTGGTTTATAGTTTGCATTTTGTCGATCCTTAAGGTAGCTTGCGTATTCTTCTTTGGTCATTTCACATACCTCAACATCGAGCTGAGAAAGGTTGATCGTTTGGAAATTTACAACGAGCGGAACATTAGCCGGAATCACGCTCACATCCTTGGATGATGGAGAATATGCGTAGCGGTCTCCATCGGTCACATCGCCTGCCTTGATGTCTTTCTTCTCATAATTGGCTACAAGAGGATTTCCAACTGCATCAAGAAGTGTAGACTTGGTGTGAAGCGTATATGTTTCATGCGGATTGAATCGTGTACCGATAACATAGGCGATTTTTCCTGGGATATCCTTACAAAGTTTTACAACTTTTGAATTCCCAGTTACTTCGTCATACTGCTGTATTCCATCCTTTACAACTGATCGGATCGGAGATTTTGGTTCTGTCTCGAAATGCTTCTCGAGCCCGTATGTGCCATAGTCACCAAAGGCAAGCAGGTTCGTAAAATACATACATCCCTGCGTATTAGAAACATACGTGAAATCACTCGCCTCGAACTTTGGAAATGTCTTGAGTTCCCGAGATACATTTTCGCGAAGATGCGGATTGGATGCTTGATCGATCGTGAGTGTATAGGTTACACCGTAGTCGAGCGAATCTGGAAGTTCACACTTGATTCGACGCTTATCATCCTGAGCCTTAGTCGTCATTTTTCCTCCAATAAACTCGCTCGTTTCGTATTTCATGTACGAAGTCTTGCACTCGATACGTGCACCACTCTTCGCAAGATATGGCTTTGTTTTAGCAAGATCTACGTCCTCACCAAAATTCAACACGAGAAATCCGTCTTTCTTTGCGATAAATATCTCAGATGTCGAATTCGAGTTATAAATCTCAGGCGTGTCTTTCAGAGCACCCGTTTCTGAATACTCATTTCGATATGACTGCACATTCTGAAGATAGTCCGAAGAACGCATAGCAAACGAAGTCGCACCTGTGTAAGCAATATTTCCTTCTGCTGGCATGAGTGCACCAGAGAGTGCTACGTTATATCCAGTAGAATAGAGAAGTCCTGGCGAAGCGTTTTTAGTGATGGTAAATCTTCGACCTACATCACTTGGTCCTGATGTAGTTGCGACAGTAACTGCGATCTCTTTTTGACTTTCCTGTACCTTCACGATTTTAGCGAGATCTGCGGTTTTTACTGGCGCATTGAACTCGAGTGGGATACCGTTTTCAGGAGAAAATCCATCCCCCTTTCCGATCACTTCAAGATTTGGGGTCTTGAAACTCACGGTCTTGGTGTCAGAAAGTGGATAAAGGAGCCCTTCTTTAGAAGCGACTTTTACCTCGTATTTTGTGGCATATGGAAGTGGCTTCGATGGGATGAATTCGAGGATAGAACCACTCGTCCAAGAACATTTTCCTTCGACAGCTGGCGTGATCTCGATCGGACAAGGAAGTTTATCCTTCGTCGCAAGACTTCCGAGTGGAATCACTGGGATATTGAAGAGTACAACGATATTCTTGCTGACATTCTTAAGCTCTCCTTCCGGGATAATTCGCATAGCCTTCGCCCCAGCGATTGCCTCGAATTCGTAGCTGATATCCCGACCGATTTTCGCTCCGTATTTGGATTTAATATCTGACGAGAGGGTGATCATATAGTGTTCACCGATCTTGAGTTTAGAATCCAGCTTGTACGAGATCGTATTTCCGTCCTTGAGTGATGGTGTTCCCTGGATATACGGTGCAAATCGAACCGTTTCCTTGGAGATAGAGTTCGCATCCAGTTCTCGTGAGAAGGTGATGTCGATCGATGGAACATCGTATGGGATTTTCTTGTATTCAAAACTCCAGTTCCCCGCTATCACCGATGGTGCTGCAAAGAAATACTGTGTTCCGATCACCCCAACTACTGTGATCACGAGTGCAGCAAAAACTCCAGCATATGCTCGAACATGTGAACGAATATGTTGTCCTACCTTCGTGAAGAATCCTCCCTTCACGGAAGGTTCGGCCTGAGACTCCATGAGTGACTTCTTGAGCATGTTCGCGAAGTCTTGATCGAATTTGGTATCCGGCTTTTCGGCAAGGAGTGCCTTGATAGCTTTCATGGTTTCTTTTTTATGATCTGCCAATGAGGGGTCAACTGCGACGAGCTCGTCGAAGATTTTTGCGACTGATTTCATTTTTAAAATATGAAGAAGAGGAGGAAGAGTGCGACGTTTGCAGCGATTTTTGCGAGACTGCGGGAGATGATCTTTTTGACGTTAGAGAGTGATTCTCAGCTGATTTCTGCGATCTCGGCGTATTTGAGATCGTCCCAGACGGCCATGAGCACGATGTCTTTGTGCTTCGTCGGGAAGGTCTCGAGGTATGCGAGAACCTTATCAAGCCTATCCTTCGCATCGATTGCGGCAGCGTTGTCGGTATCGATGCTCGCGGTTTCTTCGTGGTCTACGATATCATCGTGGACTTTGTTAGTGCGCGATCGATCGATAATCGAGTTGTACGCGATACGAAATATCCACGAAGCGAATTCAGACTCCGAAGATCCCGTGAAACTCGCAAATCCACGAAGTGCCTTGAAAAAAGTATCCGAAGCAATTTCTTCAGCAATCTCAGCATCGAATGTTCGATAAAATGCAAAATCGTATACCCGCTTCACAAAAGCGTCATACAAAATCCCAAAAGCCTCCTTGTCTCAGGCTCGAAATAATACAATGGCGGACTCGACAGTTTGCATAGGAACAGACAAAAATAATGAGTATCACGAAGCTTAAAACGAGCACCTTCAAGAAAGGTGACAAATTTAAATACAGTTTGATCCCTTTACTCTTTTTTGCAAACGAATAGCATGCGTTCATGTTGAAACTTTTCCCCTACCAATCCCTTCTTCGTTGGCACAGCCAACATGGACGTCACCATCTTCCGTGGCGGGATTTTGAGGGACGAAGTGAGAAGGATCGTGGGTATAGGGTTTGGCTTTCAGAAATCCTACTCCAACAGACGCAAGTTGATCGTGGGATTGGGTATTTTGAGAGGATCATCGAAGCATTTCCTACTGTCGAGGACCTTGCCCGAACTCCGTATGAAGAGTTTTTCTCGTATTACAAATGACTCGGGTATTATTCTCGTGCTCGCAACATGCTCGCAGCGGCACAGATCGTGAGCCGCGAACATGGAGGAGTATTTCCAAAAGATAGCGAGAGCCTGCATGCACTCCCGGGAGTGGGACCATATACTGCAGAGGCGATCCGAGCATTTGCTTACGAAATCCCAACACTTTCGTTCGACACCAATCTCGAGAAAATCTTCGCCCGCTACTATCATGGGTCACGATTTCTCAAACTTTCTCGCGATGAAAAATCCGAGATCCTTGAAGTATTTGAAAAATCCAACCACTCAGCCCGCGCGGTGAACGGTGCACTCATGGACTTTGCTTCGAGTATTTCGAACAACAAAAAGTGACTCATAGACTTCGATCACTATCCGCTCGAAGGATGCAAATTCGCAGAGACTCGGGGTGAACTCGAGATCGAAGAAATCAAAACCAAGGTATTTTTTCCATCCAAAGACGCACAGATCGTAGTTATCCTCCATGCGGATCATCGAGCATATTTTTCAAATGATCCGGCAAAATATACTCCGTTCATACTTCCACCGACCGAGTGAGATATCCGACATTTCGTACAAGAATACTTCGAAACTCAGCATCAACTCGAGCTCTCCGTCCGCCCCGTGCATCATCAAGAGTATCGTGATGGGAAGCCATTTATCCATGTTCATGCACAAGTTCAGCGCGGCAGTCATGATTTCAAAACATTCTCCAAAGCTGACAAAGACAGTGCACTCGCAAGTATGTAATTGTCACCTTTTGCAAGTCTGTTCGTTTCACTCATAGCAACTCACTCGCATGTATAAATTCTCATCTCGAACGAAGAAAATACTCGGCTACATATTGGGAGTCTGAGTATTCTGCTTTGCGGTATTTCTCGGACTGAAATACGCACTCCCCTATAGCATCCCCGATATCCCAGAATCCAGCATATATCTCGACCGCAGCGGTAAAGAAATTGCAGAAGTCGCCTTCGAATCAAAGGTCCGACATCGCGATCTCACCTTCGATGAAATCCCAGAATTCTATAAACGATCCCTCGTTGCACTCGAAGATCGATCTTTTTGGACCAACCAAGGAATCTCTGGCCGCGGGATCGTGCGATCTATGATCGCGAATATCGCAAGCGGGAAGGTCGTACAATGAGGCTCCACCATCACAAGCCAACTCGTTCGTAATATCGAGGGAACCAACAAGTCTCGCTCTATTTTCCAAAAAGTTCTCGAATTCGCCTACGCAATCCGACTCACTGGGAAATATTCCAAAGAAACCATTCTCGCCGACTATGTCAATCGCGTCGCCTACGGTCGACTCACCTATGGCCTCGCAAGCGCCGCGAAGGCCTACTTCGCAAAAGACGTCGCAAATCTCACAAAAGCTGAACAGATCGCACTTTTGAGTCTCCCTCAAAATCCTCGTGCCTTCGATCCAGTGAACGAACCCGCTGCGTTTCGCACGAGATTCGAATGAGTGGTTGATATCCTCATCTCGCAAGGTATCCTCAATACAGTTGAAGCCAAGAGCATCCTCGACGAACAACTCAGCTACAAAAAAAGCCCCAACACACTTCCGTATGTTGTGGACTTCCTTACGGCGTCCGATGCACCAACTGGTAGGACTTCTTTCGATATCGATCTCACCAAACACGTCGATACCCTCGCCAAAAGTGTCCTCACGGAGATTGGATGGAAAAATGTCACAGACTACAGCATCATCATCGCAGATCGCGCTACCAACGAACTACGCGTCATGATCGGAGGCGCGAGCTATGCGAACAGTCAAAATGGACAAGTAAATGCCGCCCTCACACCGCGTCAGGTAGGATCTACGCTCAAACCATTCATCTACCTGCTTGCTGTCCGCGATCTCGGGATCAAACCCAATGACACTGTACTCGATCTCCCAGTTTCGTACAAAACCGTGGATGACTATAGCTACGAACCCAAGAATTATTCGAAGGATTTCAAGTGAGCGATCACCTATGCACAGGCCCTTGCAGAGAGTATCAATATCCCCGCAGTTACCACTCTCGAACAACTTGGGGTTCAAAAGCTCATGGATTTCCTCTCAATACTCGGTGTACACAGTCTCACAGATACCGCCGAGCACTATGGACTCTCACTCGCACTCTGAAGCGGTGAAATCTCGCTCTACGAGCTCACGCGAGCGTACAGTATTTTCTCCAACGCGGGATCATACTGCAAATTCATCATCACTCCTGGAGCGCCCCAGAAATGCGAAAACCGCATCGACCCAAAATACACAAAAACCATCGAAGATATTCTCACGAGTCGCGAAGACAAGATGCGAAGTTTTCCCATCGGAAGCGCACTCGATTTCCCGGATCACAAAGTATTCGTCAAAACAGGAACTTCCCGCAATTTCCGGGACAACTGGGCGGTCGGTTACAGCGACCGATACCTCATCGGAGTCTGGAGTGGAAACAAAAATGCCGAAAACATGAAATGAGTCTCCTGAGCCACCGGAGCAGGTGAAATCTTCTGACGCATCGTTCGCGATCTTGAGCCAGCAACAGAAAATATCCAGGTAAATGTTGTTCCTGAAAATCCTCTAGAATATGTGAGTATCACGAGTCCACTTCGCGGCTCTGTCTACAAAATCGATCCAACTCGACCACGATCTTCCCAGCAGATCAAGCTCGTCGCACAAACGAATATCACGCACGATAAGGCAGTTTGGTATGTCGATGATCTTCCAATTTCAGAACACTTCACATCGCTCAAACTTGGAAATCATACCGTCCGCTACGAACTCTACCGTGGTGCTGCAAAAATTGCCTGAGCCACTTCGAGTTATCGCATAGATGAATAACCCGCAAGTTTTTGTGTCAAAAACCATGCCAAAAGCCCGTAGAGCACTGCGATTACTCCTACTCCAGTGAGGAGTGCCTGCCATGAAAATTTCAAGAAGGTCATCTTAGAAAGCACGCCCAGGAACACCGCTCATCCAAGCGTGAAAACCAATACCCCACAAAGACCAACGATGATCAGTCCACTCGTTCTCAGTGAGGACTGAACACTCGATGAGTTTGCGCCGAAAAGTCTGTACAATCGAGCCTTTGTTCGACTTACTTCTTCGAGCGAAGAGAAAAGCGTTGTTACAGCCAAGATTGCAAAAACAGTGACAAATCCGAGGAAAAGCGCAAGTACTCAGAGAATTTTATTCGAGATAGTTCGCACCACTTCTAGCACGGAAGCCACATCCACGAATGTAACATGCGGACCCGTTACCGCGAGCATGGATTTCTTGAATGCTTCAGGATCAGAGGTGTGCGTCGCAAGAAAATATGTCTTCGGTGCTTGCGAGAACGCTGCGTCGTTTATCTGGAAATAAAAGAATGGGCGAAATCCTCGTTCGTTCACCTCGCGAATCCCAGAAACCTTCAGATCAAAACTTCGTCCCGAGATCAGAAACGTGATCTCATCACCCACATCCACCCCGAGTCTCGTGGCAAATCCTTCATCCACAGTTACGGATTTCGCATCGGCTGCCCGTGTACCCCGTAGAATTCTTACATCTGGAAGTGGATTTGTTGTGATTGAAAATTCCCGAGTCAGTTCACCGCTTGGCTCATTTCCACCATTTTGCTTTTCGAGTGTTTTTCCGTTCACCGCAGAGATGCGTCCTCGTAGGATGCTAAAGAGTCAGTCAGTTCAGAATTTCTCTGCCACCTTAGCGTGATCAGACTCGAGGATATTCATCGCATACATATTGGTGTCATCCGCCACTCCAATACGCAGTCGCTCCTGAAAAGTGAGAGAAATCGTAAGAAATACGAACAAACATGTAACCGCAGTGGTGAGGGTAAGTGTGACCAAACTTGCAGGCATTCTTGGTCGCACCAACGAACGAATTCCATCAAATCTAAAGAAACTTTTCTTCCGAAAAGATCCTGCATATCTCAAGAATAATCGAAATATTGCTCTGAGCCCTATCAATAAAATCACAATCCCAGCAAGCATTCCAGCTGTAATCAAAGCCGATCGCATCACTGTTTCAAATACCAAGAAAAACATCACGAACATCGCCCCGACAGCCAGCATAACGCTCGCATACACAAATCTCTTTTGTGATATGAGCCCTTTTTGTGCGATTGCGCTCAGTGGGGATTCCGATACAAATCTCACAACCGATGGAACAATCGTTGCAAGGATCAAAAGCACTGCAATCTGTGCGGTAAAGATGAGTGGTTCGACCAAGAATACAAAATCCTTCGCCTCTTCCACCGAACTCACCAGGTGTATCACCCACATCGAAAGTCCGATCGAGATTGCAAAACTCAAACCTATCACTACAAAATACAACGCTCCGATCATCAGGTATTTCTTCCGTTTTGTGAGACCTAAGAGCCCAAATACACCGAATGACCTTCGAAGTTTCATCAGGAGTGTTTCGTTTGCAGAGAAAAGCGTGATCGCAGAGAATAGAACACCAATCGCCAGCACCAACAGTGTGTATCGTGAAAGTTCCTCGACCGCACTTGCAGTCCGGTTAGCATTCGAGCGATACGAACGAATTTGATATTTTTTGAGTTCCGGATCATCCTTGAGCCTCTTGTAGAGCTTATCTGTAGCTTCGTCGCTCGGAAGTTTGAGCAGAAGAGAATTTTGCATACGTGAACCCCTCGAGAATAGTTCCGATCCAGAAAGCGTCGCCTTTGGGACAATGAGTATATTTCCCTCATCGCCGAACGAAAACCCCGTCTCACTCGTTTCAACGATCCGCTTCACAAGTGGTATCTTAATGCCATCTATTGTCAACGTTCCGCCACTCGCAAAGCGATCGATCGTTGGTCCGTTTGCCATCGCAGAGCCTGTTTGACCTGCGGTATCCTCAGTCCGAAGTACTCAATACAACGGATATGATCCAGTATGTGCCACGATTCTCACGAGTCCCGTTTTCCCCTCTCGATCAAAAAGAGTGGTATAAAAATCTGTCTTCTCCGCCGAGATATATGTAGTTCCCGAGAGGCTCGAAGCGATCATTTTCTCGATTGAGCCCGTCATGAATTCACTTGTCGAGATCGTGATATCCGCCCCTAGAAACGGCCGAGATTCTCGCGCAACCGTGAGCTCAACATTTTCAGTTAATTCCTTGATGATCAGGAATCCAGAAAACGCGAGTACGAATACCACAAACATCCGAATAACTGACTTCGGATGAGCAAACAAGAACGTGCGAAACAGTGAAAACATGTGGAAATGGAAAAATGTGCGACTCATCATTCTCATAAGTTTTCACAGAATCACAAATCAAAATATCCGCCCCTACTCACTACGCACACCGATACTCGATCCACAGACGGTTCTCCGTGATGAAATACATATCCGCTGCACGATCCGGATGGGACCACACGACCACTGGAATCAGATCAATATTCGCTGCCCGAAGCTGTCTGAATTTCACGATCTCCTCCGCTCAAAACTCCGCACATGCTCCCGTAAAATCACTACGAAAATATGCTCGCTCCGGTGCATATCCTAGCGACAAAAGTGCCAATATACTTCCACTGTGTATTTCTAGCGCCCCAACCACATATTCCTGCGCATCACCGGATCCAAACAGGTCTATAATCCCTTCAAATTCATCCATGCAGAAAACTAAGTTGGATGGATTGTACGAGAGCGTCGGACGAAAAAAACGGAAGAATCTACGAAAAATACCCCGTACGGGGTATTTTTACTTACTTCCTAATGCATTTCTGATCCCCGTCTCACTCACACGATCGTCGGGTGGGAGGAGGAATTTTTGTTCGCGAAGACCTTCAAGAATTGCCTTTTTTCGCTCGATTGGGGAAATCTGCGTATCTACTTCGCCGTTTTGCACACTGAAGAGTGGCGGATTCTTCTTGATGAGTGCATTGAGGGCGAGAGCGATGTCCTTCTTCTTATCAGGAGTGAGCTCCTTTGAGAGATTGAGCTTCGCCGCACCTGCGCGATGCTCGTTGAGGATCGCGAGGAAGTTGTCTACAAACTGCTGACCAGCACCATCGAGACCGAACTCTTCCGTGAGAATCAAGAGATTCTTACGACTGGTTTCGTATGCTTGTTCGTAGATAGACTTCGTGAGATTGCTGTATGAATCAGGGTTTTTGGAGTCGAGTTTAGCCTGGAGTTGATTAATGGTTGCGGTTCGTTTGAGCTGAGTATCTTCGTTGTTTTGTTTGAGGAATACTGCGAGTGAGTCCAGACCATTGAAGAATTCTGCAGGAGCAAATTCGGATCCATCATCGATTCCTTTCTTGATCGCAGTCTGAAGCTCTGGATCGCTGCGAAGTACGGAGATAGTTCCTTGATTGAGTACATCTTTAAGCTTTTCCGGCTGACTCAGATCGATTCCTTTTTGCTTGAGAATCTTCTGAACTCCTTCAGAGGCCCGACTTCATTCTATCATCGTCTTGGACCAGGCATTTCGAGCGGTCGATTGACGCATGAGGTTTTCTTTTGTATCCGCAGTTTTCAGTGAATCGAGCTGGATTTTGTCCTTGATCTCAGCTGACTGGAGATCATTTACTCGGAGTTCGTCTTCTGGGGCGAGCTGGATGCGAATGTTGAGATGATCCGTATTCATATACAACCCCTTTCCTGGAACGAAGCTTGGGAACACCCCTTTTTCGTCCGCTACCGCACGAGTTACATGACCGTCTTGATAGATATCGCGCCGGTCGCCTGAGATAGTTTTGGCGAGTTGGTAGTCGGTAAGCTTAACAGTAGGATCACGCCTTGCTTCATCTATAATACTTGCCTGCTTACCCGATGTACCAAGAAGTGTTGATAGAACCTTGTTCAACTCTTCTCTGTTTCCTTCTGGACACGCATTGACGATCTCAGTTCGGAAGGTTTCGAGTACATGAGTCTCAGCTTTGGCTCGGATTTCCTTTTGAGCGTTTTGCTGTTCGTCTGGAGAGAGCTTTGAGAGAGCCCCATTTTTGCTTTCCCAGATTTTTCGCTGAGCTTCTTCGTTCTTGGAGAGTTCTGACTGATATTTTTGTTCTCCGATGATGGATTCGGGAGATTTGCCGGTGAGCTCGAGGATGCGTTGTTTGGCTTTTTCGAGAGTATCAGCAATACTATTGATTCATTCCTTGTTTTTATCACTCTGCAGTACAACACTACTATCTTTTTCTTTGGAAAGTTGATCCTGTTCGATCGCACCCAGTTTCTCTACTTCTATTGCATCATTCTTTACTTGAGCAATTTCAGTTTTTTCGATTATACTGATATCCTCTTTCCAACGCGCTACAACCTTTTGTGCTAGACTCACTTCTTCAAGATCAGCACTCTCTTTGAGGTCATCTAAAAATTTCTGCTTCTGATTATCAGGTAATATTGCAAGCAAATCGTAAACATCCGCTGCGAGCAAAGTATTCTTAAGTAGCGCTTTGAAGTCAGGGGCATCAAGCATAGGAAAATTCCCCGGTCATGAGTGAATTTCCGGAGATTGCACCTGCGGTGCAGATGAGATTTTATCTGGGGCACTATTGGACATGCCCATATATTGCCACAAAAAAATCCTCCTTGCAAGAAACGGGAGGATTTTTAGATTATTTTTGTGGTGCGTTATATACTACCGAGGCAAGATTCGAGTCATTGAATGATACCGTTCCTTGTGATTGTTGAGATGCAACTGCTTCAATACGTCGAACTGCTGCATCAAGTTGTGCATATCGCTCTGCGCCTCATTCCGTGCGAAGAATTACAGGCTTAGCAGCCATCACATAAGCCCTTGCTTCCTTTGAGAAAGTTGGTGCCTGAGCGATCAATTCATTGAGTTTTTTGAGTTCTTCTGGCCCTTTTGCTCCGTTGATAAACGTATTGAAAATAGTGATGGTTTTTTCGATTTTTTCACCCTGTTTCTCAACTGCATCTGCCTGAGTAATTCTGTAGGTGGCCTCTACTTTCTGTGCTCTATAGTCTGCAATCTGAGCTTCTGCTTGGATAATCTGAGCGTCAAGTTCTTTGTTTTTTAGACATAATTCAACTGTCTTGTTGAATTCCTCATCTCGTTTTGCCTCTAGTCTCTGAAGTTTAATTACATCGAAACCATTCTGCCTCTTAAGTATGATGGAATCATCGAGTTGAGCAAAGTCCTTTTTAGCTTTCTCTAAGCATTGAAGCTTATTTGATTCATATTTAACAGCAATTTCCTCAGCTTTCGCCTGATATGAAGCCAAGAGCACACTAGTTCCAAGGGTCATGACTGCTCATGCTCGCTTACCGAAGTCTAGTACCTGCGAAACAACTCCACCAGACTGCTTTTCTGGTGAGCTTGAAACACTCGCTTCCGGTGCATACGAAGCACCATTAAGAGTTTTATCAGCCATACATGGAGATTAAGTGCAGTGATTTTACTCCTTTATAGGGGTTGAGTCAAAGGAATTTACACAAAGAATACCCTGCGAGAAATTACTTCGCTTCCATGGCCTCACGCATGCTGTCTTTCATCGTATTAAAGAGAATATCTGCCGCTACGCCACCGTTCACTGTGTAGACGTGCTCCGTCTTACCAAAAGCATTGATGGCAGGCTTAAGCTGGGGGATGAAATATACGAGATCCCTTTCTCTCTCCTGTGGGCTTTCAGGAAGCGATATATGCATCCGAAGAATCTGTGCATCTCAATTGAGAATGCAAACAAGTCTCCCAATATTCGTAGCAAGATTGAACGGTGTCATCGGATTCTGAGAGAGTTTTCCTCCTGTTTTTGCAATCCGCTGAGCGTATTCCGCAGCATCTGCAAGTGCCATAATACCCGAGAATGTAATCTGAAATGTCTTGCGACCAGCCATGCCATTCTTCTCGAGGATCGGAGCAAATACATTAAATCTCTCAATTGCATATTTTCTGAATTGCGGGATCTGCATACGCAAAATCACACTAGCATGTGCAGTTTTTACACGCCTAACATATGCCTCCATTTCTTGATCAGAATACTGCGTACCATCTCCATGTCGAAGCCATGCACGATCATTGAGAACTTCGCGAGAAGAAAAAATTTCATTGATTACTTTTTCCGCATTCTCGCTCGTAAGACGACTTGCCCCTCCTGTAACATCCTTTATTTCTCTTCCAAGCATTTTTTTGAGATAATCTCCGTCATTGAAGATAGTTTTGAGTGGATTTTTTGGATTTTTAATCTCTTCAAATTCAATATTCCGTCCTGTCATGCCAGATCCTGATTTTTGAATCTGAGTTTCAATCTCTTGTAATTGAAGATAAGTCAGATTGATGCCACCGTAGTCCCCTATGAGCTTCGGCATCTTTACCACAGGAACTTCGATACGCTGCCTCGGAATATCCCTTGGCACATTCGCCCCTGCATCACCTATATTCGACAAAATCACCCCTGTCGCAAACGCAATCCCACTCGTGAACTGCCTTGCCGTGGAGAGGATCTTTGTAGAGACAGGTATGCTTTCTGCGCATTGTGATGAGGGAGATCGCATTGAGAATAGTTGCTAGATTTTGAGGCTAGTATACTAATAAAATATAGTGGATGTCAATGTGGTTATTTCTCTTATCTACTGATCTATTAATGAGAGAAAGCAAATACCACTAAACCCCCTTGATAATTCGTGAAATATTGAATGTGACAGGTTTTTCTATCGTAATAGTAAAATCACTCGAGTTCCCTCTGCACACAATAGTTATCTCTTCTCAGAAAATAGATTTTGTTACTCTCTTGAGCGGTATAATTATTTTAGACATCATATCGCTTCTACTTAGAGTATATGCTGAGCGTGGTAGACTGGAGGCGTGAATTTCATTCACTCAGTCAAAGAAAGCGAATAATAGCTCTATGGTAGCCTGCTGAGAAGAAATTTCTTTTGAAGTAGTTTTCTGCCCATTTAAATAGATGCGCTTTCAAATTCAATCAAGTAGTAAGCCCTGGTATTCTTGAAGCGTTTCGTTGTATCAACTAAGTATTCGTGATCAATCAAGCTCTTCAATCACTACATAGTTCTTGTTTGGTGTATATTTCGATAGAACTCACTCTTCGGTGTATTGTTCAATTTTTGGTCAATATAATTTACTACGCAGATTACTGCTCGAAAATTGAACTAATATATTTGGATAATTTACTGAAAGTGCATTTATTGTAGAATTAAATGACTCATCAATGGAAGAACCCGTATAGTACAGTATAAATGATCATCCAAAACCAGAGTGGTATAGTGGCAAGACAATTAACTGATTATCCGAATGGAATTTATTGCGTTCGAAAAAGATTTTTACATCTCTTTCGAACTGCGTCTCATCCATTTGTGAATGAATAAGTGCAACATATTTTCTTGCAATTCTAAAGAAATTCTCAAGTTCATGGGGCAATATATTACCATGAGGCAATCAATATAAAAAATTGATATATTCTTCTGCTCTATCAGCGTTTATAATTGCATATTCTTCTTGTGAAATCAGCTCTTTAGTAATTACATTCTCAGCATAAAAGGATTGACTCTTTGTTCAAGAGAAGATAATTGAATATTTTAATCAGAATTTTCAGTATGTTGCACTATTTAATGAATCAGAAACAACTTCTGCTGACCTTCCTTTAAAAATTCGAGGTGAAAAGGCGGGAGAAAGTCATTGGTAAAACAGCCCTTTTATAGGTCAACGTGATTTTCCCCAATGAAATAAAGACCATATTTTTGTTGCATTTTCCACTATATTTTCAAATTCTTGAGTTTTTGGCTTCAAATTTGAAAAATATATTTCTTTATTTATTAAAGTGTTTGAGATTGCACATGACAAAGCAATTGCGAGTGCAATATGGCCTGTGTATGCAAAGCACTTTCAACGCCCCGTCTCAGATAGAAAAGAGATTCTCATGCCCCTATCCAATTCAGATCATTTCAGAAAATTAATCAGCGTATCATGCATGCGAAATAGGGAACTGTCTGGAAAGTTTTTTACCAAAAAGTGAGCTCAATCTTTATCTACAACATCTCAGAACTCAAACACATGACTATCATTGAAAACAAGTCATACGTACAGTCTATCTTCAATAGAAGATCTGGCATGAAGTGCATCATTGGGATAAGTGATGGCTAGATTCTCAACTCAAAATGAATACGGAATTGAGAAAACAAGTTCGTTTTTTTGAAAGAATTCCTCATAAGGCCTTCTTACATCTTCTGTAGTTTTACCTGAAATATACATACTCAAATCGAAGAAATAATATTTGACGTGAAACTGTACCACATGATTCTTCTTAGCTAAACCCTAATTTCCGTGAGACGAGAAATATAAAACTCAAAGCCTTTGATAAAAGGATATGCAAACATTTCAGGTTTATTCACTATTTCTTTCTTAAGTATATCTATATTAAAATACTTAGCCTCACTTATCTCCAGAGGATCAAACATAATTGTCTTTAGATCTAATTCAGAAGGATAACAAAGATACAGGTAATGAATAGCTCGTTCAATTCTATTTATTACATCATATCTTCAATATTCTATGAGTGGGCAATGTAAATTAATTTCTTCTTGCATTTCCCTGTATGCTGCAACAAGGAAGGTTTCACCATATTCTACATGTCAACCTGCACTGGAAGTAAAAACTCCAGGATAGAATTGCTTAGTATTTGGTCGTTTGCAAAGTAAAATTTCTGATTGCTGATTAAATACAAAAATATGCACACTCCTCTTGTAGAGATCTACTATTTGTGCATCGGATTCTGAAGATTGACACACAAAATTCTCATCTTTATCATATAAATCAAACATATTTGAAACTTTTTAATTGTAGTGATATTTATACTTCAAAACAGTATCTATTTCTAATTGAAGAAAAAAACGGAAAATTCCCAGAAATTTTTCCCCCAATTAAAAAAACCACCAATCTCTCAGTGGTCCTAAATCCCCCCCCCTCCTACCTCACCTCCAACTTCCCTTCCCTCAGCTCATACACCACATCCGCCCTTCCAGCAACTTCAGGATCATGTGTGATCATTAGGATCGTATTCCCCGTCTCCTTATGAAGTTCATCGATCAAATCCATGATACGATTCGCATTCTTGCGATCCAAGTTTCCCGTAGGCTCATCAGCGAGCAAATACGGAAGCTGCCCAACGAATGCTCGAGCAACAGCAACACGTTGTTGTTCACCGCCAGAAAGCTCAGTCGGATATCGGGTACCCTTTCCAGTCAGACCAACTCGTTCGAGGATCTCGGCAGTGGTAAAACGACGTGGGATATGGTTGATATCTATCGGGAGGTCGATGTTTTCTTCGACAGTGAGATTGGGGATGAGTTCGTAGGCTTGAAATATGAACGCGATCCTACTCCCGCGAAATGCCGTAATCGCATCTTCGCCCATGCCTGCGATGTTCGACCCATCGATCTGTATCGTCCCATGGTCAGGGGCGAGGAGTCCTGAGAGGAGTGAAAGGAGGGTTGATTTCCCTGATCCTGATGGTCACATCACACTCGCAAAAGTGCCTGAAGGCAGTGAAAAATCGAGGTCCTTGAAGATCGTTACTGTTTCGTTTTCACTGATGTATAACTTAGAAAGGTTCTTGAGCTCGATCATGCTAATGTTGGATGAGATGATTGGATTCGAGTGCGGAGAAGAGATTATTCACTATGACAGTATAGCCTTCTTTAGTTGGATGAATACCGTCCCTTTGGTTGAGCTTTGGATCTGCTGCAACTCATTCGAGGAAGAATGGCATGAGTGGAACACCGAACTCTTTTGCGAGTTTCGGGAAAATTTCTTCGAATTGGTTTCGATACTGCAATCCGAGATTGAGCGGAGCTTTCATCCCCGTAAGCAGTATAGGGATTTTGCGATCTTGGAGTTTTTGGAGGATGCTTCGGAGATTTTTCTCGAGTTCTTGTGGAGAAATCCCCTGAAATGCATCATTGGCTCAGATTTCTACGATGGCGAGATCGGGTTTATTTCCATCGAGTATCCAGTCAGTTCTGGCCATCAGTTGAGCAGAAGTATCTCAGGAAACTCCAGCATTTTGCAGAGTATATTTATATCCCGCTTCTTTGAGTTTTGATTCTAACTGGGATGGATAATTATCAGCGATTTCTACCCCCAGTCAGGCAGTTAGAGAATCTCAAAGCGCAAGAATAGTACGCGCTGACACAGCTGGAGCTGGAGTTGAGACAATATCCGTTTTCGCACTCGAACAAGAGGCGAGCAAGCACGCAACGAGAACAAAAACTGCGAATTTATGCATGTTTATGAATGAGAGGGATTGCTATGAACATAGTAACCACGAAAAGCCCAGCACTCGCAAAAAATGGAACAGTTGGTCCGTACATGTACAGGAATCCACCCATCGCAGGCCCTACAATGCTTCCAAGTCCAACCGCTGCCGTAGAGAATCCCATGTATTTCCCGACTTGATGACCAGACTCGTGTGCAATCAAAGATGAAGATGATGGCTGAAAAGATCCCATTCCGATCGGGAAAAGTGGCGCAATCGCCCAGATGAGGAGTGGATTTACATTGATAGCCTGGAGGAAATACGCAACCGCGAGTACTCAGAGCGAGAGCACGATCATGGGAGCTTCTGGAAGGTATTTGCGAATATGTTTCACCAAGAAACCCTGATATATGATCGACACTGCACCGATGAGAATGAGCACGTGCGAATATGCAACTGCATCAAAATTGAATATATCTGCATAGAAAAGTCCTGAAATTGCCTGAATCGGAGAAAATGCAGTAGTCGCGAGAAATGAAACCACCAAAAGAAGGATGATTTCTTTCGGTACTCCGAAGCTATTTTTCTCAGTCTTGATCACTCACTCTGCGGGAGTATGACGCTTAGGTTCTGGCAAGAAGAATGCAACGAGCAAGAAATTGAGGAATACAAAAAATGCACCCGCGTATCCTACAAAATGATTACCAAACGATGCCAAAAGACCACCAATCGCCGGTCCGATGAGAAATCCAAGCCCGAACATCGCTCCGATAAATCCAAGTCGAATTGTACGATTTTCTTTTGTAGAAATATCTGAGACATATGCCTGCACAATTCCTACACCCGCACCACCGAGTCCACCCAGGAATCGTCCTGCGAGGAATATCCAAAATAATGGAGCATACACGATCACGAGAAATCCAACAAAGTTGAATAGCGTTGTAGCCACGAGCATTGGGCGACGCCCGAATTTATCCGAAAGTCGACCAAAAATGAGCCCTCCGAAAAACATCCCAAGAGAATAAATAGCCATCGAGTACCCAACCCATTCAGATCCTACACCGTAGTCTTTAATGATAAAAGGAAGTACTGGCACGAGCACTCCAATCCCGAGGATATCGAGAAAAGCAGTCGCCATTACCAGCTGAAAAGAGAATTTTTGCATGCAGTATAAATATAAATACGAACGTGTGATTCTATCCAAAATCCTTCAATCTCCAAAGCAAACAACGTGGGCCGGATACACGCTCGCTCTATACGTGTGATTTTATACAGAGGGATCTGCTGCTAAGAACTGGAGAGCTTCTTTCATTTTCGGGGAGCATTACGAGCTATGAGATAGGCGTTATTGAGCCAGATCTTCAGTGCATCACGATCTTCGAGTATATCGATGGGAAGCTCTCGAAATCGAAGAGATACCTCACGACCACTGCGTATATATGTAAAATACTTCGCATCCACCGCGTCATAATCCGACATATTTTCAGGTCAAACTTTCAAATACACTACACCATCTTCAAGAATCCCGACTGCGAGTCAGGATTTACGAATCATATTTCCTCACATCATCGCCCGGATATCCACATCATGGACGTCTGCCAGTAAATCGTGCAGTAAATAATCGCGAAACGAGTCATCTTTTTTCATGGACGAATTGGGAATACCGACTACTCTATCTGTAAGATTTTCAAATTCAAATGACAACCGCTGCCTGCCGTTACATTCAGACGCTTTTCCCGTCTCCACTCGGCGTTCTCACACTCGTTGCGAGCCCAAAAGGACTTCGTGGGATTATTTGGCCAGATAAGAACTATGCACTTGTTGGCCTCGATGCAAAAGACTGCTGCACCGGACAGAGCGCACACCTAGAAGATGCCAAAAAACTCCTCTCCGACTACTTTGCTGGCAAAGAAATCGATACAACTCGCATGAGTTTTGATTTCGAGTGAACGGACCTTCAGATCAAAATCTGGAAGGCACTTCTCACGATCCCCTGTGGAACGACAGTCAGCTACAAAGAACTCGCTGCGCGCATCGGAAACCCCACCGCGATCCGAGCTGTTGCGAGCGCTGTTGGGAAGAATCCATTTTCTATCCTTTTTGCCTGTCATCGGGTGATGGGATCAGATGGAAAATTGCACGGGTTTGG
>JBMOJK010000019.1:0-21748 GCA_049315825.1 Patescibacteria group bacterium
CCATACACACTTGGACTGTATACTGGATGATTTGGTGGTATTGTAAAATATTGACAAGTTGCAACCACTCTGATTAACACCGAATGAAATGGAGTAGTGGATGCTGGCGTAAGAATACAACGCTTACGATGAAAGGGTTTTGAAAAAAGCACTGGGATTGATAGCCTTATACCAAGATGGTACCTGGAAAATCCCTCAACCTTTAAGGCAACGAGTTTCTATGCTTCTAACACGGTAATGCCGGGTGGTACATGGGGAGGTCAAAACAGATACACCTTCGCACTTGATGGCGTACCAGTAACATATTGAAGCAATCTCAATCAAGAAAGCACCTTACTGTATGAGAGCTTTGAAAATATGAGCGTATCAACGCAGTTAAGCTCAGGAAATGTGGTGAATGGCTTCAAACCGTATCCCGCATGCATAGGTAATATATCTCTCTACATAGCCTATGAATGGAATTCAAGTTACGGTGATCAGCTACAGACGGTAGACTGTAGGATAGATAAATCGACTAGCTCATATGCTTCTCAATCTCTCTATCTCAAATGGATACGAGACAGCGCATGATGAGATGGGTTATACTCATATGTAATCATCGATCCCTCAAAAAAATATCAATACTCTTTTGATGTAAAGTGACACCTTGCAAACACCGTTGACAACTGAAAGCTAAACGTCTCATTTTATTGCTACAAATTAAGCACTACGTGAGTACGTGCAAGTGTAGGGAGTTCATGAGGTGCTGTTAGCTGACTTATCACCATATCTCCGACAAATTTTACAACAACAAATGCCTACGTAAATAGCCCGGACCCTTACTGAAATAATTTTAGTATATACATCCCGCCAACAACAGACTCCACCGCTTGTATTTTCTACAGAACAAATAGTCCAAAAAATGGGGACGAGCTCTGGTTTGATAATTATACGATAAAAGAAATCCTATAACTCCTTCGTTATAGGATTTCTTTTTTAAATACGTGCTATCCAGTTTGATTTCCCGCCTTCTTTCCATATAATTCGCGCGTTTTCAGTAAACGACGAATTCTTCCTCCATGCAAACAGCAACTTCCGAAAATCTCACAACCGAAGTACACGCAGGGCCTCATATCCCTGGTCTTTCTGGTGAAGCAGTTGGTCTTCATATCGGTTCTATCGAGCTTACAACGACAGTGATTTCTACTTGGGTTTTGATGATCTTCGTGATCACTCTTTCTCTCGTGATTGGATTTTTTGCAAACAAGAAAGATTCGATCATCCGAGCATTCGGGAAAAATATCGTTCGTCGTCTCGACTCACACTTCACGAGCCTCATCGGAGATCGTGCAACGGCTCGTAAGTTCTTCCCTATTATCGGGGCGTTCTTCATATTCATCTTCATGGCGAATATTGCAGGACTCGTATTCGACTGGATTGGTCTCATCTTCCCAAAGACACTCCACTATCTCCGACCGATTAACGCAGACCTCTCTACAACTCTCATCCTCGGAACAACGGTTGTATTCATTGCACAGGTCACATCAATCATCTACAAGGGATTCTTCACACACTTCGGACACTACCTCTTCAATTTCTCAGGTTCGTCCATCGTAGAGAAGATCATCAACGTTCCGATCGGATGGATTCACTTCATCGGAGAATTCACTCGAATCCTCTCACTCTCAGTCCGACTCTTCTGTAACATCTTCGCAGGTATCGCTCTCATCGGTATTATGTCCTACCTCGGGACACTCCTGCACGCAGGATTCGTGGGAGGACTCCTCGTTCTTCCGTTCTGGTTCTTTGAAATCTTCGTAGCATTCCTTCAGGCGTTCATCTTCATGACGCTCTCTGGAGTCTATCTCAAAGAAGCAGTGACGGTTGCTCATCATTAAAGTTTGGACTATCCTTCGTACGCGAGGGAGTCTCCTGATTTTAACAGGCTTACTTTTAATTTTACACGTATGGAATTTGCTGCTCTCGCTAAGGGTATCGCTCTTATTGGTCTTATTGGTCCAGGTCTTGGTATTGGTCTCATCGGTATGGGTGCAATGCAGGCTATTGGTCGAAATCCAGCTGCTGCTAAGGAAGTTTTCACTCCTATGCTTCTTGCTCTCGCCTTCGCCGAACTCCTCGGACTTCTCGCCTTCCTCTCTCTCTTCCTTATTAAGTAGTCATGTCTGAGCTCATCAATTTCGACGCTCTCATTATTCAGACGATCAACCTTGCGGTTATTGTTTACGTATTGTACCGCTTCATTTTTAAGCCATATCTCATCGTTCTTGATGCCGAAGAAAAACAGGCTCTCGAGATCGAAGAACTTCACAAGAATGCGAAGTCTTTCAAGGATCAGGCAAACAAAGAAGCTGCTGCTATCGTAGACGAAGCAAAGGAAGATGCGAAGACAATCCGAACAGAAGCTCGCGCTCTTGCACAAGGAGAAGCGGCTTCCGTTCTCGCTCTTGCATCTCAGGAAGCTGACGCAACTCGTGCAAAAGGCATGGCCGACATTGCACAAGAAAAGGCAGCTCTCGAGACTGAGCTCAAGTCAAAGGTTCTCACGATTGCGATTTCTCTCAACCAAAAGTTGTTCGGGAAGTCTGCAAAGAACGAGGAACTTCTCTCAAATCTTTCAAAGGATCTCTAGTATATGAGTACGAATCTCTCAAATCTTTCAAAAAACGAACTCGAAACTCTCTCAAAAGAGCTTCGGGCTTTTCGTTCTGCGCAGAAGAAAATTGGTAAACGTGCCAAGGATCTTTTCGTAAATCAGTCCAACAAGGTTCACGTAGAACTCGCTACAGGTGCTGAAGAAAGTTCGGTTACTGCCGTTCTCAAACAGCTCGGTCTCGACGACCGCGAGATTTCTTTCACACACAATGCCCGTCTCTCTGGCGGAGCTCGTATTTTCGTAGGAGGTGATCTCTATGATCTCTCTTTCGAATCTGCAACCGCAAAAATCTAATTCACCACTATGTCACACTCGCTTCTAGATTCTCTCATTAAAGACGTCGAAAATCGCATCGATTCGGCAGATATTACCCCTGAGCGCAAAAACTCTGGAGTTGTTGTCTATCTCGGAGACGGTATCGCTCGCGCGGTAGGTCTTCGTGAAGTTGCCTATAACGAAGTTGTTAACTTCGAGTCTGGAGGAGTCGGAGTTGCCCTCAATCTCGAAGAACACTCAGTAGGTATCGTTGTTCTCTCTGGCTTTGGTTCAATCAAGGAAGGAGACACGGTTACTGCCAGCGGAAAGATCCTCGAAGTTCCAGTTGGAGACAATATGCTCGGGCGTATTGTTGATGCACTCGGAAATCCACTCGATGGACTCGGGCCTATCAAGGCTGCTGACCACTACCCTACTGAGCGTGTCGCTTCAGGAGTTATGAGCCGAAAGAGTGTCCACGAGCCTATGGCGACTGGTATCAAGGCGATCGACTCACTCGTACCTATCGGACGAGGACAGCGAGAACTCATCATTGGTGACCGACAGACTGGTAAGACCCAGGTTGCAATCGATACGATCCTCAACCAGAAGGGTCTTGGGATGAAGTGTGTGTACGTAGCTATCGGACAGAAGGATTCGAAGGTTATCGCGATTGCTGAAGAGCTCAAGCGCGCTGGTGCTATGGAGTACACGACGATCGTAGTTGCTGGTGCATCTGCTCCTGCTTCTATGCAGTGGCTCGCTCCATATACTGGATGTGCGATTGCTGAGTATTTCATGCTCAAGGGTGAACATGCACTCATCATCTACGATGATCTCTCAAAGCATGCCAATGCTTACCGAGAAATGTCTCTCCTCCTCCGCCGACCACCAGGACGTGAAGCGTACCCTGGAGACGTATTCTACCTCCACTCTCGTCTTCTCGAGCGAGCTGCGAAGCTGGGCGACGAACTCGGAGCCGGATCACTCACAGCCCTTCCGATCATCGAAACACAGGGTGGTGACATCTCTGCGTACGTTCCAACCAACGTTATCTCGATCACTGACGGACAAATCTTCCTCGAATCTGGACTCTTCAATGCTGGTATTAAGCCTGCCATCAATGTCGGAAATTCAGTTTCACGTGTCGGAGGATCTGCTCAGACAAAGGCTATGAAGCGCGTAGCTGGTACTCTCAAGCTCGACCTTGCACAGTTCCGAGAACTCGAAGCATTCTCTCAGTTTGCCTCAGACCTCGATACAGACACTCGTAAGCAACTCGAGCGCGGAAAGCGCATGGTAGAAATCCTCAAGCAGGACATCTACTCTCCAGTTTCATTCGACAAGCAGGTTGCACTCATTTTTGCCGCTGCAAACGGATACCTCGATAAGCTCGATGTTTCGGAAATCAAGGCATTCGAAAAGGATCTCTACCTTGCACTCGACAAAGAAGAAGCTACACTTACTCTCATCCGAACTTCTAAGGATCTCACCGACGAGTCAAAGGATGGTCTTAAGAAGATTCTCGAGAAGCTGGTGAAATAACCACTTTTCATATGAACAAGCCCGCGATCCTTGGAGACATATCAACTCATAAAGAAAACGGAGCCACGATCACTATTCAGCGTTTTGGGCCTGGCGAGTTTGAGAGATACTCAGAGGCTCAAGATGCTATCAGAAGCTCTGTCGCAGCAAAACTTACATGAGAGAATGGGAATACTGTACTTGCTGGACGGGAAGTAATCAGTCGTGGTATCAAGGAACCCACTGAAAGCGATTACGGAATGATGGTACTTCAATATTTCATGGATCCTAATTTCTGGAAAGCAAGTGCATTTATTGCAGGACTAGAAGAACTAAAGAACAGCGATTCAGAAAAATGGATCACTCTCCTGTCTGAAGCCTTTGTAAGTGAACTGCACGATCCTGATATTGATATCAAGACAGCTTATGAAAATACTCCTCAGGAAAAGAAATCACAGTTCAGTGCTTTAATTGAAAAAACTTTTTTCGAAGCAGAAATAGTTGTTCGTAGAAAAATCCGACATCTTTTTACTGGGGCTTTTACTACCACAGAAGACTGAATCGTAAATCCTACGCAGCGACTCAGTCTCAAGAACAAACAGGACATACGGCGCATAGAAAATGAATGGAATGACTTCTGTATTGAGTCACCCAACTATACGCTGGATGAAATTATTAGAATGCACAATTCTACAGAAATGAGCGATAACCCAGTTATCAAGCAGCATAGACGATTTCTTCTAGAAAAGAAAAGCATTATTGCACAAGCAAAAGCCCTTGAGGAGTCGATGACACCACAGAAAAATCAGAAAGCCAAACTTCAAGTTGGACTCAAAGGAATACTCAGACGAGTGCTCGAAAAACTACTTTCAAAAATTAAGTAAATGGCAACAGGTAAAGAAATCAAAGCGCGTATCAAGTCAGTAAAGAACACTGGGAAAATCACCAAAGCCATGGAGCTCATCTCTACGGTAAAGATGAAAAAGGCTCAGGATCTTGCGGTGCACGCACGTCCACTCTCTCTTGAAGCGGCGCGTATTTTTGCACACCTCGATCTTGCAGCTTCAAATCCTACTTCTTTTGGAAAGGAACTTGTTCTCATTGTTTCCTCTAACAAGGGTCTCTGTGGAGGATACAATGTGAACGTATTCAAGGAAGTAACTCGCCTCACGCGCGAGAATCCAAACACCAAGTTTGAATTCGTAACTGCCGGAAAGCGATCTCGTGACTTCGTTGCTCGCACTGGAAATACACTCCTTTCTGATTTCTCTGAAGTCGTGAAGGATACTATCCATCCAGCGGATTCGAAGGTGGTAAGTCGATTCCTTCAGAATGCCTTCAAGAATGGATCATACGATCGAGTTCGTGTCATCTACTCATACTACATCTCTGCGATCAACCAGCGAGCAGTCACGAAGACCCTCTTCCCTCTTTCGAAGACGGAAATCACAGAATTCTTCGATTCACTCGGAATCCCGACTCAGACTAAGTCGACAACCGCTGAATATGAATTCGAGCCATCAAAGGCTGTGATTATGCAGGAAGTTCTCCCACTCATCTACGATCTCATCGTTCATGAAGCACTCCTCGAAGGAAAAGCAAGCGAGCACGCATCTCGCATGATCGCCATGAAAAATGCTAAAGACTCTGCCAATAAAAAAGTGAAGGTTCTCACTCTCACCTACAACAAGGCTCGTCAAGCAGCCATCACGAAGGAAGTCTCTGAAATCGTGAGCGGAGTGGAGAGTATGAAGGATGCGTAGTATTTATTCCACAAATCAAAAACCTCAAAACACATGTGTTTTGAGGTTTTTGATTTGCAGGATTTCAGGCCATCTATACACTCCCCTGCATGAAATTGATAGTCTACTCCGACTGAGGCGCACGCGGAAATCCAGGACCTGCAGGACTGGGGGTGTTTATCTGTACTCCAGATCATTGCGCGGTAGAGCGTCGCTACAAATACCTCGGCGAAACGACCAATAATGTCGCAGAGTATTCTGGCGCTCATCTTGGTATCGAACGAGCTATCGCACTCGGAGCCACTGAGATCGAGCTTCGTGCCGACTCCAAACTCGTCATCGAACAACTCAAAGGCAACTACAAAGTCAAAAATCCCGGCCTCAAAGAAATCCACGGAAACATCCAAATCCTCCTCTCAAACTTCACCGGAAGCATCGAGTTCGTCCATGTTCCCCGCGAGAAGAACAAAGAGGCAGATCGGCTCAGTAATGTCGCCATGGATGAAGGAATGATGCGAAATTAGTATTCTCAAAAACCAAAAAAAAGCGTCCAGAAGGACGCTTTTTAGGTGGTTATTTCGATTAAGCCAGAAGACTTATAGCCCGAGAGAAGAAATCTCTGATCTTATCGGAGAATGATATTGGTATGACAATATCCAGTGCTAAACCTTTGCTCTGGAGATTTTTGATTTTTGCACGGGCAAGTTGACGAATGATCGCTTTCTCATGATCCATACATTTTTTGAGAATATGTGGATCATTCAACAAATCAATACTCAGAAGAACAAAGAGCATATCGCTGCGAATATATCTAAACATATTCTTCATGCTGCTCACCCATTCTACTGCAAGCTCTTTATACTGAAGCCTCTGGGTGTATTGCATTTCCCTAATATTACCCTGTAGAGCATACGCCACGTGCGACTGACAATACAACATCAGTTTCATGCGGATTTCACGAGGACACTCTGCATGCTGAAACAATAAAGTGTTTACGAAATCCTCGTGATCCTTGCGATATTCCACAAAGAGTCTTTCAAAGGTTTCTGGGAGAGGAGATTTGTATGAAAGCAAAGACTCGAATACGAATTTTGGATAATTATCCACAAGGATATCACCAATCTTCGGATTTCTGAATGCTTGATATGCTGCGATATGCTGAATATTTTCGATCGAAAGCTTCGCAAGTTCGTTATCCCCTTGTAGCAACTCAATCAAGAATGCCACTGAAGTATTCGGGTTTGCTACAACAAAGTCAATCACCTCAGTTCTGAATGCAAATTTTCTTGCCGTCGCCTCAAGAAAATTTTTATCGTAATCTGTGCAATCCTGCATGAACTGATTTCGTCTCCTATCACTTCCCAAGGCTTTGTACTTCTCAGCAAGAGTGAGAAAATGAAACTCCTCAGGTGTAATAGGAATCCTTCTTTCTTGAACTTCATGTAAAATTGACTCCATGATTTTCCTTCCTTTCTTCCAGATTTCTCAAATTTGTTTTTGAATTTCGTAACCCCTACAGCTACGAAACTTTCTACAGATTACATAAATACACAAAAAGTCAACGGAGCTCGCTCGTACAAAAATCCCACCCTAGCAACGAACTACGGTGGGATTTTCAAAATGAGATTTATTTCTGCATGCTATCCTGTACAGCTTTTATCATCTCGGGAGTAATATTGGGAGTGGTAGCACCGGATGAACCAGCTGGCTGATTGGGATTCTGGATATTCTTGAGAACATCACCGAGCACGTCACTCACAAGGGGTGTGATGAATGCAGAGAATTTCTTGTGAATAGCGGTGACAAGCTCCGCTTTCTGCTCTGCGTGTTGAGGCTGTGTATAGTAATAATACCCAAATCCGAGTATCGCAATGATGAGTAATTTCACGACCGTCCAAGATACTCGTGAACGATGCTGTGAAAGGAGGATCGCATGAATCTGCTCAATCTTCTCAGACTCGGAAATATCACTCGAAGAGAAAATAATCATAATTGGAAAGAAAATATTCACCCAAATATACTGATCGTTTCAAAAAGAAAAGCCCGAGCAGAAATTGATACCCTCACTGAATTACGGAGATTTTACTGGGATCAAAATAGATATTTCCAAAAGCGTATTTTCGAGGCTTTTCCCTTTGCGTTCTGTGCTTGTTTCCATATAATTTGCCCGTTTTCTACAAAGCCTTCACACACTTTTTTATGCACACTGGAGTTATCAATCAAATCATCGGAGTAGTCATCGACGTTCAGTTCAGCGATGGATACGTTCCAAATATTCTCGACGCTCTCGAAGTAGAGGGTGCTGGAACTCGTGTAGTTCTCGAAGTTCAGCAGCAGCTTGGAGACAATGCAGTTCGAACGATCGCCATGAATCCAGTTGATGGACTCAAGCGTGGGATGAAGGTTACTGCGACAGAAGCTCCGATCACAGTTCCAGTTGGTTCTGCAGTTCTCGGACGCATGTTCAATGTACTCGGAGACCCGATCGACGAACAGCCAGCTCCAAAGGCCGAAGCCAAGCTCCCAATCCACCGAGCTTCACCTGATTTCACTGAACTCTCAACAAGTACAGAAGTATTCGAAACAGGGATCAAGGTAGTTGACCTCATCGCTCCAATGCTTAAGGGGGGAAAGGTAGGACTCTTCGGAGGAGCCGGAGTAGGTAAGACGGTTATCATGCAGGAGCTCATCCACAACATCGCAAGCGAACACGGAGGATACTCAGTCGTAGCCGGAGTCGGAGAGCGAACTCGTGAAGGAAATGACCTCTACCACGAAATGAAGGACTCAGGAGTTATCGACAAGACAGCCATGGTCTTCGGACAGATGAACGAAGCTCCAGGACCTCGAGCTCGTGTTGCCCTCACAGGACTTACTATGGCGGAATACTTCCGTGACGTAGAAAAGCGAGATGTACTTCTCTTCGTAGACAACATCTTCCGATTCACACAGGCAGGTTCTGAAATCTCGGCCCTCCTCGGACGTATCCCTTCTGCGGTAGGTTACCAGCCAACTCTCGCAACAGACATGGGAGCTCTCCAGGAACGTATCGCTTCTACTAAGAATGGTTCTATCACTTCCGTACAGGCGGTATACGTACCAGCGGACGACCTCACTGACCCAGCTCCAGCGAACACATTCGCCCACCTCGACTCAACGGTCGTTCTCAACCGATCGATCGCCGAACTCGGAATCTACCCAGCCGTTGACCCACTCGACTCAACTTCTACGGTTCTCACTCCAAAGGTAGTCGGAGAAGAGCACTACGAAGTAGCTCGTGCATGTCAGAAGACACTTCAGCGCTACAAGGAACTCCAGGACATCATCGCCATCCTCGGTATGGATGAACTCTCAGAAGAAGACAAGCAGGCCGTAAACCGAGCTCGTAAGATCCAGAAGTTCTTCTCTCAGCCATTCTTCGTTGCTGAACAGTTTACAGGAACTCCAGGAGTATACGCGAAGCTCTCAGACACGGTTCGTGGATTCAAGATGATCCTCGCCGGAGAACTCGACTACATCGGAGAAAAGCACTTTATGTACAAGGCAAATATCGAAGATGTTATCGCCAGCTACGAGAAGGAAAAGGCAGCCGCTGCCAACGCGTAATTAGAACCTATCACGTATGAAATTCACCCTTACATCCATCACTGGAATCGCACTCTCAACGGATGCGCTCGAGTCACTTACTATCCCAACATTGGATGGGGTGATCACGGTTCTTCCAGGACATATGGCACTCATGACGGCGATCAAGCCAGGAGTTCTGAGTGTTTCATACGAGAAAATGCACAAGAATTTCGCGATCGGAGGTGGAGTACTCGAAACCGATGGAAACGAAGTTCGCATCATAGCTGATATGATCGAAGACGGTGGACATGATCTCGAAGCTATCGCAGCTCGTAAGCTCGAAGCTGAGAAGCTCATGGCAGAATACCGCGAAAAGGGTGATCCCATCTCCATGGAAGCCCTCCTTGATCTCGAGCAGCAATACCTCAAGGAAAGCGCTCGCGAACAGCTCGCAGCATCACAGCATGCATAATAAAATCCCCGAAGCCTATAGGCTTCGGGGATTTTTTATACTGAATATTTTTCCTGAGAAAGGATCTCCTTCATAATCCTCTGCTTCAGCCCATCAATCCCAATCCCTGCATGAGCAGAGACGAACTCTGGATCGGCTGACGCGAATGCCATGCGGGTCGACATGAGCTGTTCTGAGTCGATCGTATCTGTCTTATTGAAGACAAGAAGTCTCGGCTGATTGGCTCCGATCTTCTGGAGTGTTTCATCCACGACGGCCATCTTGCGGATGATATCTGGATCTCCTGCATCGATGACATGGAGGAGGAGATCAGCCTCGATCGAATCTTCGAGCGTAGATGAGAACGCAGCGATGAGATCTGGCGGAAGATCGCGGATGAATCCGATCGTATCATTCACAAGGATCTCCATCCCACGTCCGTCTTCGGTTGGGACGTACATCTTCCCGACGGAAGTTCCGAGGGTAGCAAAGAGTTTGTTCTCGGCGAGAACCCCCTTGTTGGTAAGGACGTTCATGAGTGTGGATTTCCCTGCGTTGGTATACCCGACGATCCCGACGGTCGTGAAGCCCTGTCGTTTGCGGCGCTTGCGGTGCTGAGCACGAGTTCGCTCGTAGATCTCGAGTTTTTCACGGATCTTTTGAGCCTGGTCACGCAAGTGACGCTTCATGATCTCGGTATTGGTCTCTCCTTGTCCCTTTGCACCGAGTCCCCCACCCTGTCGCGAGAGTTCCATTCCCATTCCGTAGATGCGTGGCCCCATGTGCTTGATCGAAGCGAGTTCGATCTGGAGTTTCGCTTCTGGACTATTGGCATGCTGCGCAAATATCTTGAGGATGAGATCGACTCGATCCCAGGCCTGCATCTTGGACTTTTGCGCGCGAAGCATTTCATTTACCTGATAGATCTGCGCAGGCTTGAGGATGTTTCCGATGATGAGCAATTCAGCTCCGAGTTCATTGCCCAGAGCGATGAGTTCTTCAAGCTTCCCGGATCCAACGTAGGTTCTATAGTCTGGTGTATCGCGTTTCTGGAGTTCTTCGATGATCGTGATACCGCCGTAGGTTGAGACGAGCGATGCAAGCTCTACCATGCGGATATCCAAATCTTCTCGACCCACACTTGGCGGAGCTACATCGAGAATAATAGTTTTCATATTTAAGTTTTATATATTTACAGCACCCTGTATCTGATCCAATTTCTAAAGATGTGTATTGTCTATGATCACGGGGGTTACTGAAGATCAGGCAGAAGGAGTAATAATTTTCCTTGACAGATTATTTTTTTAGCGATGATGTCACTGTTACTTCGCTAGTGTATGGAGAAATTAATAGAGACAAACTCAAGTTCTGGGGAAAATAATATCATCCACCATGATTATTATTCTGTAATGGTGGGTGATATACTCGCACGACATGACTATCCAGAAGATGAAACAAATCGGTTAGTAAGCAGAAAACGCAGACGACAAGGAGTTCTGACACTTTATCAACAAGAGTGTATTGCAAGCTATTTTCAATGCGCACTTTCTAGTGCAATTGATATAGAAATGGTTCGCAGTAGATTGGAGGATTGTTGGAAGAAACAGGAATATAGCTCCGGAGTCAAAATTTTGCTTGATAATATTGATACTGTTTTTTCACTTGAAACTGACGAATACATCCGGAAATACATGAAAATGATGCAGGTGGCACTCGAGTGAAAGCCTGTAAAGAAACAAAGGAATAATATCCAGATTGTCCTACAGCAGTTTCAAAATAGATTTTCAGCAAGATCACAGTCTACCTCTCCAAAAACCGAAACAACAGTTTAAAAATCTTCTTTTCAAACTCTACAAATCGCGGACTCTCGATCACAAAGGCTTCTTTGGAATCATGATCTACGATCGCAACGCGATCGGCATAGATGAGTTTACTAATATTGTCATTGAAGAGGTCGAAATCAGACGGAACAGTGACCATTGCACGGTTCGGATCTGACTTTCGACCTTTTTTAGTGATCTCATTCGTAATCACATAACGACTGATATTTTTTGTATCTTTGAGTTTAAGGTATTCATCAGTCAGATACATGCTTTTCTCGTATACATCACGTCCAGAACTATACCGATAGTAGACACCACTTCGGGGGGTAAGACGTAGCGCCTCTTCGTATATTTTAGAAATTGAATCCACGCCTTGTACATGTTCAAGGCGGGCTTGAAGACCTGATGATTCGGATTTTTGTTTTAGGCGCTGTATTACAGCAGATGCACTACGGTCAAATTCGTCTTTGAGAGACTCAAGTGCATCTGGATGGGCAGCTCGATAACGAACGCGCTTCCCTTTTTGGATAGGCGACAAGAGTCGTAGTTCTTCAAGCAACGGAAGCACTCGGTATACCTCAGGCCTATGTAACTGAGCCTTTGCCGCAATATCAGACACCGTCCCCTCAACCAATTCAAGCAATGCAAGATAAACCACAGCTGCATTTTTTGGAAGTCAAAGGCGTTCAAGAAATGTGACCTCTTTCATATGTAAAATATTGTTACAAATAATATTTTACATATTTTTATTTATTTAAAAGCAAATAATGTAGATTCATTTATAAATAATTTCAAATTATGAACAACTTTGTTTCATTTTAATGCAAGCTCTATAGGATATCTGCGTACTACTAAGAGCAATCATATGAACTCCCACTTCACGGATGAGTATGCAAATTGGGCATACGATCAAGAAAATCGTTACGGCGGACCACTCGGCCCATATCGAGCAGTAGATCTACACTGTCACACAATATGTTCGGACGGCATTGATTCAGTAGAGGAACTCGTTCACAAAGCACGCGCAAGAAAGCTTGAATTTGTCGCAGTTACTGATCATGACTATGTCAACAAGACGGCTACTCAGCTTCTAAAAGCAAACGGTATCGAAAGCTGTGAGGCAGCGGAAATCTCTGCCAGAGATTACGAGAACAAGCATTCGCTTCACATCACGTTTTATGCCAAGCATATCAGTGATCGCACAATAAAAATCCTCGATAGTGTACGCACCTGAAGGATTGAGAAAGTCCAACAACAGTGTGCAAAGCTCGCAAAAAATGGATTCGACATATCGTTTACAGATCTATCATCACTTGCTGCCAAGCAGCGCATGAGTGTCGATAGCCTAAGTAATAGTCATATCGCTCAGCTACTTCTGAGTACACAAAAAAATCGAGCACGAGCTTCAGAAATCATCGGCGCTCCCGTGACTACAAAATCTGATATCATACTCAATTTTCTCAAAGACAATTCGCCGCACGCAGAAATCGGCTGGGCAAAGATAGCTGACTACGAGCCATCAGTTGATCTTGTAGCAGAACTTGCTAGAAATGATCAGGCTGTCACTTCTATTGCACATCCTAATTTCTCTTTTATGAGCAAAGATAAGTGAATAGCAGTCTTCGAAGCACGTATGGCACAATACAAGAAGCTTGGGATCACCGGAATCGAGCTTAATCCATTTGCTAATGCTGCGTGGCTAGAATCTGTCGTGAATACCGCGCGACGTACTGATCTGATTCTTACGTTTGGCTCGGATTCCCATGGAAAATCAGACGAAACACATCATGAGCTCGGGGATATTCATAGCATTGCACACGAATCCCCCCTCCTCATCCAAGGCTCCATGGATCGATTCTTAAGCCATATTCATGGTCTTGATGTTCCACGCAGAAGATTCCAACTCGACCATGGCGTTACTTGTTAGACGTCACTAAAAAGAATGGAAGCAACTTACCCTCTCGAAAACTTGCGCCATCAGAGCTAAAATATGCCGTAGATGGCCCTCCATCAAGATTGAGCAGTGTTTGAATTTGAGGCGCTCTTTGATGAATTTCGTTTGAAAAATCCCGAAGTGTCATGGGTTTTTGGGAGGTAAACCAGGAGAGTTTTTGATTGCTATCGATCCCGATCGCAGTTCGCTCATGTGCACCCCCAGCATGCCAGCTTGCACCATCTTGGACTACAACTGATCATGACTGGATAAGCAGTGGTCCTGCCTGAAACCCCAGACGAGTAGTCTGCAGGGATTCCTGCACGAGGGCATGAACCGAAACAATCGATGCAGATCCTGCTGAGGAAATCATGAAAAAATATCCCAAATTCGGATCTTCGTAGTCTATTTTTCAGGTTGTTCTTCCATCCTGCACCAAAAGCCCCGCAGGTACAAATGCACCCTTCTGGTCATAACCAAAATACGGTCCATTCACCACTGTGGTTACGTCAGGATTTTGTGCACGAATATCAGAAATATTTGTTCCATTTGGCGCAAATATAAGCTTCATTTTTGTGGTTTCTGCAGGTCAAAATACCTGTACTTCCGACTTGGATTGTACAGGTATTTTTGTGCTCTGATGTGTTTTGGTATACGTATTGACCGTGAGCCAAAGTATCACCAATACTCAGATGAGAAATGCATACGGAGCAAGCTTCATTATACTCCTACCAAACGTGATACGATCTCCATTTTTTTATCAATGCGGGCATTCATCTTGAGTGCGCCATCAGCGAGGCGTTTCTCGACGAAATCCATATTCTGTTCGAGCTTCGCACGGGCCTCGTGGATCGGCCGGAGGAAATCAAGAAGAACTTCGAGAAGTTCGAGTTTCGCGTGTCCGTAACCATACCCACTTCCGCTGAGGTATTTTGCACGGATAGATTCGGTACGAACAGGATCAGCGAAGACCTTGATGAGAGCAAAGATGTTGCAAGTTTCAGGATCTTTTACATCATCAACCCCCTTTGAATCCGTCACGATAGACATGACTTTCTTCTTCATAGTCTTCTCATCATCGAACACTCCGATGAAGTTGTCGTAGCTCTTGCTCATCTTGCGCCCATCGATCCCAGGAAGGGTAGCAACGTTCGGCTCGATGTATTCTTGTGGGATAGTGAAGACCTCTTCACCGTAGGTTTTGTTGAATGCACGGGCAATATCGCGCGTCATCTCAAGGTGCTGTTTTTGGTCCTGACCGACCGGAACTACGTCGATATCATATCCGATGATATCCGCAGCCATGAGGATCGGATAGTTGAAAACTCCCATATTGATATCTGAATTCTTCGCCTCCGCATCCTTGAAACTATGCGCTCGAAGCATGAGTGAGAGCGGGGTTGCGTTAGCAAGAATCCAGTTGAGCTTTGGGATCACACGGATGTCTGACTGCTTGAAGATCGTGATATCCGTCTCTGGGCCGTGTACCGCGAGATACGTAAGCGCGAGTTCGAGCGTCTGTGCTCGAAGTTTCGCTCCATCCTTCACGCTCGTGAGGGCATGCAGATCCGCGATGAAGATCGCCGCGTCATTTCCTTGTGCGATTCGGTGAAATGGGAGCTCCGCACCGACGAGATTTCCGATGTGCAACTGTGCACCCGTAGGTTTAATTCCTGTAATAATTTTTTTCATGGCGGTATAATAATGAGTGTTTGTGTTTTATAAAGGTGAGATTGATTTAAAAAACCTTCGTAAAAGTTTCCGAGAAGCATACGAGGTGTTTGATTTTGAAGTCCGCCACCCCAGGCGTCTCTCAGGTGCGCACTGGATTGGTGGACGAGAAATTAAATACCTCGTATGCTTCTTCCGCAGATCGGTTTCATATCTACAAAAAAGCTATTCCGAAGAATAGCCAATTTGTAACGCGGATGTTTATTCTTCGATTCCCTGTGTATCCGGAGGAAGAGGCGGTTCATCACTGCCACCGATTCCATTTGAACCCATAGGCTCAGGAGCACCTTCTTCGGTATTCTTGGCATCCTTTGGGAGATTCTTGGCATTCTTACACTCTGGATAGGCAGAACATGCAAGAAATGGCCCTCGCTTGGAGTTCTTGACGTGCATCGTTCCAACGCCACACTTGTCACAGACTTCCCCACCGTATTTTTCTTCGAGTGGCGCGAGTTTCTGATCTGGAACCTTTCCGATCCACTTTACTTCTGGATAGAGACTAGAAGCAAGGAATGGTCCGAATCGTCCGTTCTTCACAACGATCGTTCCTCCGGCAGGACATTCTTTTCCTTCGAATTCAGCCTTGAGCTTTTCGATGTATTCGTTCTCCCCTGGCTTCACGATATTCTCGATGAAGTCACATTCTGGATAGCGGTTACATCCGATGAATCGACCTGCCTTGCTGAACTTGTAGACGAGTTCTCCTTCTTCACACTTTGGACAATTTCGACCTACTTTTTCCTGGACTTTTCCCTTGGATTCCATGACCTTTTCGAGATCTTGGGAAAATTTCCCGTAGAATCTCTCGAGCATCACTACCCATTCGAGATTTCCTTGTGCAACCTGGTCGAATTCTTGTTCGACTTTAGCTGTGAACTTGTAGTCCATCATGTCCGGGAAATTGGCTTCGAGGAAGTCATTGACCGTGAAGGCGATATCGGTTGGGGCGAGTTTCTTTTCGATCTTTTCTACATATCCACGTTCTACGATCGTTGAAATCGTTGGGGCATACGTTGCAGGACGACCGATTTCATCGGCTTCGAGTTTTTTAACGAGCGCGGCTTCGGTGTATCGTGCAGGCGGTCTAGTGAACGACTGGTCTCCACGAAGCGACTGAGTCTTGATGATCTCGCCTTCACTGATCGCAGGAAGTGCCTTTGAATCCGCCTCCTCTTCGTCGTCGTTTCCTTCGACATAGAGCTTCATAAATCCTGGGAATTTCACCACTTCACCCTTCGATACCCAGAGTTCATTATCAGCCTGTGCTGGGATGAACTGGTAGGTTGTTGTTTCTACAAGTGCTTCCTTCATCTGTGAAGCAACGGTACGCTCCCAGATAAGCTTATAGAGACGGAGCTCTGATGCCTCGAGTCCGATACTGTCTGGAGTTTTGTCCATGTCAGTTGGACGGATCGCTTCGTGGGCTTCCTGAGCATTTGCTTGCTTCGTCTTGAACTTTCGTCCTTCTGGGAGTGAGTATTCTTTACCGAATTGCTTCTCGATGAACGCCTTGGCAGCTCCGATCGCGAGATCTGAGAGATTTACCGAGTCGGTACGCATATAGGTGATGTGTCCATTCTGGTAGAGACTCTGAGCGACACTCATTGTTTGATTGAGGCTGTAACCGAGCTTGCGTGATGCTTCCTGTTGGAGTGTAGAAGTCGTAAATGGTGCACCGGGAGTACGAACGGATTCTTTCTTCTCAGCATTCTCGAGCTTGAAATCGAGTGGAAGCTTGATCTCAGTGGAGAGTGTTCCTTTTTTCCCTTCCTTGAATGCAAGAGTCGACACGTCCGCACCGAGGGCTGCGAGGAGCTTCTCGAGGTCGGCTCGGGTCTTGAGCTTTGCAGCCTTTCCTGAGAGCTTAGTGAGTTCAATATCAAACTTAATCCCTGCAGACTCTGCCTGAGTCGTGATACGCCAAGACTCTTCTGGGACAAATGCCTTGATCTCACGTTCGCGCTCAACGATAAGTTTTACTGCAACAGACTGTACTCGTCCAGCCGAAAGACCGGTCTTGATCTTCTGCCAAAGAACCGGTGAAACCTTGAAACCTACCAAGCGATCAAGGATACGACGTGATTGCTGCGCATTGACGAGGTCGATATCAATCGTCCCCGGTTTCGCAAAAGATTTCACGATAGAATCCTTCGTGATTTCATGATACACAACTCGCTGAGCTTTTGCTGGATCCAATTCAAGAACCTGACAAAGATGCCAAGCAATCGCCTCTCCTTCACGGTCAGGGTCGGTTGCTAGGATGACATTTTCAGCTTGTTTGGCGAGTTTTTTGAGCTCGTTCACGGTTTTCTTTTTTTCCTCAGAAACGATGTAGGTAGGTTTGAACCCATTTTCTATATCGATACCGAGATTTTTCTTTTCAAGATCACGGATGTGGCCCATTGACGCCTTCACCGTGAAATCTTTTCCGAGGTATGATTCGATCTTTTTTCCTTTCGTAGGAGACTCGACAATAACGAGATTTTTCATATGGGGCAGAGCCTACCAAGCATACTCGCTTTGTCAAAACTTATTCAGACTACTTTCCCGCTTGACCCGAACGATAAAGTCTTCTACAATTTGCTAAATAAGACCTTTCCCATGGCTCATATCTTCTCCCAAGTACGAAGGAAGTTTGGTTTCTCCTTGATTGAAGTGATTGTTGTAGTCTCTATTATTGGGGCACTTTCGATTGTTGCGTATGTAGCTGCGGCCTCCTTTTCTGAGAGTCGAAATAATTCAAAGCGCATAGCGGATATAAGTACACTCAAAGGTGCACTTGAAACGATGCTCGTCGAAACAAAAACACTCCCCGATCCAACTGCCAATCGTTCATATTACCTTGCAAATGGTGGATATGCTCATTCACAAGCAGGAGCATACGGGGTTTCCAGTTCATTCTCAGAAGATATTCTAGGAAAATACACGCTCGCCGATCATCCCAAGGATCCAAAGACGGGTGGATTTTATTCGTACGGTCGCAATTTCGAATCCCACCCTTCATACGATATCGCTGCAGTCATTAGTGAAAATGGGAGTAATGTAACGTACCTCCGTGGAACATCCAACGGATCTGTGCTCCCTTCGCTCATAAAAGCCTATGATCAGGGTGGCTTCGTAGAAGACGGAAAAGCAAATCTTCTCCCGTACAATCCCTATGCCCGTGAGCTCATAGGGCGAATTATGACATACACTGGAACAGTTAGTATTACTCCTGCCAAGGTTCTCACTGCCTCTCTTGTAGCCGGTGATGAAGTACACGTAAACGCTGGTGGACTTGCAAGTATCAAGCTTTCTGATGGATCTGAGATTACACTCTGAAACCCCACTACTGAAACCGTCCTCAAGATCAATGAGCTCAAGATGAAGGATGATGCCGGGCTACTCACCCATGTACGCCTTGCACTCACAAGTGGAGAAATGTGGACTCAAGCACCAAAACTTCGAGAATTCAATGGCAATCGTAGTGACTTTGAGGTTGAAACACAAGGAACAGTCGCGGCAGTACGAGGAACGATCTTCGGAGTTGCAGTTGGTGCGTCGGATGCTACATTTACTCTCTATGAAGGAAAAATTCAGCTGAAAGATGCAGCGACAAGTGCTCCAGAAAATATCGTCGGCAGTGGCTCGACTGGATCTGGAACCATCGAAGTACTTCACTCTGCTCCACCCATCTCTGTTGCTGCTGGAAATACACAGGGAAGCTCATCACTTCAGAGCTCGATAGTAACTCCTGAAATAAAGGCCAGCATTGAAAACAAACTCCGTGATGCCAATGATACCATTACTAATAGCACTCCAGGTATCCAGGGCTATCGTCTAAATAACACCCTTCTAGAAGTAAATTTCACCGATACAGGATATGATCTCGCTCGGGCACAGATCGCAAGTGGCACTCTAGTTGAGGCGCGTATTACAGGAACAGGTTCTGTACCTTTCACTCTTTCGGAGAGTCCTATCGGAAAAGAGATCAGTGTAACACTCTGTAAAAATACTGTTTTTGGCTCACTCTGTAGTTTGCCATATCGGTTTACTCCGAGTGTAAATTCGTCAGATCTTATCAGTGTTGCGGGACTTGGAAGCAAACTTGCAACCCTATCTTCTCAAGATGTTGAAAAAGGTTGTCAGGATAGAAATCCTATATTTTGCGACAGTCCAAAGCTCATCGCCTACGCAGAATACGACAACGATCTCAATCTGCGTGTACGATCAGGAAGCCTTGTAGGAAATACAACCGGAATTGAGATGGCAACAGCTGAAAGGGTAAACGGTGATTATATACCATGGGTAGATACCACTGGCGCATTCAAGCCGACAACCACTTGCGTAAATATCAGTCCAATTAATACCACTAAAATTGCAGAATGTGCTTCTCTTCTCTGACTCGATGAAGAGAAGCGTAATATCGTTACACAAGACTACTACGCTCAAGTAAGTCTTCGACAAGCACGTCTTGCGAACTACGCTCATCTCTCTATCACCGACTACCTCCCACTCTGGACACAAAATGGTCTCATGCACATCACTCCAACAAACGGTGCAGCTTTCACGGGAGTGTACATCAACGACAGTGGATCTGGCGGAACTCTCTTCTATGACGGTGGACATCTTTGGCCACTTCTGATCAATCCAAAGTGAACCGTGCTTGAATTTGGAGTTCGCGGTGTAGCACTCAAAGAAATCTCAAAAAGCCATGTACTCTTCTCGGCTGAGTCAAGTGGTAACACCTCATTCATCAAGCTCGCACTTCAGTGACAAAATATGTATTTCGGTGCATTGGGCGGCCTTGGACTCACGCTTCCTATCCCAACGGGTGCAATATTAAACAATGAACTCTATACCGTTCGAGTTACCATTGATACAACGCAAGTTACACCAACTTCAAAGCTTGAGATTATTGGACCAGGGATAACAAATGCCGTAATGAGTGGAAGTGGTGACCTCAGCGGCGCAAGGGGGATTACAAAAGTATACATCGGTGGTAAATTATACGGTAGTCAGTGGAACGATCTCATCGACTATTTCCGAATTTCACAACTATAAAAAGAACACCTCATCCCTCCTTGCTTTTCGAGCTTTTTCGATACAATTGGGCAGTTAATATTTTATGTATCGCAATGGCTAATATCGACCACGCACCGAGCAAATACATGCTCAATCTTCTCCATGTACTTCCTGCGTTCGCAGATGAGAGCAAGAATCGTATCAACACGATCATCGAACTCAATTCTATGACGATCAACAAGTACGAGATCATCACTGAATCAGGTCAGCTCAAACTCGACCGTGTTGGATTCTCTTCACTTGCCTACCCTTTTGCATACGGAGCGATCCCGTGTACTTGGGACGAAGACGGAGATCCACTCGATGTAGAAATCGTAGGAGTTACTGAACCACTCCACCCAGGTTCCCTCGCTGAAATCCGCATCATCGGTATCATGAAATTCGATGATGGAGGTGAGGTAGACGACAAGGTGATCGGTGTACTCGCCGATGATAAGCGCATGGACCACATCACGAGTTTCGAACAGCTCGGTGATCACTGGCTCAAGGAGACTCAGTACTATTGGGAACACTACAAGGATCTCAAGAAACCAGGAACTTGCAAGGTAAATGGATTCTTCGATGTCGAAGAAGCTGTTAAAATCATCAAGGAATGTGAAGCACGCTACGTGACTGACTATCTCCCAAAATTCAACTAATCCTCTCCCCCGATCACTCGGGGGATTTCCAACTATGCACCTCGCCATCACTACCGCACCCGGACTCGAAAGCTTCGTCAAGAACGAATGTTCTCGTATGAAGATCAAAGTTACCAAGGTCGAAGATCGACTCGTTCAAGTAGAGTCCACGGACGATGCCATGGCGAAACTCAACATCGGACTTCGCACTGCCAACCGTGTCTACCTCAAGCTCAACGAAGGAAAATCCACCTCTTTCGATGATCTTTTTGAACTCGTAAAATCCATCAACTGGCGATCACTCGTCCCCAAGAATGCTCCGATCATCGTCGATGCCCTCTCGATCAAGTCTACTCTTGAGAGCATTCCTGCTGTGCAGCGTACTGTC
>JBMOJK010000004.1:0-65399 GCA_049315825.1 Patescibacteria group bacterium
CACCCCTGACTAATGGTATCGCCTGCATTGATAGTCTGCTGAGTAACTGAGTTAATCGTTGCAGCATATACAATGCCACTCACAATAAGACTAGAACCCAAGACGGAAAGTATGATTTTTAAAGATGAAAATTTCATATACAGAGGGTAAGAATAGTACTTCGTTTATTTTACACGGAGTATGCAGAGAAAGCAATTCGAGTCTAATTGGACTGGAAGAAGATACTAGGTTCACTATTCCATCTCGTATCACGTTCTATGAGCATTGGATATGCGCGATAGTCTGCATCGATGATACATCGAAGTCCAGGATTTCCACTGCAAGATGCTGGGGTTACTGGCTCATCACCTGTTGTTCCACCTGATTTCTTTGCGATACCAAGACCATCTGGATGATATGGCGAGAAGATATTTGTATCGAGTGGATCGCTGGTGAACTGAGCCTTGGAAGTAAGTGCGTAGCGTCGGAGATATACGAGATCGAACATTTGAGCGGTGTCTGCATTACAGTTTCCAACAATATATGGACACTCCGGAGTCACCTGACGAGAGCCTCCAATATTATTGAGAGAAAGGAGACTTCCCATGATGTGAAGCTGGTTGCGGAGTTGGTTCTCAGTGGTGAGAGCTGTCGTGAAGAACTTCGTTCCATCGTATGAAACCACTGGACCCTGTGCCAAGAGGAAGGCATCAAGATTGGTGATAGAAGGATTTACGAACATCCACCCCTTCTTGTCAGCGTTTGAGATATCTGGAGATGCGCCGTCAATGGTGAGATTCTCTAGACCACCAAGATTCATAACACCGAGGAAGAACTGACCTGCTGTTTGTACACCTGATGCATCGAGTGTTGAAATGTTTGACTTCAGGGTAAGTGATCCGTTCTGCACTATGATACTGCGCTTCTTTGAAACATGACAGTCACTTGCGCCACAGTCGAGCGTACTATTTCCATCAATGAATGAAATCTCTTCACCATTGACCGTAATTGTACAATCTGGGTTACCAGAATTAAGGAATGCCTGGTTGATCGTCATGCCACCACACCACTGCTTCGTACCTGCAGGAGAGCCAACTGGTGCAAATCCAGCACTCTGTACTGCTACGTTTTTCTTGATTGTAGCAGTAAGATTTGGACGTGAGAGCTCGGTAGAAACATTGGAATTTGCCTTCGAGCCTCCGACATCAGTTGTGATCGCGTTATAGCGATTCGTAAGACCTGTAACGGCGATATCCGTGATCATGCTTGCCTGAAGTGGAAGTGGCACAGATCCGATTGTATATGAGTTCGAATAATAATTTCGAGCCATCGCATACTGATCAAGCCCTGCATTTGAAGCATCCTTGATATTACGTGCAACAGATGGAAGGAAGATCGTATTTCCACCTACATTATACGTAAGCCCCGAAACAAATGCTGTTCTGAGCTTTGTTTTGTCATATGCTGCATGCCCTGGAATAGCAGACATCTGCACTTCCGCGGAGAATCCACTTGAGCCAGCACCAGCGATGTCGAAATTCTTACTGATCAATGACCCTGGAAAGAATGCAGTTGTTGCAGCAGGGTATCCTGCCCCTTCGTTAAAGAGAGAATTATCCGTTGTTCCTGTCTTACGGATATCAAAGTTTAGCACCCCTGGCTGTTCGTCCTTGTCGGTATTGTAGGCAACAAGATTACGCTCGTAAACTGTTGGAGAACCTACGCCGCCAGATGATCCGATTGTATAGAGCTTTTTGTAGTGCTGCATGTACTGACCATCAATCAGTGTCTTAAATCCAACAAGACCATAGAGGTATGGAGATGCGTACTCAAGATTTACACTTCGACTCGAAAGTGTATCAAATGGAACATTACTTGCATTTGCATATGCGTATTTACCGTAGTCGTTTTCATTTACACTGATATTGCTAAATCCACCTGACTCAGAAAGATTTCCAGTATTTGGAACAACGAGTCCGTTTGTTGTGCCAGCAGTTGCCTGTGTGTTTGTAAAGTATCCAAGTCGTGAAGATCCAGTTCGTGGATAGGTAATATCACCAGAAACTGATCCATCGGCAGAGTTGTCAATAGACTGAAGTCTGAGCGCAGAAGAAGATGAGAGGTATGGATAAAATCCAGTCGAAGGCACTTTTGAAGCGAATGCGACAGAGTAGTTCCCGTTTGGCTTCTTACTGATATCTTCTTGCATGAGAAGATTTCCTGATGTATTGATCGCCGAAAGATCTACAGAAAGATTGTCTGTTTCGTTATCCGTTGCGGTAACAAGCTTTGCACCAGTGGGCGAGTTCGTGCGCTGATCTGCTGCAAGTCCATTGAGGAATCGAGTCTGTGTGCTTACCGTCTTGATGTTCGTTGCATTTTCTTCTGAATATACAGGGACCACTTTATTTCCGTATGCATCACGAAGTGCGTACGTGAACTTATATGCATCGATACCATTTGCCATCATCTTTCCTGAAGAATCCGTCACAGTCGCAAGAGAAACATGTGACTGTGTATTGTTGAGGGTATTGGCTACAACACGGAACTTGAGCTGAGGATTGATACAATTTCCTACGAGATCACACAACTGTGAGATACCGTTCGTGAGGAACTGTGTATCATAGTATCGATAGGTTTCATTGCTTGCAAGATTGCCGTTATCAGTACGAGAGAAATCCTTCATCTTCGACCCCTGATTGATAAATCGATCTGCTGGCTGATAATAGAGAGACTGAACAATCGGTGCGACCGCAGTTTGGATGTTGATGGCTGTATTTGTCGTATCAATACCTGCATTGCAAAGCTTGTAATCCGTACAACCTGCACCCGACGTTACTCATTGCCCAGTGATACCAGTATCGTTGATCATGTAGTTAAGTGACTGAGCATCATTGGCAGCAAAGAATCGAGAATACCCTGTGGTAGATGGGTTGTATCCTGGTGTGGTCTTATCGTACACAGTATCGTTGTCTGGGAACTTCAAAACTGATTCGATTGCGGTATTTACATCGAGTGCAAGTCCATTTCCTCCTACGTTTGGTGCTGTATTATCACGAACTGCATAGAACGCAGTTTCTGAATAATTTCCAGAATTCGCCGTACCATCTGGACCTACTGTATTATCGTAGAGTCGGAGTCGGTACTTTTCTTGAGTATTTTGAGCGTTGCTTACGAGGTTTGCTGTCGTGAGTGCGAGCGTTCCACCGAGCGGGATATCTGCCTGTGGAATAGAGTCACTCGTTAGGAGTTGGAATTTATTTTCACCTGCCGTAAGATCTCCAGATGCCGCTCCATCACTGAAGGTAGCACCTGCAGAAAGGTATGATGAATACGTATCACTATAACTTACACTGGCTGTAAATGGGCTATTTGCACCAAGTCCAGTCGTTGTATTTTGGAAATAAAATGCGTGGAGATTGTCACGCGTATGATTTGGGCGTGAGGCGGCATTGTCGCCTGAGTATCCGTTGAGTGCGGGATTTGTATACGAGTCTCCTGTAGACATATCGTTTACTGAGTCATTCTTGTTTACGATCTGTGAAATACCAACACGACCACCATAGTATGTATATGCATTTCCACCAGCAAGGTTATTGAGTGCGAGCTGTGGAGCGGTCTTGTCTATCTTGTAGGTAATATTGTAACGTGAAGCATTTTCTGCGTAGTCGATAAGTACAACATTGATACGAATCACTCCTTCTCCTTCCATCGCAAAAGCTCCTCCAGTAACTCCTGTGAAGAGATCGATCAGCTTGGTGACATTAGCAATGGTATCTGCTGTACTCGTCTGAGCACTTGGGATTGCAGTACTAGCCTGAACATTTCCAACTGGGTAATCTTTACCATCATAGACGATCTTTGCAACTCCACCGACATTCTGGAAATATCCAGTGCGACACGCAGAGGACCATGCATTTTGGAGTTGATTCCAGTGTGGCGAACACCAGTCAACAGAGTAGAATTGATGCTCTATACCAGATGAAAGCGGTATAACGGCAGCTGCCGATACAGCAGAAAACAATCCTGTGAGCATCATGACTGATGCACCAAGGATTGTTTTTGCGAAGAGGCTTTTGATATTTGTTTTCATACTACTCTATTAGTGAGTAAGTGAGAATTATTTTTTGTTTGTGGTTGTGACTGTATTTTTTGTAGCGGCTGGAGGAAGTGGTGGATTGCACATTGCGTTGATATTTGGGAAGAATTTGTTCTTAGTATCTACGGATGCCTTGTTTGTTGTGAGATCTCCACAGATGCTCCATGACTTATTTTCGATCTGCGCTCCTGCAATCATAACATTGATATCTGCTTCTGTCATCTCAACGCCTATTTTTTTAAGTGAAGCATCGATATCTTCGAGTTTTGACATAAGCTCCTTTACAGAGTTTACATCTTTTGTCTTCATATAGTTCACGAAAAGACGACGATCCTTGAGAACTTTCTTACCACCCTGGTTGTCTATCTGTGTCGCAATGTTTTCATCAGTGAGTGTTTCGAGCTTGTTGATACGAGCACGCTCAGCGATCGCTTCAGGAGTCGCAAGTTGTGACTGTGCAGTATTGTTGTCAGTTGAACCGTTGTTCTTTGGTTCATCCTTATTCCAGAAACACGAAGTGAGTGCAATCGGAAGAAATGCAACGAGAACGTATCGAGTAAGTGATCGCATAATTACAAAATTACAGTGTGATTAGTAGTTGTTTGGATTGTATGACGGGAGACAAAATTTCTCCATCCCTGCAATAAATAAACCTCCGTATGCGTAGTTGAGACGCGTCTTCGATCCATACCCCCCAGAACCAAATACTTCAAATACTGCCTTTTGGTTACTCGCGATACGGATAGAAGCGTCATTGTTATCTTCTCCATTTGCTGAGATATTGAACTGACCACGAAGAGTCGTTGCATTTATCGCGTTGAACGAAAGCGCCCAGCCACTATCTGTAACAGCTCGATACTGACATGAAATATCAAAATTGGTTGTGTCGTAAACATTTACTTTTTCCCATCCAAGTGTATACGACTTAAGATCCTTTGTAGAACCCGTTGTAATACGAACACCGTCCTTAAAGTTATAGAGATCAAGGCCATCTGAATAGGTCTTTCCGTAGATAATCCCCGCAGCGTAACCTGACGCATCAGCGTAAGATTTTGTAGCATCCTTGAAATGAATCGCACCTCCTACTTTAGGATCAAGCAATCCCTTCGTTGGGAGATTGATCTCATCTACCTGATATCCGGTTACACCGGCGATTTTATTACTACTTCCACCGAGGAAAGCCGTCATATTGCGAGCTCCATCACGAGTAAGATAGAGAAGATCTCGCACGGCACAGGCCATCTGATTCCACTTTGTGGAGTCTACGCTATCACCTGATTCGATGATCACTTGAGGATCAGAACTACAAATACCATTCCCAGAAAAAATCGGAGAATTCGAAAGCGTACTCGAGATCGACTGCCAATTCGCAAAAACAGAACCTACTGAAAAGCTCACCAATACAGTAACTCAAAGAAGTAACTGAAGCGTTTTGTTACGAAGAATCTTTGAATACATAGATCAAAAATAGCGGGTAATAGATGGGGGCACACGTACAAACAAAGCCATGATATACTAAATAATTCCTCATTTCAATTTAAAATGAGGAATTATCAGGAAAAGTGCAGGATTGTATGAGTTCGAGCTTCTCAGATCGGGTGAGTTGTTTGAGTGCATACTCTCTCTTTCGAGCTTCTGACAGGGTCTCAAATGGTTCAAAATAAGCAAGAGTAACAGGTCGTCGGATCTTGGTATAGTGAGCGCCGGACTTGAGATGATTGTGTTCGTGGAGTCTTTTTTCGAGATGATTGGTGGAACCGACGTAGAGAGTGCCATCGTTGCATTCGAGGATGTAGACCGCAGGACCTGGCATATTAGATTTCTCCAAGTTCGAGATAATCGTCGATTCTGATTTGCCAAACGAATTCGTTGACGTGAGAAACTAGGATCATCCCACCTTCGTATGCATCGAGGGCTTCAGCAATCACTGGAAGGTGTCGGAAGTTTACGTGGTTGGTTGGCTCATCGAGGATGAGAACCCCTGGGCGCATGAGCACGAGACTCGCAAACGAAACGAGCGCCTTTTGTCATTCTGAGAGGTATCCGATCTTCGTCTTCATAACTTCACCCGTGATGAGGAATCCTGCTGCCATTGAGCGGATTTCTTTTTCGTTCATTTTTCCTTCAGAAGCCTGCTCAAGACACTCAAGAACTGTTTGGTTGAAATCGAGCGTCGAGAAGTCTTGACGATAGTATCCGATCTTGACCCCTGGAGCGATCTTCGCACCCTTTGCAGTCCCCTTTGCGATAGACTCAAGGAGGGTTGTCTTCCCGATCCCGTTTGGTCCGGAGAGCAGAAGATGTCGCCCTTTTCGGATAGAAACCTCAACTTCCTTCTCAGTAGCCTCGTGATCGATGATCACGTTTACACTCTTGATCCCGATGAGTTCACCTCCGATGTCTTCCTGAAGTGGAATCTCGAATGCACGAATCGTCTTGTCTTCACGACGAACGTCAACCATGTTTTCTTCCATTTCTTCTGCCTTTTCTCGCATTTTCTTGGCAACAAGACGGAGCTTACCCCCCTTGTGAGCGAAGACGTTGGCCTGTTCTTTATTGGCTTGTGCGATCTTTGCCATCTGAGCATTCTTCATGTTTTCCTTCTCGATTCGTGCAGCGATCTGTTCTACTACGTCGTGATAGTCACCGACGTATTGTTCTACCTTGTGTGTGTTCACATCGAGGTATAAGACACCACCCGTGAACGCGTTGAGGAAGTCAGCATCATGGGAAATAACGATCACTGATTTCTTGTAGGCGATGAGGAAGTCCGTGAGGTGTGCGATCCCATCTACGTCGAGATTGTTCGTTGGCTCGTCGAGGAGAAGAAGATCAGGATCTTGGATCAATGCAGCAGCAAGAAGGAGTCGAGCCTGCTGTCCACCTGAAAACGATCGAACAATGCGATCGAGTGGAGCCCTGAGGTTTACAACTGCAAGGATTTCACCGATCTGACGATCGATGTTAAACGCATCACCACGGTAATATTTACGGAAAAATGCCTGGATCGTGAGGTCACGATCTTCCTGAGGCATAACCTGGAAGGCAGTTGCGATATGTACATCAGAATCGATGAGAACACGACCATATTTTGGCTTGATGCCACCCGTCATCATTTTGAAGAGTGTTGTCTTCCCTGCTCCGTTCTGCCCCATGATCGTGATCTTCGATCCGCGTCGTACGGAGAAATCTACTTCATCCAAGATCATTCGACCGCTTTCGAACTGGAAAGTTACGTTATCAAATCGAACAATTGTCTCGTTAGCCATATCTGGTTCAAAAAATTACAAACAAAAAGGTCTCAAAGACCTAAACTGCGGGTAGTGTATGGAAAATATGGGAAAAGTGAAGAGGAAGTTAAGAAGCAAGTCTAGAAAGTCCGACCCCTATAACAAGAAGAGCAAATGAAAGGAGGAAAAGGGATCCAGCGATGTAGTGATGAGGTTTCATGTTCTTCATGTTCTTCCAAAATAGTGACAAAATATCCAAGAAAAAAGAGTCTCCTCCTAAAAAGACTCTTTTTCTGAAATGCAGTATACTGACAATCATTTCCAAAATATTAATTTCGGGAGGTGAAATTAAATTTTCTTCTGAGGACATGAAAAAAATCTAGGTCAGAATGCCTAGATTTTACCGGATTTTGTTGCTGATTTTTAAGAAGAATTATCACATCAAAGCATATGCCGCCTGCGTGACATGCCTCAAGAACAGGATTTAGGTTTCTGAAAATACCCGAACTTCACACCTACTCCATCTCCAAAAAACCCTTTAGCTTCCGTTCAAGATTATCCAGTGAGAACTTCTGCGCCTGGATTATACAATCTGCTGCATAGGACTCAGCGAGGTCTGGAGTCATAGTTCGCACCGCATCCGCAAGATCATACGGTGTAAAGTATTGTGGAAGGAGTATCCCCGTCTTTCCGTCAATCATAGTCTCAAGAAACCCACCTTCAGCCACGGCGATCACAGGAACGGCGGATGCAAGGGATTCGATGGTATTCATACCAAAGTCTTCATTCTTAGCAACATAGATCACTGCGATTGCACGGCGCACGATATCTGGAAGTTCGGCATTGTTTTCGAGTGTGCGAAATGTGACATTTGAAAGACCTTCTGCAAGTTTCATGAATTCATCCTTTTGTGGATCATTCTTGCCGTAGATCACGAGGAGATTTTTCTCAGGCATGAGCTTGAAGGCTTCGATGATCGCATCAACTCGCTTTGCATGGGCAAGTCGAGCATAGGAGAGATAGTATTTTCCTTTTTCTCAGCCAGGGAAGAATTCAAGTGTATCTACCGGCGGATAGAGGACCTTTACCTGAACACTTGGAGCGAGGGACTTGAGGAAATCTGCATTTTTCTGCGAATTGGCAAATATGATATCCATCGCACGAAGATCCGAAATATACCAGATCCGAAAGAGAGTCAGAGCAAGCGAGAAGAATGGTCGCATGATCGGATATACCTTTTGCATGTATTGCTCCTTCTGATCAAAGAGATGACGAGAAATCGAGTGCGCGTAATACACCTTAAAGGCTGAGCCCGAAAATCTCTGCGCACTAATCCCCTCGTTGGAGAAAATAATCGTATCGTATTCTCGCAGGAAGTATGTCCGAAACAGGAAGGACAATTTCATCATCAAGAACCCAAACATTCAACGTCTAAATCCTGGATAGACAGAAAATTTCTTTCCTCGAAATCCCATGGCTTCGAGATCATAACTCGCATCAGAAAACACCGCTGCAACGATGTCAGCGTCGAGCATTTTTGCAATCTGGATGTTCATCCGTTCGGCTCATCCTTTTACAAAAAAACTGTCGTGAACTATGGCGATTTTTCCTTTCATTTGAAAGAGTGTTTCGTATACTGCGGTCGATATTACGAACAAAGCCCTACAAGTAAAGCATGGCATTCGAAGATAAACGCATCGCAATCGTATGTGATTGGCTCAAGGATTGGGGTTGAGCTGAGCAGGTTTTGTATGATCTGCTCGAAGTTTTCCCACACGCGGATTTATACTCCTCGATTTATATCGCGGATAATTTCCCGGACCTCGCAAACCGAGAGGTAAAGACGACTTTCTTGGATAGGATCCCGTTCATCCGAACTCGACCAAAACTCGTACCATTTTTGCGTCCATACGCTTTTGAGAGCCTTGATCTGAGTGGGTACGATATCGTGATCTCAAGTTCAAGTGCAGAATCCAAGGGAATCATCACTCAACCGGAAACCCTCCACATCTGTTATTGTCACTCACCAACGCGGTATTATTGGAGTCATTCGCACGAGTACATGAAGAATCCTGAGTTCGGGATTTTCAATTTCATCGCGCGATTGGTGATGCCATATTTCTTCCATCGTTTGCGGCTGTGGGATCTGGCAGCTTCAGCTCGGGTAGATTCGTTCATCGCGAACTCTCGCAACAGTGCCAATCGCATCGCCAAATACTACCGCCGCGAATCGACCGTGATCACACCAGGGATCGACAGCGAGAGATTCCAGCTCGAGACAGATAAATCTAACTACTATCTTGCACTGGGGCGCATGATCCCCTACAAGAAGTTTGATTTGCTCGTGGATACATTCAACGCAAACGGTAAGCGTCTTGTCATAGTAACCAATACACGAAATAAGCTCCTCGCCACACTCATGGCCAAGTCGAAAGACAATATCGAATGGCAACTCGGGGTGACACATTCACAAAAGATCAAACTCTTCCAGAAGGCAAAAGCGTTCGTCTTTCCTGCTGATGAGGATTTCGGGATGGTGCCGATCGAGGCCATGCTCTGTGGAACTCCCGTGATCGCATACGGAAAATGAGGTGCACTCGAAACCGTTCGAGCCTGAGAAAGCGGAGTATTCTTCGAAGAACAAACCGTAGAATCACTCACGGCTGCGATCGAACACTTCGAAAACCTTAAGTGGAGCGCTTACGATATACGAAAATATGCAATGAAATTCGACAAGCGAATCTTTGCTGAGCGGATCATAAGTCATATTTCTTCTCTTCTGTAAAACATGTGCGGGATTTTTGGATACGTTGGTGGGCGTCCTGATGCGCAGAATATCCTGCTCCATGGACTTGAAAAGCTCGAATACCGTGGATATGACTCTGCTGGTATTGCTGTGCACAATGGAAAATGAATCGATGTTTTTCGCGCCGTTGGCAAAGTATCCGAACTCGTAAATACAGTAGATAACTGTCGTAACACAGACAAAAAGTATTCGATGTGAATCGGTCATACAAGGTGGGCAACACATGGAGGGGTTACCCTTGAAAATACCCATCCACACTCTGACGAAAAGCGATCATTCTATCTCGTACACAACGGAATAGTCGAGAATTTCCGAGAGCTCAAAGCTGGACTCGAAGCAAAGTGAGTGAAATTCTATGGACAAACCGACTCAGAAATCGTAGCGAACATCATCGCTGATACCCCCGGTAATACCCTGCTTGAAAAAGTAGAATCCGCACTCCCAAAACTCGAATGAGCCTATGCGCTGCTCATCGTGAGTGCCGAAGATCCAACCGAGATGATCGCGATTCGATACGGAAGTCCGCTCCTGCTCGGAAAATGAGCAAATGGGGAATTCTTTTTCTCATCGGATGCAAATGCTCTCGCAGAACATACACAGGATGTTATTTTCCTCGAAGATGGGGATCTCGTACATGTAAAAAATAACGAATATACCATCCGACAAGAAGGAACGCTTGTTTCCCGCCCAATGGAGCGCATCGATGTCTCAAAGCTCAGCGTGGAAAAAGGGAAATACAAGCACTTCATGCTCAAAGAAATCCACGAAACCCCAATGAGTATCGCAGAAGTATTTCGAGGTCGTGCCAACTCAGAAGCTCTCACACTCATGCTTCAGGCGAATTCATTCCAGGAATTACGAGATATCGAATTCAACAGAGTAGAGTTTATCGCCTGTGGAACATCATACCATGCTGGACTCCTCGGATCGTACTGGATCGAAGAAATGTCTGGGATCGAATCTCGTGCAACGATTGCAAGTGAATTCTTTGCAAAACCGGTTCATGTACGATCAGATACACTCTATGTTTTTGTCTCCCAATCCGGCGAAACCGCAGATGCACTCGAACCACTCAAATACCTCAAGGAAAAAGGCGCAAAGACATTTGGTATCGTAAATGTTGTTGGATCGAGTATTGCTCGCATGACGGATACAGGACTCTTCACACGATCCGGTACAGAAGTCGGAGTTGCTTCTACTAAAGCATTCATCGGACAGTTGGGTGCAATTCTTCTACTGACACTATTTTTTGCAATCCAAACTGCTGGTGATTATCGTGTCTATCGTCGCGTGCTTGGTCAACTTGAAAAGCTTCCAGAGCAGGCGTTTGAAGTGCTTGAACTTTCCTCAGAGATTCGCAAAATCGCAAAGGAATTCACATCATACGAACACTGTTTCTTTCTCTCGCGCGGCGCAGGAATTCCAGTTGCGATGGAAGCGGCACTCAAATTCAAAGAGATCACCTATCGACATGCGAATGCCATGCCACTTGGCGAGCTCAAGCACGGATCGCTCGCACTCATTGATGCACAATGCCCATCAGTTGTCTTCATACCGAACGATGAAAATTTCCTCAAAAATAGCTCATCCATCGAGGAAATCCGAGCCCGTGGCGGAAAGGTTCTCGCGATCTCTGAACGTGTAATCGAACAAGCAGATTGGAATATTACAATCCCTGCTTCTGACTCTTATTCGTTTGGATTTTTAGCCTCGATCGCAGGGCAGCTTTTCGCCTATCACACTGCAGATCTTCTCGGACGAGAAATCGACCGCCCTCGCAATCTTGCAAAAAGCGTCACCGTAAAATAATCACATGTCACAACTCTACACTCTCATCCTCGCAGGAGGTTCAGGCACTCGACTCTGGCCATTATCCCGCAAGCAGTATCCAAAACAGTTTATCCAGCTCGCACTTTTTGATGGAAAATCTCTCTTCCAAAAAACACTCGAACGAGCACTCCTCGGAAGTGATATCACCCAGATTCGCATCGTCACCAACGAATCCTATAAGTTTCACTGTCGATCACAGGCTGAAGAAATCGGTATAAATCTTACCGATGCCAATCTCATCCTCGAGCCTCTTGCCCGAAACACACTCGCAGCGATCCTCCTTGGACTTGAAAATATCCCGAGCGAAGCAGATGTCCTCGTGCTTTCATCCGACCATGCCATCGGTGATGAGCCACTTTTTGCGCAAACCGTGAAGAATAATCTCGAAGCGACGAAGGACTCGATCGTACTTTTTGGAGTTCAGCCAGCATCGGCCCATACGGGATATGGCTATATCCGACCCGAGCAGGGATCGGTTCGATCAAAGGTGCTCGAATTCAAAGAAAAGCCAGATATCGAAACCGCACAACGCTACGTTGCAAGCGGATATCTCTGGAACTCTGGAATATTTCTCTTCAAGAAATCTGTCTTTGTCGACCAGCTTCGAGCGATCAATCCTGCGTATCTAAGTCTCTTCGAAAGCTCGGATGATCTCGTAGAGAGATTCACGAAACTGCCTGATATTTCAGTCGATGTTGGACTCCTTGAGAAATCATCTCACGTCGCAGTACTCCCCTTCCCATCCTACTGGAGTGACCTCGGAAGCTTCGATGCACTCGAAGAATACGCCAAGCTTACGAACAAACGCGAATCCCTCATCGAGATCGCTGGAGCGAACAATTTCCGCATCTCGGACGATACATCGAAACCGATCGTCCTCATCGGGATGGATAATACGATCGTCGTAGATACGACGGATGCTATCCTCATCACGCGCAAGTGAGCATCTCAGTGAGTGAAAGAAGCTGTGAAACTTCTCGAACATTCACACAAGGAGGTCACAGAATTCCACCGTACAGTCTACCGACCCTGGGGAAGCTATACGATCATCGATGAGGGCACTGGTTTCAAAACCAAACGACTCACGGTTCTCCCTGGTAAGAAGCTCTCACTCCAGCTTCATCATCAGCGAAGTGAACACTGGGTGGTGGTATCAGGAACTGCGGACGTAACCATCGGAGAAAAAGACATGTTACTCAAGCGAGGAGAAAGTGTGTTTATCCCGATCGAAACGAAACATCGTCTTGGGAATAGTTCAGGTGAGGTTCTACATCTCATCGAGAGTCAGATCGGAGATTATCTGGAAGAGGATGATATCGTGAGATTTGATGATGTGTTTGGGAGAAAATAATAAAAACACCGCACTGAGCGGTGTTTTTATTATTTACCAGTGAGACGGGCAAGAATTTCCCGCCATGCATTCGTTCATTTTTCGAGAGAGTAATTGTAGCCATTCTCCAATCCCTTCTGGATGTATTCGTCTCGTACTTGCTTGTTGAATAATGCAGTTTTGATAAGTTCACGAAGTTCATCGGGATTCTTCGGATCCCTGAGGATAAGTGCACTCTCAGCGATGACCGTCTTCAGTGATCCACAGTGCGTCGTAATTACCGGACATCCACATAACTGTGCCTCTACCGGTGGCCTTCCAAAGCCTTCATAGAGCGATGGAAATACGAACACATCCGCAGCTTGATAGAACTTTATGAGATCAGTCTCATCAATCCCCGATGCGCGATACGATTCTACCTTCTCATCTTCGAGATTCTTCGTGATCTTCACGTATGCCCGTGACGAAGTATTTTTCCCAACATGGATGAAATACGAATTCTCGATACCACCCAGAGCCTTCGAGAGAGTGATCAGGTTCTTGCGCGAATCTGTAGTCCCTACGTACAAGATACACTTCTTATCAGAGGTAAGTGCGGGGATGGAAAATTTATCAGCCAACTCCGCCCGAATCACTGTACGCTCGTCTCATGAAACTGACGAATACACTACAGGATCAAACGCACTTGATATGGTGGTGATTTTCTTAGCTGGGACTTTGAGATAGTCGGTCAATATCCCCTTTGTAAACTCAGAGCCACTTACGATATGCGTAACGTATTTGAGTCGCTTGAAATAGAAATATGTGAGGACTTTAATCAAAAAATCTTCAAGATTTCCTACAGGACTGAGGTACGGATAATGCTGAACGATCGCAACAGTATCCTCGCTGTTTTTACTATTGATCGCAGTTAAAAAGAGTTCATCGAGGAAGACTTTTACATATCCTTTATAGTCTCTCTCGATAATCTTTGGAAGTATAAAAAATCTCCAGTAAATAGTAGTTTCGTCTGGCTGATATACATACTCAACCTCGTACTCCTTGTCGAGCGTATTGAAATAGTCAAAGAGATATTTTCCTACTCCACTTCTTGCGACTACAGGCTTCTTAGAGAGAAAAACGACTATTTTTTTCATGCGATTTTATTGGAAATACGCTCAAGATCTGCAGCAACCATCATCTCAACCAGTTCCGTGAACTTAACCTTTGGCTCCCAGCCAAGAACGTTACGAGCCTTATCGGATTTCCCCTGAAGAACATGAAGCTCAGCAGGACGCATAAAGCGTGGATCTTGCTTCACATATGGAGCCCAGTCATCTATACCAACATACTTAAATGCGATATCAAGGAATTCTCGGATCGTGTGCGTCTCACCTGTAGAGATGATGAAGTTTTCTGGTTTTTCTTGCTGAAGGATCAGCCACATAGCTTCTACGAAATCCCCAGCAAATCCCCAGTCTCGCTTGCTATCGAGATTCCCCAGAGAGATATCCTGTGCTACACCGAGCTTAATTTTTGCTACTCAGTCGGTGATCTTGCGAGTCACGAATTCAATACCTCGAATCGGTGATTCGTGATTGAAGAGAATTCCATTCGTACAGAACATACCATAACTTTCTTTGAAGTTATTGGTCATCCAATATGCATACAACTTGGAGATCGCATAGGGACTTCGTGGATGAAGTGGAGTTTCCTCGGTCTGGATTCCATTCTCACTGCTATTTCCGAAAAGCTCACTCGTAGATGCCTGATAGAACTTCGCCTGAGGAGCGAAGAGCCTGAGTGCATTGAGGATATGGAGTGTACCAAGTGCATTTGCCTCCGTTGTCATCTTGGCAAGATCCCATGAAGAACCTACGAAAGACTGTGCCGCAAGATTGTATACTTCATCCGGATGGATGTTTTTGATGATATTAAGGATCGATGCCTCATCTGTGAGATCCCCTGTGATAAAATGGATCTTGTCAGTGATTCCAAGAAAATCAGTATTTGAATAATTTGGATTCGAATACCGTCGGACCATCCCATATACCGTGTAACCCTTCTCTAAAAGAAGCTTTGCAAGGTACGGACCATCTTGTCCGAGGATTCCAGTGACGAGTGCTGTTTTCATGGGTATTTTTTAAAAATTTCGTGCATTCTAATCAAGAATTTCTTGAAAAGTATTCAAAGTAAAAAAATCCTAGCTGAGATTGAGTTTACATATCAAGTCGAATATTGACTGTGCTGTTCAGGTACTACGCAGACACTCTCATAGTTCATTCTTGTTGATACAAATTGCAGAGCGATCATGCCAATTCTGAGGACATGGCGAACAGCTGAGCGGTTTATAGTAGAAAAACCGATCACTATATCACTGAGGAAACCACTTCTGAGGAATATCAGGCCCAAAGACAAATATCTCTGGTGGAGTACACAAGTGAGCTAGGTGCGCCAAACCACTGTCGATCATCACATTATAGCGTGCGTGCTGCATGAGATGCACTAACTCGGAGATCGTTGTTTTATCAATAAATGAGATTGCGTACTCGTGCAGTTCAGTGCATTGTAGTATCTCAGAAGCAAGTCCAGCATCATTAGCTCATCTTCAGATCAACGCGATTTTGACATCAGAGTTGTCTTGATGTATGAGTCGGATGAGCTCAATCCAGGTCTTACTATCCATGCTCCTATATCTCCAAGTCTCCGATCAAAGACCAAGCAGGATATATTTTCATCGAGAAAATTCTAGCACTTCTTGCGATACTTGAAGCGACTGCACACTAGCAGCTATCGCAGATCCTCAGGATTTCACATGATCAGCGAGAGCTCAGTGCGCCATGGCATAACTGTTGAGTACATTGTGCTTAAGGAATTCCATCTTCTTCCCAGGAAATAGAAATGAGCTCAATCTACCCCAAACAGAACTTTTTTCTTCTAGAACAATAACCGACTCAAACTTTCTAACAAATACCGCAAGCCAAGACAGAAATACAAAAAGCTTCACGAGATCACTAAACTTTTTCGAGATAACAGGGATCTTGTAGTGCTCAATATCGCAAATTCGAGCAAGTTCAAGTACTTGAGCATTTTGCAAACAGAGCGTGAAATCCTGTGTATTTTTTGATCTAAAAATCTCATTCACCGCGATGAGCGTATCTCAGAGCTTTCATCAATATTTTATGATCAGTTTCTTGCTCATACTATTTTTGATTTTTGAGAATAGCTACCATGTCAGTACCTCAGAAGAAAATCCAAGGAAGATATTTGTACATAAACTGAATAGACGCCGGAATTCCAATGGGACTGATGTTGATTTTCACTTCTTGAGACACACCTGAATTGGATGGGACTTTTGTAAAGGATCTCAAAAACCTATCTACTGCAAACTTAGAGTTCAGCACAAAATCTGCGATTTGCGAATTACGTATCATGATCGTTTCAAATCTATACGCCCCTGAAATTCGATGGAATGATTTCTGTGTATAGGGGCGAATATGTGTGTAATCATCCCAGAAAATATGAGTAGATTTTTCATAATCTGGAGTCTCCATGATAAGGATTCAACCCTTCTTCAGCACTCGCTTTATCTCAAGCATAGCATTCTCAATCGAATGCAAATGTTCAATAACATGAGCAAAAATCACGACATCAAATGTTGAATCTTCATAGGGGAGCTTTCCATTTTCTAAATCAGCAACAGCGAGGGGAATTCCGACTTGTTTGTAGAGATCACCGAAATAGTCACTCAGATCACACGCAAAGAGATTCGTATAGCCAAATCTCTTCAGGCTCATGATATTGCGTCACTGACCAGCTCATAGATCGAGTACATCTGCTCATCTGTCTTTGATATACTCATCAAAGAGTACACAGTAGAAAAAACTTCGAAAATCTATCTCTTGTACACCGATTTCTTGGAGGTAGGTATTACCCATTGGATATTTGATTGGAACTAATTCGATGCTTGACCCTGTTTGCTCTTCTCCTCCAAATAAAACATATACTGCATCATATATGAGCAGAACATCCAACTTGCGAAGATCCAGCCTGGAAGGTGTCGGAAGTTTCGGTATTTGATGAGTGAATATCCGAAATAAAGCGTGGCTATGAAGAAGAGTTTGAATCCAGTAAATACGCGTGAATCTTCTGGGTAGTTCCTTGCACGTTCACGTCCTTCGATCTCTCAATAATACCGTGTCTTCTGAATAAGCTCTGCCACATTCTCAAACGAATAGTGCAAAAGTGGGGCATGCAACTTTGAGACATCCTTCGAGTAAATACGATAGAGATCGTGTACTTTTTTGAAGGCTCATACCGCAGCTCACTCTGGCCTGAAGAGCAGTGGGAGCTGTACTCATTTGTCTATTGGCTTCCCAAGCAAGAACGTCTCACGGTACACTAGGTACACATCATGTACCAGTTCAGTACTGCCAATTTCCTCAACCAATTTATCGCTCAAAACTTCATCCCAGTCGAGTATGAAGATATATTCACGTCATTGACCTGAGAGTTTTCGCTCCTTGAGAACTTGGTAGTATTTTCCCTTCATCTCATCCATGTTTCCTGCAGAGAGCTCATCTCGAGCGATTTCGAGATGGAAATCATGAATCTTCGCAAGTTCATTCAGGAAATCAGCAGTACCATCAGTACTCCCGTGATCCACTATGAGAAATGTGTCAGAAATTTTTGCCGCCTGTGCAATAACATTCTCACACAGTGCTCGTTTCTTGAGTACATCCTTCACCACCATGAAGACGGTGATATTATGTTTTCTATTGGTCTTATTTTCCATATTGAAGAGTGTAGAACTATTGCTGCGATGTAGATCGAATCGTAAGAAACATAAAGAGCCAATAAATAAATCCCGCAGGAAACATAAGTAATATTTCCTCTAAAAAGATATACATCCTATCCGAAAAACTCGCCTTCACACCAAGATTCCGTATGGCGCTTTTTTGTATCTCGATAGTGTTTCTAAGTGTTTCTTTGATCTTGGTGCTTTTAGTCTGTCAACTGCGAATGCGTAATAAAATGAGTATTTGATCGAGATTCTTAATCTTGTAGCCACTCGCATACATGCGCATCCAAAGGCTATAGTCTTCCGCAAGATTTCTCCCTGGTTCATATCATCCAACTGCCTCGAAAGCGGACTTTCGGAACATGCTCGCAGGATTGGAAAGAGGGGATTTTTTCAGAATAACTTTCTGAATATCATCTGAATACTTACGCAATGAGAGTGTTCTTCAGTCCTCATCAATGATGAGATTATGACCTCAGACGACCGAGTATTCAGGATGACTCACTAAAAAATCGAACTCCAACTCAAGTCGATTATCTAAAGAAACATCATCACTATCTGCCACAGCAATGAAGTCTGTAGCTGTAAGTGTAATGAGCCTATTTCTTGTGAAGGCAATTCACATATTCACGTCATTGCGATGCAATTTGATACGCGGATCAACTGCTGCAAATCACTCTGCTATAGCATAACTTCCATCAGTCGAAGCGTCATCTACTATGATAAACTCAAAATCCTGGAACGACTGCGAAAGAACGCTTTCGATTGCAGTGGCAACAAAGTCCTTAGTATTATAGAGCGCCATCACGACAGAAACTTTTTCCATGTGATCCTACCCAAAAAATTTCTTCCAAATCATCATCCCTGCTATACGAAGTGCACCCCCGTGCCGCTGACCTTTCGCCATTGTATAATCATCATAGCGTATATTCACTGGTACTTCAGTGAAGTGCAGTTTTTTGATGTTTACCTGTTCAATGAGCTCAGAAGCGTATTCCATCCCATCCATTGTGAGTTCAATCTGGCGAACTGCATGCACCGTATGAAGACGATATCCATTGTGCGCATCAGTCAGCCTGATCCCTGAGATAGCCCATGTAAACCACTTCCCTCCCCATAAGAGAATTCTTCGGAAAAATGGAACATTAGAGTTCGTCTTAACAATAAATCGAGATCCAAACACAATATCAAGTTTCGAGTCTTTTTCCATTGCCTCAATAAACTTCGGCATGTCTTCTACTGCATGCTGCCCATCAGCATCGAACGTCACGATGTAGTGAACTTCGATTATCTCAGCATTGCGCCTGAGGAATTCAAATCCTGTTTCGAGCGCAGCACCAGCTCCACGGTTTTGTGGGTGTGCGAGATATATTACATTTTCAAACGCACGTACCACCTCCTCGGTATTGTCCTTTGAGCCATCGTTCACTACGAGGATTTTTTTATAGCCAGCATTTACGATTCCTTCGATCACTTCTCAAATACGAGACCCTTCATTGTAGGCTCGTATGAGGAATATGATGTCAGATTTATTTATTTTCATAATCATCTAGTTTGGATCGGAGCATCGCCATCTCGCGAACGAGTCGTGTGATATCTTCACGATTTTTTTCGGCTCTTGCAAGGAGCATAAGTACGAAGTACATGAGAAAAATAATACTCACGTATACGAGCACGTCTGCCCCTCGTGGCAGTCCGAAGATATGTCCGAGCATATCCAGGATACCTGGGAAGAATGTAAATACCAAGAGTCCCGCACCTACTCCAAGGAATACCAAGAAGTGAAGAGCATTGAATTTTTGACGTCGCGAAATATCGAGTGCGAGTATAAAAATAATCACACCGGAAACGACGAAGACGAGTTGGAGGAGATTCATGTCCTGTATGATATCGAGGGAATATCTTTGAGCAAATGAAAGGTGTAATTGAGCCTTAAAAACTCAGAAAAACTTAAAATACTTTTTTGACTCTCAAATCGAAACTATATAATCATCAGTTAATTATTTTTCAAAAAACTATGGATTACTACGCAGAGAGCCTACGACTTCACAAGCTCTATCAGGGAAAACTTGAGACCAATACTCGCATGGCAGTTGAAACTCGCGATGATCTCTCACTCGCCTATTCACCAGGCGTGGCTGAGCCTTGTCGTGAGATTGCGAAGGATAAATCAAAGGTCTACGACTATACACTCAAGGGTCGAACGGTAGCCGTTATCTCAGATGGAAGTGCAGTACTCGGACTCGGGAATATCGGACCAGAAGCTGGACTTCCGGTTATGGAAGGAAAATGTGTTCTCTTCAAGGAATTTGCAGGACTCGATGCATTCCCGATCGTTCTTGATGTACACGATGTAGAAGGAATCATTGCAGCCGTGAAGGCGATCGCCCCAACATTTGGAGGCATCAATCTCGAAGATATCGCTTCTCCGAAGTGTTTTGAGATCGAGGAACGACTCAAGGCAGAGCTCGATATCCCAGTCATGCACGACGATCAGCACGGAACTGCTATCGTTACACTCGCTGGACTCATCAATGCACTCAAAGTAGTTGGAAAGAATAAGGAAGACATCAAGGTAATAGTTTCTGGACCAGGTGCAGCAGGAACAGCAATTATCAAACTTCTTCGTCTCTATGGTGTTGAACATATAATCGCCTGTGACTCAAAGTGAGCACTCTCTCGAAATCGAACAGATATCGACGATGCAAAACGTTCGTTACTTGCGTTCACCAATCTCGAGAACGTAGACGGAACACTCAAAGAAGTAATCGTAGGGGCAGACGTATTTATCGGAGTTTCTGCACCGAATGTCATCGACCGACACGATGTTGCCAAGATGAACAAGGATGCGATCATCTTTGGTATGGCAAATCCAACACCCGAAATCATGCCCGATGAAGCAAAGGCAGGTGGGGCTGCGATCGTCGGAACTGGACGCTCGGATATGCCAAACCAGATCAACAACGTGCTTGCATTCCCTGGTATCTTCAAGGGAGTACTCGCCTCTGGTAAGAAGAAAATCACAGACGAGATGAAGCTCAAGGCTGCACATGCACTCGCAAGCGCAGTTGCAAATCCTACCGCTGATATGGTGATCCCAAATGCACTCGACAAGAGCGTGGTAGACATCGTCGCAAAGGCAATGATGGACTAGTATAAACTATAAAATCCAATATTATGCGCGGAAAGGTATCACTTTCTGCGCATTTTTATGGAAAAATCCTGAACTCAGACCTCACTTGCCGCCTGAACACTCTGAATTGCTGAATCGATCGTCATGGGAATCGCAGGAACTGCTCCTGCGTACAGTATCGAGATTACTACCTCAACCCTCATCGCTGCGGCGGGAGTGTTCGCACCAGCGAGCATCCTGATGTGCGGTCTCATCATGTTCGGGATCACATTTGCATTCATCCATCTCAACAAGATTTCTGCAAATGCGGGGACATCGTATTCGTGGGTGAGTATGATATTCGGAAAGACTACAGGATTCTTTGCGGGTTGGGCACTCTTGGTGCTGTGCTGTATATTCATGGTATCAGCCATGGTTCCGGCCGCCAACGCAACCCTGCTCATCCTCAGTCCAGACCTCGTAAACAATGTAAATTGGGTGACAGGAATTGCCGCCGTTTGGCTCACAGTGATTAGTCTCGTGGTGATCAAATGAGTCAAGCTCACGAGCTACATGCAGATCGCGATGACGATCATCGAGGGGATCATCCTGCTTGCCATCATCGTGAAAAGTTTCATGATTTTCCCTACGCTGCAGATTCATCCATTTTCATGGAATTGGTTTTCACCTTTTGAGTTTACGCCGACACTTTTTGCGAGTAGTTCGCTCATCGCGATTTTCTTCTACTACGGTTGGGATGTGACGATGAATCTTAGCGAGGAGACCAAAGATCCCAACAAAACTCCTGGTCGTGCGGCGTTTTGGTCGATGATTTTCTTGATTATTTTCTTCCTCGTATTCATCACGATCACACTTTCGATGCTCAGTGATGCGGAAATCCAGCACTATAACACCAATATCATCTTTGCCATCGCCGAAAAACTCTTCGGTCCAACTTGGTGATATGTCGCCATTGTAGCTGTGCTTCTGAGTACAATCGGGACCGTAGAAACCCAGATACTCCAATTCACTCGCACGCTCTTCGCAAAGGGGCGTGATGGTGTAGTACATCCGCGGTACTCAAAGCTGCACCCAACATGGAAGACTCCGTATATTGCGATCATGTTTATCTGGGTTACAGGTCTCGCGCTTCTCTTTGGATCATCGTACCTTCCAACGATCAATGACATATTGCAGAGCTCGATCGCGGCACTTGGATTTCAGATATCGTTCTATCTTGGGCTCACAGGATTTGCATGTGCTTGGTATTTCCGCAAACTGCTATTCACGGATATTCGAATGTCACTTACACGGGTTATCTGGCCCGCGCTTAGTGGAGCATTCTTATTCTTCGTTGCTGGATACAGCATCCCCGAGTTCGATCTTGTCACCAATGTCGTAGGACTGGGTGGTATCGCGATTGGGATTATTCCACTCCTCGTTAATCGCTACTGGAAAAATCCTCAGACTTCTATCATTTCACAGTAAATCTATGTTCGGATCACACATCGAGTTCACACTCACCAACGACGAAAAACTCGACTACATCTACACAGAGCTCAAGAAATGAGAATCTGATCGCAGATGGTCGTGCGTTTGGAAATGGATATGGAGATTTTTTCTCATCGCGAGTACTTTCTGGCTCTATCTCCATCCAGAGACTATCTTCGATATGGCAAAATGACTGACTGGCAACATGACCAATAGCCTCATGTGACTTCCAACTGATATACAAAAATAATCATGCACATCTACTCACTCGGTCACACACAATGTTTGATCGAAATACCAACTTCGGGTAACGCACTCCGCATCCTTGTGGACGGATGGCTCTCTGACTACGCTGTGAGCGATCTCATGGAGCGCAGTCCACGAATCACGATCGACTGGGCAAATCTCCCGAAGATCGATATCGTCTACATCAGCCATTCTCACATGGATCACATCGATCCATACTTTTTGAACGAACTCTACAAGCATCAGTCGCCCACGCTCCTACTTGCAGAAACTCTTGCATACATCGTACCTACACTTCAGAAATATCTTCCAAGTACGAAGATCGAACTCCTCAAACAGCTCAAACCCTACGAGATTGGTGGAGCGAAAATCACCGGGCTCATCTTTGAAAATCCAGAAGTTGGAAATGAAGAAGATGTGATGTCACTCTTCGTAGAGCATGGAAACTCGTGTATCTATCTCGAGATCGACACCCTTCCGCCAGAAGATCCTGCTGAACAAGATAAACTCTGGGCACTGTTCAACAAAAAGCCCTACAAGAATCGACTCTACGTCTCATCACGTAATGAACTCGAAGGGAATCTCAGTATCCTCGATATCACCCCGACAAAGCGCAAAAACTACGAAAAACAGTACCGCGCAACCCGCAAAGAATGGATCGAATGGCAGTATGAAAAATTCGATACAGAAGCTGTGGAGTATCGTGATATTCGGGATCTACCAGGATTCTACCTCGCACTCATCGGCCAGGGAATGCAGTGTCCTGAGTCGGTTTCGCCTGAGCTTGCATGCACCAAGATATTTCCGCTCGACGAGATCGCTGAGATCGAGCGCGCAAGTGCACGAAGATTTCACAAGAAATTCGAAGTGACGGCACTCACGGCCGGAAAGTGACTCGCACTGAGTGAAGGCGGTATCTCAAAATCAACCACCACTCCGGTCGGGATGACATTCAAAAAACAAGCTCCTCGCAATCTCGACCATACTATCGAGATGCATCGTCTCGATAAACCCCTAAATACAAGTGATTCGCCATTCCACGCCCAAGAATCACTCATTCTTCAGGCACTTAATACACGATTTCTCCCTACGAAGATTGCTGATCCGTATGACAACTTCAAAAACATCGTCCTACAAAATCCAGGGCACTGTTACCAAGTAGAAGTTCGATACTGAAATACAGCACCTTTTGAATCACGAGTCTACCGATGGGACTTTTCAACGACTGGATTTATGCTCGTTTCGGTGCGAGATAGCAAGATCGATGAATCGTATTTTGCAAATGATCTCGTAGATTTCCTAGAAGGAAAACAGGAGCTTTATAGCAATTTCCTTCACAAGCTCGACCCAAAGAAAACCTATCGATTCTGGACGGTTCTCGGGAACAATTTCCTCAATCATGATTTGGTAATTCGAAAAATCGAGTATCATTTCACTCGAATAGCACAAGGACTTACCGCGGAATCATTTACTACTGAGTATTACCGAAGTAACGTATCTCTCTAAAAATATGGCAGAAAATCTCAAAATTCAGCCTCCTTACCCAAAAGATACAAATTCCTCCTGAGACACACTCCCCTTTGCAAAAAGTGTCATCGAAACAACTCGAAGACACTTTTTGAACATAGATAGTCAAGAGCTTACTACTGATGCTTCGGTTTGAGATATATCAACATGAGATACTTCAAGCTAGCTTGAATATTGCAAACAATCAATACATACAAACTAAAATCACCCCTTTTCTCTCTATATAAAGAGAAAAGGGGTGATTTGTAGCAACTTCAGATTATATAATTAAGACAATATCTCTATGTAGTCAGCATTCTCCAGAATCTTACTAGAAAAAATAATAGTATAAAATCCAGCTCAATCTGTAGAAATTACATCAGATACATCTCCTACTCATACCTCAATCGAATCAAATCAATAATTATATCGAGGCACGAGAGTTTTGGTTTCTGATTTTCAGTGAATCACAATAGTTTCGCCAATGTTCTTGTATCGCATTTTTAGTGGCAGTTTTCCTCAGAGTTTTTTATAGTCGTCTAAATGTATTAAAACAGAATTTTGTGTTCATCGAGAAGTACATGTCTGTACATTTACAAGGGCAGAAATTTTTCTTCAGCTTATGACACCACTCGACTGAAAGTAAAGTTGATCTGAGATAGGATGCGGGGTAGTTGCAGCGATATACTTCATTTGAGGATATCTTGCATTCGTATCTTTAAATCGAACTATTTCATTTTCCGGAGAAAATTGATCAGAAATTTCAGTTCTCCAACTCATGCTCAGCGGATAATCTGCGAGCGCCCCTGTATGATTTTGCCCCTGCTGTAAACCGACGGCGAGTCCCACAACTGTAGTTTTCGATGTAAAGTCTCAGATTGTATCAACTCTTGAGCCTATATTTACACAGAAGTTATCACCTGCATTGCTTGCGGTATTATTTGATTGAAATAAAGTGCTGTATTTTTCAGTACTTTCCTTAATGGATTGCTTGTACTTTTCCTGACATTTTTCCGTGGATGATGACATTTGCTCGCAAATCTCTCATGCACTTAAAAGTCCTGATATATTAGTAAATCCATCTATATTCAAGAAGTATCAATTATCCATTGGAGCCGTAGCAATCTCAGACTTCGGTGATTGTATAATAGGATATATATGAATCGAACTATCAATAGAACCTGTACCAACCACTACTCAAGTAGAAGTGACCACCGATTGTGAAATAGTTGCCTTTGTACAGCTTCCCAGAATAAAGAATGAGAGTGTAAGGAGGGATAGATGTTTAAGTGACAAGATGAATAACTTTGATGATAAGTTTATACGGTGATTGTATCTAGATTTTGAGAAATAAGATTGAATAATTCAGTCTAAAAAGCGGGTATAGGTATACCCGCTTTTTAGTGTAGCTTTTTAGCCAATCTTCTCCAGTGGAGCTATCTTGATATTGAGCTTCTTGATCCCTTTGTAGAGACCACCGAATGCAATTTCTGCAATATCATCTCGCAGACTCACGATCGTACCTTCTCCAAACTGTGGATGTCGAACTCGGTTTCCGAGTGAGAATTCACCTGCAACGTGTTCCTTGATAGATCGTACCTGTGGCTTCACGCTCGATGCAAAACTTGCAAAAGATGATGGATTGAACGATGTAAATCGGAACTCTGGTGCGCTATACTTAAATCTTAATTAAAAGTGAATTGACTTTCCTTACTTGAAAAATAAATTACAAGCGCTTCTAGAAATAGGTTCTAGTGAGTCAGAGGTTACTTTGTAATCGTTGTTAAACAAATACACAAATTGAAGAAAGGAAATACCACATGAGTATTTTCAGAAAAATCCTTGTCATCGGTATTATTGCAACTCTGAGCATGACTGCTCATGCAGAACGTAAAACCGTATACACAGCACCAACTTGGGTAGAACATTACTATGAATTCAACACTACCCAAACAGAAAATCCTGACCAAAACTGGTGGTGTGGCCATACTGCTCTCAAGATAGTAGCACGGTATCACACTGGACAAACTCACTCACTGCAAACCATCCATAATACATTGCTTAATATATATACACGCAAAATCATTGAAAAATTCTTACATAGAGAATTTCGTAATGATATATGAATACCTAATCTAACCCTATGAAAAAAACTCTGTTCGCTCTTTTATCGCTTGGAATAGTGAGTTGTGCGCCATCTACAAACAACATTCAAACACCACATTCATCTAACGCTCTACAAACCATTGCAATATCCTCTGAAGCAATTTGGAACGATCCAATAAATTCTAAATACAATGACCTTACTGGACCAACGATAGAGCTTGTTCGAAAAATGCCCCCACGTGAGCGATTCACGTATAACTGCACTGGATCAAATACTGAAATGTATACTGCAATTCAAGCTCTCCCAGACCAAATAAGCATGTGGATATCTGCAAGTCCTACTTGCCAAGGAACGTGGATTCCCGTCGAATTAAAAAAGATACTTCTCAATCGCAAAACAATGGTTCTGTGATTACATGGATTTGCCTATCCAAATGAGGATTACGCATTTTTAGCACAGATTCCAAGTCATATTCTTTTTATTCAATCTCCCGACTGGCTTCAGTTTCCTTCAAGCAGTGAAAATGCAAGCACACTTCTTCATGCTCCAAATAAAAAACTATACGTTATAAACTGATATACTAACACAGAAAATCGACTTGCTACCCAAAAAGAAGCAATGCTATGTGAAAAAATTCTCCAATCACCTATAGTAAAAGATTTTCATTACGGACAACAAGCACCGTCAAAAGAACAAATAGACATCTATCGACAATATGATAAATGTTATATGAACATACCTACGATACAAAAATAGAATACGATCTCAGTTTGAGTGTTAAAAGAGAATGAATAACCTCTTTGCTTACCTAGCCAATCTTCTCCAGTGGAGCTATCTTGATATTGAGCTTCTTAATCCCTTTATATAAGCCTCCAAAAGCAATTTCTGCAATATCATCTCGCAGGCTCACGATCGTACCTTCTCCAAACTGTGGATGTCGAACTCGATTTCCGAGTGAGAATTCACCTGCAACGTGTTCCTTGATAGATCGTACCTGTGGCTTCACGCTCGATGCAAAACTTGCAAAAGATGATGGATTGAACGATGTGAATCGGAACTCTGGTTCTTTGCGGTTTGATTCAAGGAGATGCTCTGGGATTTCTTTGAGGAATCTGGAGCGTGGATTGGCACTATATGTCCCAAAACTATAGCGTTCTCGGGCACGGGTGATGAAAAGTGCTTTCTTTGCTCGTGTAAGAGCAACATACATAAGCCTGCGTTCTTCTTCGAGTTGCTTGCTGTCTTGAAGTGAGCGGGAATGTGGAAAGACTCACTCTTCTGCTCCTGCGATGATAACGTTCTTGAATTCGAGTCCCTTTGCAAGGTGGATTGTCATAAGCGAGACGAGATTTTCACCCTGCTCCTCACGATCAGAATCCGTGATAAGCGCGATATCTTCGAGGAACATCGAAAGTGCTTCGCGCGGTTCAAGTCCATCGTAGCGAGACGCCATATTGGCGAATTCCTTGATGTTTTCTTCCTTTCCTTCGGCTTCTTCTTTGCTGAATTCTGCAAGCAGATAGTCAGCATATTTTGTGCGCTTTACGACTTCTTCGAGTGTCTCACGAACGCTCTTAGTCTGTGCGAATTCTACGAGTCCGTCATAGAGCCCAAGAAATCCTTCAAATGCCTTCATAGCAGCTCCTCCGAATGCATTTTCCGCAATTCCTTGCGAGATTGCTGTACGGAAATCAAGCCCGAACTGTCCTGCGAATTGCAGTAGATCACCCACGGACTTATCACCGAGCTTGCGGCTTGGGACGTTGATAATACGCTGAAGACTCGCGATGTCTGAAGGATTGAAGATGAGTCGAAGGTATGCGAGGATGTCCTTGATTTCTTTGCGCTCGTAGAACTTCACACCACCATAGATACGGTATGGTATACTCTTGCGGATGAGAGATTCTTCGATAAGTCGCGACTGACTATTGGTTCGATACAAGATCGCCCAGTCAGAATACGCGCCTGATCCATCGCTTACGTCACTTGTGATGAATGATACAATCTCTCTCCCCTCTTCTTTTTCGTCGGAAGTTTCGAGTTCGATGATCTTCTCGCCTTGCTCGTTCTCAGTCCAGAGGGTTTTATCGAGGGCTTCTTTGTTGTTCTTGATGAGCGCGTTAGCTGCAGCGATCACCGTCTTGGTTGAGCGGTAGTTCTCCTCGAGCTTAATGACGTTCGCATCTGGATAGTCCTTCTCGAAGTGGAGGATATTTTGGATATTCGCCCCTCGCCAGCTATATATCCCCTGCCAGTCGTCTCCAACGACTGCAAGATTGCGAGACTTCTCAGCAAGGAGCTTCACGATGCGGTACTGAATCTCATTGGTATCCTGATACTCATCGACCATGATATAGCTGAAGCGATCATGAAAATACGCCTTCACTTCAGGAAGTGAGAGCATCTCGTACACCTTGAGGAGGATATCATCGAAGTCGAGTGCATTTGCTTCTTTCATGCGCTTCTCGTACTCGAGATACACGGCAGCAACGATAGATTTTACATAACTATCCGCAGATCTGCGGTACTGATCTGGGGAAATTCCTTCGTTCTTGGCAGCAGAAATCATCCCAACCACCTGACGTGGCGGGATTTCTTTCTCGTCTACTTTTTGGGTTTTGAGGATGTCTTTGAGGAGGCGAATCTTGTCATCTTCGTCGAAGATGACAAAGCTCTTCGAGTATCCGATCCGATCGATAAACAGCCGCAAGAAATACACTCCAACCGAGTGAAATGTCCCGACCATCGGAATCCCTTTTTGGCGATACGGGTTGACCGAACCAAGCTCGAGACCGAGTTTCTTGGCGGTTCGTTCGCGCATCTCTTTGGCAGCCTTGTTGGTAAAGGTTACACACAAAATACTCTCCGGTGGAATCCCGACATCAAGCACCAAATGCGCCACACGCTCCGTGAGGGTGTGAGTCTTCCCTGCCCCCGCACCGGCAAGTATCAAGAGCGGTCCGTCTATATGATCGACGGCCTTTTTTTGTTCTGTATTGAGCATAATTTTATGCACAGAGTATATAAAATCCCCTCACAAATGCGAGGGGATTTTTGAGAAAATTATTTCTGGATTCGTTCAAAACTTACTGTGCGAGATTTATAACCATGATCTGTATTTTCTCTAAAAATTGAACTCTGGGCTCAGAGTTGAATCAGGAGGAAATGGTCGAGATTTTTCATGGTGTGAGAATTTGATATCAGTCATGGGCTTAGCTCTGAGTTTTCCACATGTAGAGCATACGAGCTCCTTCTCCACGAGTTACTGCTACGCTAGACTGAAAACGTGTGACACGATATCCTGATCTGCGTGAGAAGAGATTGAGCGTTGCAACCTCCATAGAAATACGTGCAACTGGTGTTACTTCCGTACCAGAAAGTCGAACTAAGAGAGCCACAAACTCTGCCTTTGTGATCGTCTCGTCTGGTCGGAAAGTAAATGCTGGTTGGAGCACTCCCTTTGCCTTAAATGAAGCAATATAACCGATTGCGGGGTCATTAGATGCGATATCAGCGAATGGAGGCTGTGCTCACTGCTGAGCCTCGATTCCGAATGCTCGAGCAAGAAACACCACCGCGTCTCGTCGTGAAATATTTTCTGCTGGTCGGAAGGTTGCATCGTCATACCCCTGTGAAACTCCAAGCTCTTTGAGGTATTTTGTTGCTGCGAAATACACAGAGTTACGTCCGATGTCTCGGAAAATCTGATCACTCGGTACAACTGGTTTGGTTACAGAGACGATCGGTGAAGTCGCTGTCGTATCCGGTAGATTGGGTGCTGAATTGAGTGGCGGAACTGTCACAACAGGCTTCGGTGTAGGTGGTACAACCACTCCTGTCACGATAGTCTGTGGATTTGTGGGTGTAATAGTTGCAGCTACTTGGATATCGCTCGTATTTGCATCTTGTTTTACTCATGCGAGAGTCTGTACAAAATCCATCGGATGTACAGTGTACTTCATAGCATTTTCTTTTCCAAGTCCTACATTTACCGCGTCAAAGAAATCAAGTCCGGCTTCCTGTGCATCGCGAAGGCTGTATGGCCAATATGCATGAAATGGCGCATCTGCCTTATCAATCTGAAAATGCAGATGTGGTGTGGTTGTTACCCCAGTCATCCCAACTTTACCGAGCACCTGCCCCTTTGCGATCTTTGTACCCTCTACTGCAAGGGCAGATTCTAGATGGAGGTAGGTAGAATAGTATGATTGTTTGGCTCCTCCATCAAAACTCACTCCATCATGACGAATAACAACATAGATTCCATCTCCACCATTGCTGATATTTACCTTTGTGACGATCCCGTTTGCGATAGCAAGTACGGGCGTGCCGAGTGGAGCACGGATATCAACTCCGAGGTGAGAACCATCGTATTCCTGGAAGTTCATACGATAACTTCCCATGTACGGCGTGATATATGTTGCGCGTTGGAGGAGAGCGATTTTTCCTTTATCTGTGTCATCCTCGAAGATATTTGGATCGTAGAATGGGAGGTCTACAAAATCCGCAGCAGGAATACTTTCAAAACGAGTCGATTTGTTAGAGTATTTTGCATCGAGCCAGTTTGGCACATAGCGGATTGGATAAATCGTACCATCGAATGGATCGGATTTTACATTTTGATACTCAAGCACTGAAGACTTGAGAAATGGCACACCAACGATCCCAGTTATATAGATAACTAGGAGTGCGAGATTGAAGAGCCAGAGGCGCGCGAGCGAGAATGGGGAGAGAGACTGATCCATGCAAATACAGAAGTTACATGAATGCTATCACAATAATTTCCCAGGCGCAAAAAATGGGTGTATAAGAAAACTTTTGTGTGGATTTATGAGAAATACACACCCTCCGTGTGGTCGCAATAAAAAAAATTCCTTCTAAAAGGAACTTTTTATTTTCTCAAATCATGACATTTCCAATCCTCGCAATCCTACAAAGATTGCAGAGAGCAAAGATATTTGTGCGAAGTTCGAGCACCGCAGTAAGGTGTAGCGGAAGCTACTCCGCACGAGGAAGCGCAGAACTGAACGCAAAGATCGAAGCTATGTGCAATCTTTCTTATGCTCCGAATTTGAAGAGCATGACATCTCCATCTTGTACGATATACTCCTTCCCTTCCATTCGTACATACCCATTCTCACGAGCCTTTGACCAACCACCTGACTGTACGAGATCGTTCCAGTTTACAACGTCAGCCTTGATAAATTTCTTCTCGAAGTCTGTATGGATCACACCGGCAGCTTCTGGGGCTTTCGCACCCTTGCGGACCGTCCAAGCACGAACTTCGATTTCACCTGCAGTGAAGTAGTACTGAAGCCCGAGGAGGTCGTAGCACTTCTTGATGAGGATATCAGTTGGATTTTCTAGAATTCCGAGATCCTTCATATATTCGATACGATCTTCAGCGGAGAATTCCATCATATCAAGCTCCATCTTGGCACTGATCGGAAGCACTGGGATCGAAGCATCGGTGATACCTGTGAGTTCACGAAGTTTTGCTTCAGACTCGTTGACACTTGCCTCATCCACGTTTACAGCGTAGACGAATGGCTTATTCGTGAGAAGGAAAAGATCTCGAAGCAGGAGAGCCTCTTCGTCTGTCTTTTCAAGCAGACAAGCAAGCTTTCCAGACTCGAGGTGTGGCTTGAGTCGAACGTAGATCTCTTGTTTTGCCTTGGCTTCTTTGTCTCCAGCGCGGATCTTCTTGTCGTTGTCACCCATGCGCTTCTCGAGAGTTTCAAGGTCGGCGATGATGAGCTCAGTATTGATGATCTCGATATCACGCTTTGCATTTACAGATCCAGAAACGTGGTGAACATTGGAATCACTAAACCCACGAACTACCTGAAGGATCGCGTCTACCTGTCTGATATGTGAGAGAAACTTGTTTCCAAGACCTTCCCCCTTTGAGGCTCCTTCTACGAGTCCGGCGATATCAACGAATTCAACATTCGCAGGAACGGTTTTCGCTCCATTGATCGTAGATCGGAGGATCTCGAGTCGATCATCGTGTACATTTACAATACCAACATTTGGTTCGATCGTACAGAACGGGAAATTCGCAGCTTCTGCAGCGTATGACTTTGTAAGAGCATTAAACAAGGTAGATTTTCCAACATTTGGAAGACCAACAATACCGACTTTCATGATTTAGTAAATTTCTTGGATAGAAGTTTCTTGCACCGTTTTTGGCGCAGGGGTAGCTCGCATTTCGGAGAGCACTATATAGTACCCGACGATCGTGAGAGCAAGGAGCACAAAGAATACAAGCTTGGTAACAGGGACAATATGTGTTGAATATTGCTTGAACTTATAGACGTGAATACGTGCAATGAGGAAGAAACCCCAGACGAATATGAGACCCGTCGAATAGAGTGCAAAGAGAATCCAAAACCAAATCATAGAATCCAAGAAGATAGAATGCTTTAGCGGATACTAAAAGATTATTGCAAAAAGGCAACCTAGGATAGTGCTATCAGATCAAAATACTCACTCTTTTTCTTGAGCCAACGTGGTGACTGACGACAAAGGTTGTCGATATCACGCATATCAAAGAGGAATTCTTTGATCCCTTCTTCGAGGAAGATGGTGTTCTGACTTCCCTTTACAAAAATTGCCTTCTGACCCTCAATCTCATAAAGAAGTTCACGAACCTTCTGACCAGCAACACGAGAATTTGCAGAATGAAATACACGATCTTCGCCCAATTTTTCCTTGAGCGCAGCAACAACGTATTTGCGCATTTCTTCTCCAACAAGGACAATAAACACAGGGTTGAGCTCCACAATGCGTTCGATGAGATCTTCGTGCATTTCGCGAGAGTCTGCACCAAGTTCGCGCATATCACCAAGAAACAGCGCCTTGGAGATAGATGGATCGAGTTCTTGGAGGTATTCTATACCAGCAGTAATCGCTTCGTGGCTTCCGTTATAGCTTCCGTCGAGGATAGTTGTTTCATTGACCCCATGCAAGATAGATCCGCGCCCTTTCTGAGGATGAAGATGCTCGAAGATACTCGTTACCTCGTGGATATCCTTCCCGAGTACACGAGCGAGAGCAAAGACTACGAGGATGTTGTATGCCTGATGTCCTCCTACTACTGGAACCTTTACCGGTACTGTAAGATCGCCAGATTCTACATCAAACGTCAGTCCTTCAAGAGTAGATACGATCTGAGTAGCACGGAAATCAACTGGTTCAGCTGATTTACGACCAAAAGAGAATGTATTTTCTCGTGGCTTATCGAGGATAGCACGTCGGATCTTGGCATCATCACCATTGTAGATGAGTGCCTTACATCGGTGAACGAGCTTGAGCTTCTCAGCAACGTATTCATCGTAGCTTGCAAAGTTTGCAACGTGATTCTTGGAAATCGCAAGAAGTACACCAACATCGGGTTCTGCGATATCAAGAAGCATGTCCATCTCACCTGGATGATCGATCCCATATTCGAGGACGAGGTATTTTGGATAATTCTTTGTGAATAACAAAGCAAGTCCTTTAATAAATACCCATGCCCACAGAATTGGATTCGAGTGTGGAGACGCGGTTTGGAGAATGGTGAATGGAACACCGTATTCTCAGTTGTAGTTGTGGAAGGACATGAAGACCTGACCGCGACCATAGAGTACCTCGAGAGCATCGAAGAGAAAATGAGTCGCCGTAGATTTTCACACCGTTCCGGTAACTGCTACGACGAAGGGCTTATGCCTGCGGACTACCGCCTGCGCAAGTTTCTGTAGCAGAAAAAGGAAGAATGATTTCATAGACTTTCGCCGCAGAGTATATAGAGCTTTTGTAAAGTCACAAAAAAAATGTTCGTACGGGCAAAATTTGCGTTCACGAAAAACTCTCTATAATACGCATCAGTATTCATCATTTAGGGTTATGGCTCAGGTCACAAAAGACGGTTTCGTATTTACTATTCTCGATGAGATCGAGCAGCAATATCCTGAGCTCGTAAAGCTTGTGCTCGCTACAGAGAGCATGGACAACAACGAAAAACAGTATTGGTTCGATATCCTCCCTTCGATGACTGATGATCAAGTAGATCGTCTCTTCGACATCCTCGAAACTGAACGAAAGAAGCTCGAAGAGCTCGAGGTTAAGTACCAAGAAGAGATCCGAACTCTCAACGAAAAACACCTCATCGAGTGGCAGGAGTTCCAGTCACGAGACGCGCGCACGAAGGTGGCACAGGCGGAAGCATCAGACAAAAAGGATGCAGATGCTGACAATATCTTGGGCATGCTCGACAACATTTAGTCTTCACCAAAAGTAAAGCCCGGACACTGATCTGGGCTTTTCTCTCGCAAACTATGATCGTCTCACACATTTATCGCCACGTCGGAACTCATCTTGCGAGTTCTGTGTCAACCAAAAAGATTCGCATTGATACTGGTGCGGAGATTTATTTTCAGATAAGCTCAGACAGCTCTTCTGTCGTTTCACTCCTCGAGAGTTCACTCGTTGATCTTTGCGGCAGTGGAAAGCCAGCTTCAGAATCTGATGAGATCTTCTTCTCGCGTGTTCTTGAAGCTCTCAATCGCTTCCTCCTGATGAAGGAGCAGATGATCGCACGAACCAATCTTAAGGTTTTCCTTTCAGTGCTTCGTGGTGATCTTTTGTCATTCTCAGTATGTGGTGAATACCAGGCATATCTCCAGCAAGGTGAGCGAATCACCAACATCGCAGATGGCATGGGATCAAACAATCGAGAATTCTCGTATGTTTCGAGTGGAACCGTAGGCCTCGGTGATGCGCTCTATATCGCAAATAAAGATCTCCTGAGTTTCCTCACAAAAGAAGATCTCACAGAGTTTGCTCGGACGAATGATTCAACGATTGTAGAAGGCCTATTGTCTCGTGAGTCAGCTGGCGATTCGATCGAATGTCTTGTATTTCAAAATTCTGCGGAGCGCGATTATTCAGATGTTAGAACTTCGCGCTTTGAGAAGCCAGAGAATTTCATCAGTATGGCAACTGACGGGATAGTTGCGGGTTATAATTGGGCTGCTAAGGCGATCGCAAACCTCGAACTCGAACGCCGTGTTCGCAAAATTATGGCGCATGAGAAAGTACAAGCTGCACTTGCAAATAAACGAGTACGAACCTGACTCTTTGGAGCGGGACTCGTGGTGGCACTATGACTCCTCTATCTCATTACGAGTTCGCTTTTCCATTCTCGAATGGGCTCAGTCGTGCCAGAAGAATACAAGAACAAACTCGTTGAAGCGAGTCAGATCCTTAATCGATCTTCTCGCGATCTTGCGAACAAAGAAGCATTTAAGCAAAACATCAAAAAAGCCGAGGATCTTATATTTGAAGTACGAGATCAGAAACTATTCTCCAACGACGTAAAGGAACTTCTCTCACAGATTTCCCTCCTCAAGAAACAACTCAATGGAATCGAAACCTATTCTCTGAGTTCACATCCTGAGATGTTTAACTTCGGAGCAGGAACTTTTGAACCGATTGAACTTTTTGAAAATGCTCAGAAGCTCTATTTCGTAGGAAAAAATGGTCTCTATGGCCCATATGTTCAAGGAACAACTCCAAAGAAGGAGTCTTTCCCTGACGGAGAAGAAGCCGTAAGTGCAGACATCAGTCCTGAAGGTGTTATCTACATCCTCACAAAATCAAACCGCGTTATTAAGTATAGCAAAGGATCATTTGCATATGTAAACGTTGAAGGTCAGAGCACTTGGGAGCCAAGTTCTAAGATCCGTACATTTATCGGAAATATCTATCTGCTTTCAGCCGATGGGACACAGATCTACAAACACCGACCAAGTGTAAACGGATTTACAGGAAAATCTCCAGTGATCGACGGTGGAATTAAGGGGAATACACTCCTGGACTTTGCACTCGATGGTGGATTCTATGTGATCAAGAACGATCTTGCCTTTGAAAAGGTATTTACCACTCCTTCATTCTCACGCAAAGGACTTCTCCTCAACAAGCTTCCTGACAATTATTCAAACTCAGACGGTGGAGGAATTCCAAAGATCACAACAAGCTCAAGCGCAAACTACCTCTACCTCATTCTTTCGAACAAGGTATGGATCTTTGAGCCAGATTCTAAGAACATCAAGGATGTACGTGGCCTCAAGTACGTAGGACAGATCGAAATCTCTGACCGCAAAGTCTACTCAGTGATCGTTCCAAAAGACGGAGAAATCCTCGCACTCACAGATACGGGAGTTTCATCGATCAAGTTCGAAGTTTCTGACGGCAAGATCAATATCCACTAGAAATGTTTATTACGGATTGAGTCCTTCTCAAATGGAGCGAGATAAAAGATCGTGAGCGCATTTATACGGTATTTACGAAGCGATATTGAAAGATATCCGCTTTTCGTAAAGAAAGCCCGACTGCGGGATACATCGACCTCTGAACTCATATCGAGTGTGGTATCGATCGCAAATGAACCACCAACAAGCTCTCGAGCGTTCGCCCCATTCATGCATTTCGCAAGGAAGGACGAAATTACCAAGAAATGGTACGGTTTCTCTTTGTGATGAAAGTCCTCGCTGAAATGCTTCCAGAGTGACTTGAGGAAACAGATCTCTTTGATGAGACACTCTACTATCTGGAGGCATGTGAATCGACAGAGACATCATTCCTTCAGCTTACAGCACTCTTCTGCTTGCGAATTGGACACTTCTTCGGAATACAGCAGACAGGAGCGAGCGATCCAATACTTGAAAAGCTCATCCATCTCGCGCACTCAAATACGCTCGCGCAGCTTATGAATATACGCTGAATAACCGACGAGCATATCGAAGTCGTCCATCAATATAGCCTGCGCATATTTCAATCTCGCTCATCATGGTAAATTTTGCATACGTAGCTCTCGCGCTCTTCGGGGCGATATTTGGAAGCTTTGCCTCAGCACTCATCCCAAGACTCAAAGAAGGACGAAGCATGTCCAAAGAACGAAGCGCATGTCCGGCATGCGATCATACGCTCGGAGTACTTGACCTCTTCCCTATCCTTTCCTTTGCACTACTGCGAGGAAAATGTCGACACTGTGGAGCAAAGATTCCAGCGTATCATTTTCTGCTTGAGTGTCTGATGTGTGCGGTCTTTGTACTGAGTGGAATGTACCACGTGGATATGAGCGCGATTCTTCTTGGTGATACCATCGAGGCAATTCGGCTCGCAATATTTCTCGTATCAGGATTCGTTGCAGTAACGTTCACGGTCTACGATATTTTATACATGGAAATCCCTGACGCAGTGATTTTGCCATGTATTGCGGGATTATTTATACTTTTGAGTATTGATCACTTTTCATCGATTTCTCTCTTTAGTCACTATCTGCCTTTTGCGACTGAGTGGATGAATCTCCCGCTCGCGAACGCACTCATGGGGGCTGCGATTATATTTGGATTCTTCTTCCTGCAGATCGTAGTATCAAACGGTACATGGATGGGCGGTGGAGACCTTCGTATAGCCATCTTTATGGGGCTTCTTGCAGGTACAAAGATTGCACTGCTTGGACTTTTTGCAGCATATATTATCGGAAGCATCATCGGAGTTGGGATCATTGCCGTGAAACGCAGTCGCAATATCCAAGTACCTTTTGGACCATATCTCGCAGCAGGTCTGTATGTTGCACTCTTTTTTCATGTCGAGATCTTGAATTGGTACTTTGGATTATTGCACATTTAAAAAAATCTTTGTCAATCTCGCTTTCATTGCTGTAGAGCGGATCTGGGTATAATAGAGGCGTTACTTTCATACAAATATACCATGACTGACCAAAAGAAGCTTGCGGCAATTCGCGACTTATTGGAGAGTGCAGGAAAATCAGTTTCAGCAGCGCGAAAGATCCTCGCAACACTTGCAGGAGAAGACGGAGCAGCAGAAGGACTCGAATACATTAATGCCAGCGGCCTCAATAATTATAAGAGCGGCACTGACAAGATCGTCGAAGGAGTATTCACGGGAGATTCTATGCTCGGTTCAGATGGAGCAATCTATCCAGTTCCACAGAACTACGCATCTAAGTCTCACCTCGTTCAAGGAAGTAAACTCAAGGCGATTATTGCCTCTGATGGGAAGATCACGTACAAGATCATCGAAGAAATCCCATACGATACTGTGATCGGACTTCTCACTATGAACCGAGAAAAGTATCAGGTCGTCTCAGAAAACAAGACGTATAACGTCCTCATGGCCAGTGTAACCTTCCTCAAGGCTGAGATCGGTGATACGGTTTCTGTACGTATTCCAAAGGGGAAAGAAGCTACCTACGCAGCAGTTGACGCTATTATTCCGAAGGAGATTTAGCATATCCTATCAAATTCCAAACTCTCCGCTTGCCCTCGGGGAGTTTTTTGATATATTTCATCCATATCATTTCACTCAAAACTATGCGACGAGGCTGAACTAATCGCACAAATGCGATGACTCTCGTACTTCCGGTATGTATTGCGATCATTATTTTGGTGATCATTATCAAGGCGATCATGGGGTCTTCTTCCTCATCGAACGGTACAAAAGATACCGCGCCTGCAGGAACTGCGTCCGTACAAGTCATCCCAAAAAAGGATGCAAAAGTGAGTATCTATATGTCTTCTGACACACAAAAAGAGCTCACCGGACCAGCCAAGCTCCTCTCAGGAGATAAAATGGTAAAGGTAGACTCGGGTGATGCAGATATCGAAATCGAAGGTTCGACTTCTAAAATCTCTATCGAGAGTCTTTCTGAGCTTCACTATGATGGTCTCGTAGATGGAAAGCAGACTTTCACACTCAACAATGGTTACGCTTGGGTTGATTCACCAAACGGTGACGTAATTGTGAAGCTTAAGCTCTTCTCAGTGACTGCAGATAAGGGTACAGTGTATATCGTCAGCCAAAATACACGTGCAAGCAATGCATACGTCCTCAAGGGTGGTACAGCCATCGCTGCAGAAAGTGCATCAACACTCGCACAGGCTAACCAGATGATCTCACTTCTCCTCTCTGAAGCAAAGAACACAAACATCGCAGATAAAGTGGTTGTGCTCGATGATTTCATCAAGCAATCAAGCATCTATATAAAGAAGGATGGTTCTTCTGTTCTTAGTAGTGTTTCTGACATCCCATCAGCAACTGGCAGCACAGCAAGTGGCGCAACCGGAGTTACTACGACAGGAACTGGCGAAACAAATACTACAAATGGTAAGTCGGTAAGTTTCACTTATCCAGAAGATGAAATGTCTGTCGATACTGGTTCGATCAACATCACAGGAAAGCTTCTTAACTCTACTGTTTCAAAGATCGTTATCGGGAAGCGTGAGGCACAAGTTCTTAAGGATGATAAATCGTTCCGTCTCAACAACTATCTCCTTCCAGATGCTTCAAACGATCTTTCATACAAGGTATTCGACGATGCGGGAGTAGTTATCGAGAAGGGTGTTATCACAGTGAATGTAAACAATAAGAAGACTGCAATCAAGAAGCCTGATGTTGTAAACTACCCAGTCTCCAACAAGGATTTCAAGATCATTAGCCCAGCAGATAATCCATTCAAGACTACAGAAACTTCTGTAAAACTCCGTGGATCCTTCGCTGCAAACATGGTGAAATACATCAAGGTTAACAACTACCAACTTCAGCAGTTCAAGGCATTTGGAACATCATGGTCGTATAACGCGAGCATCGACAACGGAAATATGGAAGAAGGAATGAACGAATATCTCATCACCTACTACGGTCCAAGTGATGAAGTGCTTGGAACTACTAAGATCTATGTCGTAAAAGATACTGCGAAACCAGCACTTCCGACTGAAACTCATACTACTCCAGTAGCCCCTGCAGCTGACCATACAGCTAGTGGAACTACCAAGCCTTCACTCTAGTCCATGTTTACTAATTCTCGCGGGAATTCGATCATAGAAGTTATTGTAGTCATGCTCGTACTCACGACAGGATTAACGGGTGCCTATGGTATTCTTTCGAGCGGTCAGACACTCGCGGTGACTACAGAAAATAGAATCAAGGCAGTTAATATTGCTCGAGAAGGGATAGAGGCAGTCGAAAATATCCGCTCTACCAACTGGATTAAATTCTCCAGCGACTACAACGCCTGCTACGATACTGCAGACTACAATCCGCTCTGCATCGGGAATACAAACCCCGCACGTCCCTATAGTTTAAAATCAGGTTCGTACATCATGACTGGTAACTCTGGCGGAGCCTGGAGTCTGAGTGGAGTAACCTCACCAGGAAGCTATACAGGTGCGACCAGGCCTCAGTATCTTGCAGTATTTCCAATATACCTAGACAGCAACGGACTCCTCTCTCAAAAAGGCCCCCCACCGAGTCTTAAGTGCACAAATACAATCTCACGAAACTGCGTATCTATTTTTACTCGAGAAATACGTATCACTCGTCCAGCTGATTACAGTAATATACAAATAGAATCCATTGTTACCTGGAAAGATGGAACTCGTGATGAGCCGTATTCGATCACCCTCAATCATACGCTCACAAACTGGAAATACAATTACTACCAAAAATAATAAAAGCCCCTTAAGGGGCTTTTATTATTCATCAACCTGCATGTCGAGATTTGCTGTACGAACTGTTCCATCAGCGTAGGTAACAGTAAGCTTCACTTGGTACGTACCTGACTTTTCAAATACATGTGTTGGATTTGCTTCTGTGGAAGTGGTTGTCCCATCTCCAAAATCCCACTCATATTTGTCGATCTGACCAACACTTCCGAAACTATCGAAGTCGATGCTCATCCCTGCCTTTCCAGAAGAAAGACTCGAATGTACTGTGAGTTTCTTTGGAACTTCTTTGATAATAATCTTGCGACTCGTGGAAGCCTTTGATCCATCATCCTTCACAATCGTGAGCGTGGCAGTGTACTCACCCGGGATGTAATATGCGTAGGTTTTTACAGCATCTCATTCGCTTGGCTCTTTTCCTTCGCCAAAGTCGTAGATGAATTTGGATATTTTACCCGAGCGAACGCTCGATGCAGATCCATCGAAGGTAATCTTTACTGTTGCATAGAGGCTATCGAGATCACTTTGTCCATCTGGAAGAACGAGCTTAAAGCTTGGTGAGATTTCTTCTTTCTTTCCTTCGATAATAATCTTTTCAGATGCATTGAGCTTCTCATCCGAACCCTGCTTCTCAAAGATGTAGTTCACATTGATTTCATATCGTTTTTCAACGACGAATTCCTGTTGAACAATGAGTCACTTTTTCTCATCTCCACCGAAATCCCACTGTACATCCGTGAGTTCATAACCTGGATTCTTAACTCGTACATCCGATGCATCGAAAGTGAGCTTCGATGGGATTGTAAAGTTCTCAATCTTATATGCTCGAAGGTCCGAGTTATATGTACCCTTAAGGAGAGATTCCCCTGAATCATTTGTCACTTTTATCATCGAATCTGAATTCGAATTTCTAATAAGTGCGAGCGGAGCTTTGATTGTAATTCGCTCTGTTACTGTGACAGTATTCCCTGCTGTATCACGAAGTACAGCGCTAATCTTATATGTTCCATAGCTTGGAAAACTCGTTTCGAAGGATTCCTCATTGGAAAGTGTTGCGGTGTCATCGAGTAACCACTTAACTGATTCGATTTCTCCCCCACTTTTTGACTTCTTATCAGTAAGTGAGAAACTGATTTTTCGGACATCCGTAGGATCAACCTGATACTTGATAGATGCACTAATAGGAGAATCTGATCTAGATTTTACAAAGAAAATACGATCACAAACATCCTTCCTCTTGGGGTCACTGTTTGCTGCAAGACAGACGAATTTATCTGCCTTCTCGATCTTGGTCGTAAACTTCAGTTCACGCGAAGCAACAGTATCAAGGTTATCACTCGTATACCAAGCAAGATTCCCCAGTGTTTTAAGATCCGTTGCATCGAAGACCACATTCTTGTCGGTAGACTTGATATCTACACTCCCAACAATATTGATCGACTCAAAGACGATCGGCACCACTTTCCATTCTCGAGTAACGGTATCATATCCACTATATGTGCCCTTTGGAGTAAATTTACCCTTACGATCGTAGGTGTAGACCAAACTTTTGTCAGCAGCTGGATTAGATCATTTCTTATCTACAGTGCCATCGCCATCGTAGTCGATTTCATAACCGTCAATATCGATCGTCTTAGACGCAAATTTCACATCCGATGCGAGATCGTATCGGATCGTCACTGGTCCGATGATATTATTGAAGTCTACGATTTCAGCAGAATCTTTAAATCGATCGGAGAGATAGAGATCATTGTCATATGCGATCACTCCCCCGTTCGGATTTACGAAGTCTGAAGCCCCGATTTTCTTGAAAAGAAATGCCCAAAATCCGATGTTCGAGAAGAGGATGATCCCTATAAACGCAGAAAGGATGAAGTAAACAGTCTTCTTACGTCGGAATTCTTTCTTGGTAATAATTGCCCGAAACAAGAAGATTACCCAAGTTACCGAGAGGATAAATGTAATCGATCCGAAGATTCCATTCACTAGATTACTCAGGAGTGATGCCACCTGAGAAGGATTGATCCCAAATCGGATAAAAAATCGCGCCTCTCCAGGATTGAAGACAATATATGCCAGGAATGACCCGAAGAATATTAGTGCGACGAGAAAGAGTGTACCAAGGATCTTCATAAACTGAGCCGGCTTCATAGGCTCGCGCTTTTTGGGAGGTTGAACTGGTGGAGTTGGCGGAGTTCATACAACCGATGCTTGTGGAGCTACGGCAGGAGTTGATGTCGCCTCCTTAGACACCGAAGAAGCCTCTATTGAAGAGGCTCATTCGGCGAGGATAGCATCGAGAAAGCTTGGTCGGCTTGTCTCGTTATTCTCAGGTGTGGTCATAGATTTTTACTTATTTAAGCCAATCAGGGAGATCATCCATATTCGTGGTAGATGGAAGAATTGGAGTCTCTGTTGTTGGTATTGGTTCTGCCTTCTTCTTGGCTGAAGATTTTGCCTTTGGTTTTGGAGTAGGCTTTTCAGCTACAGACTCAGACTTAATCGAAGCTGGTACTGACTCAACTACAGCCTGAGGTACTGAGGGCTGAAGATCTTTCAACCAATCAGGAAGGTCGTCCACTGCAGGGGCTACAGGGGCTGCAGCTTCCGGAGCTGACTCAGGAATAGCAACAGCTTTTGATTCCTTAGACTCGTCCAATGGGAAATATTGTGTAGTTACTGGCACATCTTGAGTATATGCAGGAGCTTCTTCCTGGTGAATCTCCTCTGTAGGCATTTCCTGTGGAGTACTTTCTACAGCAATCTGTTCTTCCTGTGCTGCAGTTCCAGAGAGCCAACTTGGAAGTTCAACTTCAGCCTTTTCCTCCACGGCAATGGAAGGTTCAGATGCTGGAGATGTAACTTCTTCAGCAGCAATCATAGAAGGTACTTCAGCATGGACCGCTTCTACCGTCTGAGTTGTCTCAGGCTCTGGAACAATAGGTGCTTCAGGAGTGGAAATTGCTGATGGAGTAGTCGCAGATAGCCAACTTGGAAGGGTAACTGGTTCTGGAGTTACAGGAGCTGCCACAACTGGTTCAGCTGGTTTCTCATCAACCACGAGTCGTTCAGTTGTACCCTTAAGCCAATCGGGAATGACAGCGGGTTGAGATTGAGTAGCATCTGTCGAATTCCCTTCGGATGAACTAAGTGGATCAAAGGTAGGTGTTGGAGTAGATGCTACTGAAGCTGGGACGCTTGCGAGGAGATCATTGAAAGCGGGGGCCTTTGGTTCTACCTGAGTAGAGAGAGTTGAGCCAACAACCGTCGAACTTACCACAGGAGCCGGACTTCCCTTATGGAAGATTTTCTCGATGAGGAAATCTTGGAAGCCCATTGTCCCATTTCGATTTGTGATCTTGAAAATCCCGAAGAGTGCAATAAATGCAAGAACGATAAATCCAACAATGTAACCAAATGCCTTAAGGATGCCAAGTAGGATAGATATGATATCAGTTGGTCCTGTTGATGTCTGTGTTTCGGTTGCTACTGAGAGGTTCTTTGATCCTCCGTTGATGATAATGCGGAGTTGCTCCTTGAGCGTGAGCTTATCAGCATCGCTGATGTTTTCATCAGACTTGATATACCCAAGAATCTTTTCTCCGATCGTCTTGTTGAGTTCAGTATTGGTTGGATGACCGAGGATTTCACCTACGAGTCCAGACTTACCATCCTTTCCAAAGATTTCTTCGTAGTGCGTATTCGATGTTGGGATGAGCTTTTTGAGCACACTCGTTGCGAGTGACATTTCATCTTTGGTTTCTGACTCAGTAAGGAGGAATCCATCGAGGATCGTGAGGAATTCATTCTTCACGTCGTCAGAGACTGAGAGATCAGCCACTGTTCGTTCCATGGCAACTACAGCCTTAGTTTTTTCTGTAGTATCCTGCCATCCATCCTGAAGCTGGCTAAGCTGTTGCATAAGCTTTACGCGGTCTGCTTCTGGAGCTTTTGTTCGTACGAGATCTTTGAGCTTTCCGAGAGATGCTTTGTCAGCATCAGAAATCGCCTTGTTAAGCGCTCCTGAGCCTTCGAGTGTATCCTTGATAGCATTTTCATCCGCGTAATCAAGAACGATCTTGATCTTCTGTGATCCGATCTTCTTCCCTGATCCATCATAGATTGCAACCATAATGTTGCGCTCCTTGGTAGAACCGAGGTTTCGGATCATAAATGGCGCTCCGTTGGTGTATGAGTCAGTTCCAGCATTATCGGCATCGTCTGAGACCTCACCATTGAGATCACTATCCGCAGTGATATCAGAGTCGATTGTATACTTCGTTACATCACCCTTTGATTCTCCAAGATATACGAATACCTTTTCGTCAGAGCGAGAAACATGGATTTCGTTATCTTCTGCCTTTGGATATGTAAATACTACGAGGTTTTCAGAAGAATTCTTGAGACGTGCTGCATTGATAACATCCTTGCGGAGTGGAACTGTAATTGTCTTCGTATCTGTTCCATCCGAAACTTCGAGTGTCACTTGTGAGGTCGTATCTTCTGTATCGAGGTTTACAACATATGAGTCACGATTCTCTGATGTATTTTTTCCTACTGTCCACTTTACCTTGCTGTAGATTCCGCTTGTTGTATTCATGAATACATAGCGGTTTCCGATACCGTAGTATTCGAGGTTTGGCCGGAGCTCGTTGCGGATCGTGATCTGAGAATACTTTGTATTTGAAATCCCCTTGTACGTTGCCTTTACCTTCATATTGAAAGATCCTGGCTTGTCGTAGGTGTGCTTTACACTTGGAGATGTCGTCGTTTCATCGTAGAAACCATCACCATCGTAGTCCCACTTAAACTCTGTTTTCTCAGTAATATCCTGCTGGAGAATATTCTTTACATTTGCCTGGAAAGCGAGTGATTCACCTACGTTGGCACTTGATTTAGATGCCTTGAGTGTGATGAGTGGAGTATTGATATTGTCAGATGCGAGCGTAATAGAATATCGCTCATCGTGTCCTTCTTCTGAGTTTACCTTTGCACCATTTGAGTCTTCGAGCGTCACGGCGAAATAGTATTTCCCGTTGATGCGTGGAAGAACAAACGTAGTCTTTGGTGTACGTGTAATACGGAAATCCTGTGGTTCTGGATCGCTATCAGTGTAGTAGTACCAGAGATATGAAACAATCACTCCATCTGGATCAATTGCATTGTTTGCTGCAACATTTACGATAACTGGATCAGCATCTGGTTTGTCAGATGTTACAGTGAGTGAGGCGAATGTTGGGAGAACATTTTCAACCTTTACATTCATATATGCGGTACTTGTCTTCCCTGTTTTCTGGCTACGAACCGTAAGGCTCACTGGAAAACATCCAAGTTCATCAAACTTATATGAGAAATCTCGCTGTGTAGAGTTCTTTCCTCCGTACTTCCATGTATAGGTAAGTCCGTTGGTTGTGCCATCTGTATTGATACTCTCTTCACCAGTAATTCGAATTGCCTTCGTGCGGTCTACGATATAGGCATCCCCTTCAGGACATGCATTTGCAACCGGTTCTACTGTATCTTGATCGTTTTTAACCGTGATCGCTGCAAGCGGTGAATCTGCATCGGAAACATACACCTTTCGAGTGATCGTGTTTGAATTTCCAGCATTTGGATTTCCACGAACTGTGAGTCGTACATCGAATGTTCCAGACTTCTTGTATGTATGAAATGCTCGGCTTTCGCTTGTGTTTTCGCTTGTCCCATCACCGTAATCCCATTCGAATACAGTGGCCTCTTTTGACTCTGCAACGATAGCAACGGGTGATCCAAGCTGTCCAACCTTTGGAGTGACGATCAGCTTCACAGAGAGGAGAGATTCTACATTGAAATCCTTCTTTGTATTCGTTACCTTCCCCTGCTGGTTTCCAAGATCGAGAACGATCGTATGATTTCCCTTTGTTGTGAATGTATAGTAACCGAGTGCACCATTTCGTGAGCTATTGTTGAGTTCAACTCGTTCTCCATCAATCGTCCAATTAAATGTAAGCTTTGAGGCATCGAGGCTATCTGGATCATAGCTACGAGTTGCATCGAGCAGTACAGTGTTTGGAGTTTCTGCAGATGCAGACTTTACTTCAAACTGAGCGATTGGATCTTTTGAATCAATACGAACTGAGATATTGTCCGTATCCTGCTGACCATTCGAAGAAAGAGTCTTCAGTCGCACTACATAGTTTCCCATGCGTGGGAACTTGTAGTTGATAGACGAAGCCTTTGTAGAATAGAGTGACTTTCCTGAATCTGCTTCGAGAATTGACCATTCGTATGTAAGAAGCACAGATGCAGCATTGGAGCTTGCCTGAAACTTGAAGTCATCGCTTGCAAAACCGGAAGTCTTATCGGCTCGGATTGTAGCGATTGGATCTTGAACCTGGAGGTTGATCGTCTTGACAACTTCAGCCTTCTCGTTCGTTGTGATCTTGAGTCGGATTGTGTAATTCCCAGCTCGTGCATACACCTGACGCTCTACACGTGGAGATCCATTGTATACAGAAGTATTTCCATTTCCGAAATCCCATTCTGTCTTGAGAATAGTAGCTCCTGCTGCCGCAGTAGAAGATGAAGCATCGATGATCAATCCTGAATTTCCCTGGTTTGGAGTAATCTTGTAGCTATCTGTCTGCGAAACATTTGATCCATTAAGATAGAGAAGAATGTTTGCAAGCTTTGGTTCTACACGGATTTCTTGAGTTCCATTGAATGGGAGAACGTCCATTCGCCCCTTTGAATTTCGACTTGCAGAAAGAATCTGGAGATTCACAGTGTATACCCCTTCTTCCGTGAATTTATAACCGATTGATGGACCATTTCCGATCACCTTTCGAGTATTTCCTACTCCCTTGAGCCACCAAACATAGTTCGAATCTGGGATGCGAACTCCCGATGGATCACGCGCTTCGTTTGCGCGGAGCGTTACGGTAAGTGCAGCATTTCCATGATCAGGAGTTGCGCTGATCTTAGTAGAAATCTGTCCGATCTTTACCTTCGTAAGAAGATCCTTGAGTGACTGAGCAAGACGATCAGTATAGAGATTAGAATCAGGATATTTCTGAACGAGAGCGATCGAAGTAAGAACTCCGTTTGCAAGTCCAATATTGAGATCCTTGTCCGTATCAGGAAAAGTATCCATACTCTTCGTGACTGCAGTCTTGAGATCCTGGAGAGATGCGAATTTTACACGTCCGTCTACTTCGTAGTCGCGACCGATAGACTGAGAAATAGACTCGATCTGCGCACGGTAGAAATCAAATGCCTTACCCTCATCAGGATCAGCTGCATATGCAGAATCAATTGAGAATACACTAGAAATCGCATTGATAATCCCCTCCTTCTTATTCTTGCCTGTTCCAATAATGAAACGTGTAATAGAATACGCAAGGGTAATGAGGATAAGACCAGCAATCGCATAAACGATGATTTTCTTGGCCTTCTTGACCTTTTCTTCGTCGCCCGCTGATGTGAGCACAGAGAAACCAGCCCAGAGAATCAGCGCTACTGTAATGAGTGCCAAGAATGTGAGCAAGTATGCTACAACATCCTGAACATATTCAGAGAAGCGCTTATCTGTTTTGATATCGTTGACACCATTCTTTACAAGGTCTGTTCCCTTGTCGAGTGAACAGTACTTCGAAGAACTTGGGTCATTCGAGTTACAGATATTTATTTTTGTGTCGTCTTCACAGTTGAGTGCCCAAATGCTGCATGCTGCGTGTGCAGTAGCAGGAGCGGAAGTGAGTGATCCTGTTTCAATAAGTGAAACAAGTGGAAGAGAGAGGAATCCGAGGAGGATGATTCGCACCAAACGAAGCATTGTAAGTTCCTTTAGAGGGTAGAGAAGCGATTTACGCCTTACCGTCACGTTATCATATGACCGTTTTGAATGCAAAAATTAGCTACCACTACATGCTTCATCGTATCCAGACTGACCTATGAGGTGCTTTTTTTGGCAGTCCATTTCTTTAACTGTATCCGATAAGATTGCCTTTGCATTGGGATTACTGCGGTCGAGCGCATTTCCAAAATATGCTTCAAATTCCGAAGTAAGACCGCGATCAAAATTCACAAGACTCACATCTCCTGCAGGGATAAAGCTATCATATCGCACCCAAGGAAAGTTTTTATTCATGGTTTTATCCTTGCGTTCCTCTACGAGATCATTGCGTGCTGGGAGGTAGTGTGGAAACGCTTCAAGATACGCCTGAGCGGATTCCTTGCTTGAAAGATGTACGAGGAAATCTGTCGCAGCCGCAGGATTTGGAGCGTATTTAGAGAGAGCAAAGTATGTATAGCGAGCAAGATTGAGCTTCTTACCGACACCTGTTTGTGGAATCTCGGACGATCGTAGATCTTTTTTCTCAAGAACCGCATCAGAACTCGCACGCTTGAGTGAGTACTCAATCTCACGAAGCAGTGAAGGATATCCGAAGATTACCCCGATCTTTCCGCGTACAAACATATCCGTAGAGGAAATCCCCTGACGATCCATCGCATCTTTGAGCTTTATGAGGTGGTTTGCATTGTCAGAGCCTGCATCGTTTCCAGAATATGAAAGATATTCACTGAGTGCTTTTTCAGCCTGAGTGTCTGCCATGTTCGAGAATGCATTGATTCCACCCTGGATCAAGAAGAGTGATGCAATATTTGCTGCCTGCGTGACATAACGATTTCCCAGTCCAAGTCCTACTGGAACAGTATCTTCGGTGATATTTTCTGAGATGTATTTCTTAAGTTCGTCCCAAGTGAGTGGTACAGCATTGCTCACAACTGAGCGATTGTAAAAAGCGCCCATAGTCTCATACGCAAGTGGCACTCACTTGATAGATCGGATTTGGATCTCCTTCCCGTCCGCACTCTTTCCTGACTCAGTCACGATGAGATCATCGAAGAGTTTGTTGTAGTTGCGGGCCATATCATCGATATTCACCGCTGAATCTGGAAGATTGGCAGTCTTGGTTTCAAGAATCCCAGCGCCCGACGATGGAACAACGAAAATATCTGGAGAGTTCCCATCAGCAATCACATTGAGGAGTGATTTCTCATAATCTCCGTAGGTCGCAAACTTGGTAACGACTACGTTCGTATCTTTGTAGCTGTCTTTTTTGAATGCTTTGATGATATCATCAAAGCCTGTGCTGTCATCTCCTACAACCCACATGGATATCTCTTTTGGTCCTTTTGGTCCTTTTTGCTGGCTTTTAGAATTCGCCATGAGTGTGAATCCAATACCGATCGCGAGCGCAAGCACTGCTATCCCGATGAAGAAGAAGAGTTTTTTCTGTGACATAGACTAGAGATTGGCAATGAGTTGCTCCTGAATAGACGTGAATTCTTCAGTAGTAAGCTTAAGCGGATTTCCGAAGTGCGTTTCAGACATATTCTCTGCTGGGATCACATGTACATGAACATGTGGAACATCAAATCCAAGCACGTGCAAAGTCGATCGAGACTTTCCAAATGCTTTGATCTGAGCATTGGCGATGAGCTTCGCAGTGGCAAATACCTCAGAGTAAAATGGCTCTGGGAGATCCGTGAAAGCATCTACCGCAAGCTTTGGAACTACGAGGACGTGTCCTTTTTGAACAGGATTGATATCGAGAAACGCATAGACATGCGGAGTTTCGTAGATTTTGTACGAAGGGATTTCTCCTTCGATAATTTTGGTGAAAATAGTTTTTGACATGGGCAAAGTATAGCCTCTCTGGAGAGATTTTCAAATTTACAAAACTGTACTTTTCCCTAAAATCACGCATCTAATATGCAACAGAAAAAAACTTTCTACATAAAGACCTTCGGGTGTGCGATGAACTACGCGGATTCTGAGAAGATTCACCGCATTCTTTTGCAGTCTGGACTCATGAAAGTCCTCGATCCAACTAAGGCGGATGTCGTGATACTCAATACCTGTTCCGTCCGACAAAAGTGAGAAGACAAGGTATTCGGTTATGCTAAGGAAGTTAAAGACCATGCCGAGAAAATCGGCAAAGACATCCTCATCGGGGTCACTGGCTGTATGACCCGAAAAAGCGGTCTCGCCAAGAAATATCTCCCCGAAGCCGACGGACGCAAACGTCCCAACAAAATCTCACTCCTCTCAGACGCGAACTCGATCTTCAACTACGACGATGAGCTCTTTTGGCGATCAGAGCGAGTAGATTTCGTCTTTCGCATCGAAGAAACCGGCTATCTCACCAAGATTCTCTCCATCATCTGGAAACTCGACATCGGAAACGACGAGAAATGGGAAGAATACCTCAAGATCAAACAAGCCCAAGAAAATCCCGGAAGCGCCAATGTTATCATCCAAACAGGATGTGATAATTTCTGTACGTTTTGTATCGTCCCGCATACACGCGGTCGCGAGAAGTCTCGATCTATCGGGGAAATCTCGACCGAAGTGCACGAAGTAGTCGCTGCAGGGACACACGAAGTCACCCTCCTCGGGCAAAACGTCAACAGCTACGGAAAAGAGACCCGTGCCAAGCTCTGGAATACAGAATCTCTCACCTGGGAAAAGAACCTCAGCGGTCAGGTAACACCGTTTCGAGAACTCCTCGACGAACTCGGGACGATATCAGGGCTCGATAGAATCCGCTTCACCTCATCCAATCCGCACGATATGACGCGAGATATTCTCGATGCTCATTTCGAGATTCCAGCACTTTGTCCATATCTCCACTTCGCACTGCAGTCTGGCTCAGACAAGATACTCAAGGCTATGAACCGCAAGCACACCTATGCGGATTTCAAGGCACAAGTCGACTACCTACGAGCTCGCGATCCCCTCTTCTCGATCTCGACGGATATCATCGTCGGATTCCCGGGAGAAACCGAAGAAGACTTCCAACTCACTGCTCAAGCCATGCGCGAATGCGAGTTTGATTTCGCGTTTATCGCTCGCTACAGCACACGAGTTGGAACCTATGCTGCAGATAAGCTCGGAGACGATATCGATGCATGAGAGAAGGCTCGTCGCTGGACGATCCTTAACGATATACTCATCGAGAATGTAGCAAAGCGCAATGCACTCATGATCGGACGAACAGAGACCATCCTCGTCACCTGATCTGGACACGACGGACAGATTATGGGAAGAACTCGTAACTTCAAGGAAGTGTATTTTGAGGGAAGTGCAAAAATCGGAGAACTGGTAGATATAAAAATCGAAGCAAACGAAGGATGGATACTCAAAGGAGTAAGAATCTAAAAAACAACACCCAATAAAAAAACACCGCCTTTAATTGTTCGGTGTTTTTATTGGCCTATGAATTCCCCTTGAGATAATTCCCAATCACAGCGACCGCACTAAGCTCACTTTTAGGTTCGAGTTCAGTTTTTCGCGTAACGATCTGTGCTACAAGAATCTCCGGAAGCTTATCAAGATCTTTTTCTTCGAGCATCGCATGACCTTCGTGCGTCCCCATCCACGAAATAGCATTGTAATACTGATGATAGTACGACGACACTCCGAGCGGGATCATGATCATCCTGATCCCGAACATCTGCATCTCCGCAAGACTCGTTGCTCCAGGACGCATGATCGCTATATCAGATTCGTGATAGAGTTTTGGGAGCGTGCTTCGATCTGCCCAGTCAAGCACACGAACATTAGAAAATCATTCAAATTTCTCATGAAGATGCGTATTGAGCATCCCGAGTACGACCGTGAAATCTACCTGGGGAAATCTATCGAGTATCGTGAGTATTTTCTCAAAGATCATGGTCGATCCTTGGCTTCCGCAGAACACGAGCACCTTAGTTCGATCTCCAACAGGGAGAAGTGGGAGGCCTGCAGTTTCGAGATATTCTTCGAATACTGGATCGAGAATCTGTCCGACCACCTGAGTTTTCGGGATATCAAAGAACTTTCGAGCCTCAGCAAATCCGAGGAAAATCTTCGTCGCAAATCTCGCTGAAACACGATTAGCAAGACCAGGAATAGTGTCAGACTCATGAAGCGAGAGTGGAATCCCGAGTAGCCACGCTGCAGCCCCAACTGGGAATGATACTGGCCCACCCTTCGAGAATATCACATCAGGCTTCTCTTGTCTGAGCACAAAGAAAGCCTGTATGAATCCGAGAGCGATCTTGAACGGCGCAATGATCGACCGAAGTGAGAAATATCTTCGAAATTTATCCGAAATAATTCCTCGAAATGGGATCTCGTATTCACGTGCCTTTGTTTCGTCCATCGCCCCCTTCTCCCCTATCCAGACGAATGACATATCTGGTTCATGCTTGAGAGCATTGTAGATCGCGACGATGGGCATGATGTGTCCGCCAGATCCTCCTCCGATGAATGCTATTTTTTTCATAGTGTGGTTGTATACGTTCCGTCGGTGAGCATTTTGATATGCCCGCCAAGCTCTAACATCGAAAGCTCTACGAGGACTTCATCGACTGAGAATCCTGTTTGCGCAATGATCTTATCGGGGTGAGCATATCCATTATTTACCACAGTGTAAATCTTTTGTGTGGTTTCTGAGTCAAAAACAGGAAGTACTATCGTGACTGGCTTCGATGTTTGGTATTCGTATTCGATCAAAATATCCTCTGGCTCGAGTACGAGTTTCGCACATCCACGCTGGATGAGCTTGTTCGTCCCGATGGAGTTGGCACGCGAATAATCCGCCGGTGGTACAAATACATCCCGCCCGAGTTCGATAGCGATCTGCGCAGTGATGAGCGTGCCGGACTTTTCTTTAGCCTCGATGAGCAGAACTCAACGAGAGAGCCCCGCGATAAGTTCATTTCGCATCGGGAAATTGTACGGCATAGGTCACATCCCGAGGGCGAATTCAGAGATGATCGCACCTCAGGATTTGAGAATATCAACGTAGAGGGATTTGTGTGAAGCCGGATAGAACTGGTTAATCCCAGTACCGATGATCGCAATCGTATAGCCTCAGGCCTTGAGTGTTTCTGCGTGTGCATGTGCATCGATCCCGAGCGCCCCACCAGAGACGATCCCATACCCCGCTCGTACCAGTGCGGGAGCGAAATACTGTACGAGTTCATGTCCGTACAATGTCGAATCTCGCGAACCAACAATCCCAAGAAATGGACAATCCTTGAGCGTACCAAGCACCGAGAGATAGAACGGCGTATGCGGGATGTGATGGAAATTGTTGGGATATTCAGCATCACTGTGCATCACGATCCGTGCTCGGGTTTTAGCAAAGAGAGCTGTGTATTGTTCGAACGTATGCTTCGCAAGTTCATCACGCACAAACTGACACCGATTCTCGGGAAATCAGACTGGAAAATCTCAGTTGATAACTTTTTGTAGATGATAGAGTGGATCGTCGTGTTCTTCTTGCATCAAAAAGAGTTCACGATGTGTGAACCCTATGAAGTGGAGGTATGACCAATTTAAGCCTTCCATATGGGGTGCGCGAATGCGTGGGCAAGGGGTAAAAATACGTCCCGTGTACAGTCGAGCGCAATAGACTGTACACCGGGGATGGAACTTCATGTTTTGATAGCTTTCTCAGACAGAGCATCAATCGCGACATCCTGACGATGTGTACCATCCGATGCCACAAACTCGAAGTCTGCAAGTATTACTTCTTCAAACGGGTGATGAATAGACAGTAAATACACGAGATTTTGTTTACTCATCTCACTCAGAACCTTCGTCGAGAATCCATCAGGATCGTCACTTATAACAAACACGAATGCATCCTGAAGCGATTTCTGTGTAATAAATTTTGTGAAATGTATCGTATCCGAACTATGTGACTGAAGAATAGTTGATTTGAGTTTTTGTAGACAGGATTCGAGTGTTGTGAGATTGGTTGGGAGACTCGTTGTGAAGTATCCAGAATCTGTCATATAAGCGATCGATCCATTCATTTGCCGTATCCAACTTGATCGGATGAGAAGTTGGAGTGTATTCATCAAGCAATCAATCTTGGAATTCTGTCCATCGGAGAATCTCAGCGTTGGGGAGATGTCTATAAATATATCGAGTGATCGATCTACTTCGTCTTGATAGGATCGCACCAGTGGATCAGAGCCACGGGAGAGTGTTTTTGCCCAATCAATCCGTGCAATATTGTCTCCTGGCTGATACTCACGGATCTCCTGGAAGTCTCCTCCATGCGAAACAAACGAAGAAAGAAAACTCCCAGACTGCCGACTCGTGATCGTGCGATACTGTGGAAAATTGAGTAATTCCATGACTAACGAATGATGGTTCCGTTATTTTCGAGACTCTCGAGCACGGTTTCTCCATTCTTCCCTACACGAAGGTTTGCATACACTTTAGAATCACGGATGAGCTGCTCTGTACTGAGTCCTTTTCATTCTTGTACATAGAATCGATTTGCATCGAATTCAAGATGCACAACGGATTCTTCTCGAAGGATCTTGAGAATTGTACCATTTGGAAGGCTTGGATCAGACTTAGGAAGTGACATAGCATATTCACTTCCCTGTGGTTGAGTTTTTGGATCAACATATTTATAAATCCCGCCGATATTTCCCGACTTCGTATCGTAGATGGAAACCTCTACCTTTTCTCCTTCTTTGAATTTCTGAGCCGAATTCATGCTCTCATATCCATAGTCGTAGTGGATTTGAGTGTATTCTTCGTTGGGTCGAGAGATGATTGCACCTGAACCATTCTTGTATGTATACGATACAAGGAGAGTCGTATGTCGCTCTACCGAGGTGAGTTTTGCAGAGACGCATGTCTGATCTGGACAGGCAGATCGTGCAGCATATAAGCCCTTGATCTTATCCGTCACACCCGAAGCTGTCTGTGAAGTTGAGAGATAGACCCGTGTACCTGGAATAATTGTCTCGTTCACCGCTCCGGTCCAAGTAGAAAGTGGATAACTGAGCGCTACATACTGACCACGAAAATAATCGAGTGGATCAACTGCCTGCACTAATACTTTCATAGGTACGCCCGTCTTGAGTACGTACTCGTATCGTGCCGCAATAAATCCAAGGAGGACAAGCTGCAATACGATAAGTCCAATAAAATATGATTTTTTCATAAAGCGGTATTAACGAGAAATACTTGCGAGAAGTCTTTTGCGGAGTTGTTCCATGGCGTATCCGATGAGCACAAGAACGATACCACCCACGATAAAGAACAGTGCTCGGTCCATCATATTTGAGAATGCGTCGAAGAATTTCGTGAGGATGAAAAGTCCGATGAAGACAACTGAGATGTTGACGAGTTCTTTTGAGTTTCGCTTTACACCAGCATATGCCACGAACAAAAGCACAAGGAAGAAATACACAGAGTACCCAATGCTCAACATATCAGCACCTGTCCAATTTCAGAGAACACGATTGGCTAAACTATCCAGATTTCTCGTGGCAGCAATGGCTGTAATCACAGCCATATGAAGCATGAGCGCTCCAGATTCTGAAAGATTGAACCATTTGCGCACTGCGAGTACACCAACAAAACCGATCGCAATCGCTGGAGGAATAAAGAGGAGTGGTAAGTTATAACCCAATCCAGACCAATACCCGACGTGTACGAGATCGAACGTCAGAAAATATGAAGCTCATAAAGTCAGGATACTTCCTACGCGAATAAGATCCTTCGAAAAGTCTGGAAACAAGCGCTTATGCAGGAGTGAAAAACTCATAATGATAGTACCAACCGCAACCAGGATCACATCCCATGCATATCGGATATGGTATTCCTCAAAATACGCGAAGATTGTTGCAACGATGAGCCCCCACGCCATAAGCAAGAGTAATCGAAGTCCTGTGTAGTACGCCATTGGCAATACACCAAGCGCCCACAGTGCAAAAGCCCCCAAGAGCGAACCGCCGAGATTGTAAATCTGACCGAGCAGGAAGATCGATGCTCCGTAGAAAAACGAAGACATAATCATAAGCGCCGCACCTGTCTTCTTCATACCTCGCATTTCCGAGAGGATATACCCTGCAATCCCCGTAGAAGCAACGGATGCAAGCAACAAGATCGTTTTCGAGAGATCAGAAATATTTCCCCAGTTTGCGGCAAAATAGAGGATAAATCCCAGCCCCACCAAAACTGCACCCGAACCAGTAAGGAACGGAACAAATCGATCAATATGTGCAGTAGGATCTGCCTCATAATGAGAAAGAATCTTCTTGGCTACCTTCGCATCGATCACACCGTCTTCTTCGAGACGGGTGATTTCTTCTCGGATGATTTCTTCGCGATTGTTAAACATAGGAAGCAGTGAGAAATAAATGCAGTTGATTATTCTATCGATACAGTCGCAAGGAGATCGGCTATGACGGACTTATTGGTCTTCCCGACAGAAAGTGCCTCATATGAGAGTGAAACTCGATGCTCAAGGATATGTGGTGCAAGTTCCTTAACATCCTCTGGTATCACATAATCTCGCCCCTTAAGTGCTGCGTAGATACGCACCGCACTCAAAAGTGCAATCGATCCACGTGGAGAAATCCCGTGTGCAAAATCCGTCATCTTCGAATCTCGTGTACAGGTCACGAGGCGTGCAATATATCGGATAATTTTCTCGTCTACGAACACAATATGTTCGGCACTTTTGCGCATCGCAACGAGCGACTGAGTATCGATGATCGAAGCAAGTATCGGTGTTTCACGGACGTGCGACTGCTTCATGATCGCAATCTCAGTCTCGAGCGTCGGCATCTCTAGTCGATACGAAAGGAGGAATCGATCGAGTGACGCCTCAGGAAGTGGATATGTCCCCTGTCCATCGAGTGGATTCATAGTCGCAACAACAAAGAACGGATCAGGAAGGCTATACGAAGCAGTTCCGATCGTGACTTGCATCTCTTGCATGGCTTCAAGGAGAGCAGATTGCACCTTTGATGGTGCACGATTGATCTCATCCGCAAGCACGAACGAAGCAAAAATCGGACCTTTTTTCATGAAAAATTCCTGCTTTTTTGGATCGTAAATCTCAACTCCTGTGATGTCCGAAGGAAGTAAGTCAGGCGTGAACTGCACTCGCTTAAACTCAAGACTCAAAAGCTGAGAAAATAAACTCGCGGATCTGGTCTTTGCAACTCCTGGAGGACCTACCAAGAGCAGATGCCCCCCTGCGAGCAGTGAGACAAGGTAGAGATCAATAAGTCGCTCCGATGAAATCACATGTGGAGCAAGGATATCTTGAGCTTGCTTACGAAGCTTTTGAAAGTCAGAAAGATTGGATGAATTCATGCGCATAGTATAGAGGCAAGCAGGGCTTTGTAAATATATCTCACCCCGATAGCGTACGAAAACCAGGTAAAGATTAAAAGAAAAAACCAAGAAAAAAATCTCACCCGTCTTCATTCCCCAATAAACAGACGAATACTGCGAAAATATGTGACAAAAAAACCTCCTACGCTCTTGCGAGTTTCGGAGGACTTCAATGATTCTAGACTCATTCTTTACATATCGGATCTTTATAGGCGCAAGAGAATCTTGCTTGGATCACCGGTCGTACCAAGCAGCCTATCAATACTAAGAAATCGCCCTGCAGGCTGCATCGACTACAAAAGGTCTTCTGAAAATTAAAATTACCCCGAAAATTCGGGGTAATTTTAATCGAGTAATTCACTCATAATAGCATCTACACGCTCCATAAGCTCAGCTTCATCCGTAGAATTATCGATGATGAATTTTGCCTTTTCTCGCAGGGAACGAGTGTTGCGTTCCGGCTCCCCTTGTTCTTCTTGGAGAAATTCATCGAATGTTTTCTCTGAATCTCCAGCGTTCTCAGCACGCTTCGTGATACGAGAATATCGCACCTGTTCATCCGCCTCTATATAGATGAGTACGAAATTCGGCAGATCAAGAAACGGTGCAATATCTGGAATACGACGCGCTCCATCAATGATCGAGATACGAGAGTCCGAATTTGCCACTTCACGCTTCGCAATTCGTGCGATCGAGTCTTGACCATAGTTTTCACGAAGTAACTGCGAGAGAAACTGCATGGTCGAGCGACTCACCTCAATATCGAGGATTTCAAGTATCCGACGAAGCGGCTTCGAGGACTTGAAAGTTACTGCGCCGTAGCGACGTTCAATATACGAAGAAACCGTGCCTTTTCCTGAGCCAATCGGTCCAACGATAGCAAGAATGAGAGAATTGTGTGCAGTCATGCGTCCTAGTATGTGTGGACTTAGATGATTGCAAAATCGGATTACTACAAATAGTTGACGTTTTCTTATCTATATGTTGAAATAATAGCATCTAGCCATGAAAGACCATGCTTTGAATAAATAATTCTACCACTCAAAAGCCCCTGAGTGCAATTATTAAAGACTTAAGTCCGCAAGAAAAGATTCTCCGCGATGAGATATTGATAGATATTGATGTTTTCTTCGACAGTCTAAATGGAAAGAATTACAAAGATGATCTCGCTGTATACCACGCACTTGTTGCTCATGTGGGGAAAATTTATAGCGATTCCACAGAAATTCGAGCGCATTTTAACCTTGCGATATTCAAGTATATTTGTTTCAATCAATCCGCAGAAGCAGCTGCACTTCTTACAAAGCCAGCCGTAAAAATGTATCTTAGGGAACGCGCTGCATCAAAAAAAGCAGGAACTACAACTCTCAACAATCTCACGCAGTCTGTCAGTAATATAACTGCGGATATTGTACCTCATAAGAGTGCACTTCCCACACAGGAGTATCTCGCTGAACGACGCAAGAGTCTCTGAGCAAGAAACAGTGAAATAAATAAAAAATACGCGCATATTTCAGGGAGAGCTATGCCTCAAAGTATGCTCACTCAAAACAGAGTAGCAGTAATCACCGAACAATCACCTCCTCAAATCTCAAAACCACAATCCACACCAAATAGTCATCAAACACCTACATTCACTTCCGCAGAAATAGACAAAATCATGCAAAGTGGTGACACGGCAAAAATTAATGCGCTCATGAAGGTGCTCACAGTAGAAGAAATCCACGTCGTAAAATCGAAAGACCCAGATGCAATTAGTGAGACTGAGTTCCAGATATCTACCGAGTCACGAGCGCAAGAAAAAAAACACCCAATGATTGAGAAGGGTATTACCACAGAAAAATTGATCACAGAGGTTGAGAGACTAAGAAAGTCCTACGGGATTTTACAATACGTAAAGGTAAAGGAAATCCGACTCCTTCAGAACTGAGACATCGTAGACTTCAGCGATCTTAAAACTGGGCCAGGTGGAAAAATGATCTCACATTTTCGTATCGTGAAGATCGATGATGTTTCAATGAATCACACAAAGCATACTTATGATATTGTCTGTTTTGCCAACTGTGCATACACGCTCAATGGATCGGGTCATATACTCATAGAAAAGAAGCTTACCATCCATATGCCGCTCGCAGGTCTAAAAAGTGGCATGGGGTCGCTCAGTGTATTTTCCGAGGGTAACGAACTCTTTATTGCTCAAATATCTGGGCCGATGCTCGTACTCACCAAGGATCAGTCCGCATACGATGAACCGAAGAAAATACCTGGCACTTCAGTATCTTCAGGAAAACAACGCTTTGTGCGTTTTCACTAATAATCTCTTCAAAAAAGAGCTTTTTCCACTACACTAGCGCGCAATTCAAATAGCGCGCTTTTTACATGGCATTCGTTCACCTCCATACGCATACCCATTACTCGTTTCTTCAGGGACTCTGAACCCCGAAGAAGCTCGCCCACAAAGCCAAAGAACTCGGTATGAGTGCCGTTGCACTCACGGACGTTGGAAACCTGTATGGAGCATTCGAATTCTACAAATACGCGAAGGAGGCAGGAGTAAATCCTATCATCGGAGTCGAGTTCACGATCGCACGCAAAGGACGCACCAACAAAGACAAGGACAACGACCTCTACCAGATCGTCCTCCTTGCTAAGAATTACCAAGGATATCAGAATCTCATCGCCATGGTTACAGAATCCTACCTCACAGGATTCTATTTCAAGCCACGCATCGACTTCGAGCTTCTGAGTACCTACCGATCAGATCTCATCGCACTTTCTGGGAATCATACCGGAGAAATCGCGCAGCACGTCACGACTGGTCGACCGACGGATTTTGTCGTAGAACGTATCGAATACTATGAAAGCCTCTTTGGGAAAGGAAATTTCTACCTCGAACTCCTCGAACACCCGGACCGCGGATCACAGACGAAGATCAACGACTCATTTGTAAAGCTCGCTCGTGAATACGGATTTCCGCTCGTAGCAGCAAACGATAGCTACTATCTCACGCCCGATGATGCAGAGCCACAGGATCTGCTGTTTTGTATCGGAGATGGCCGATCACTCGAAGATCCAGATCGCCCAACGCTCATCGAAGGAAACTACTCTCTGCGTAGTGTACAGGAGATGGAGGAGCTTTTCGCATATGCCCCGGATGCGATCGAGAATACTGTGAAGATCGCAAACGAGATCAACCTCGACATCCCCTACGGAAAGACGCTCATCCCGAAGTTCGAACTCGCCGAACCACAAAAGGTCGAATATCGAAAATACATCGCCATCATCCCAGACGGAGTCCAGAAAATGGGAGAAGAAGAATGGAACCTTCGAAGACTCTGTATCACGGGTCTCAATCGACGATATGATTTTGGTCTCGATGAGGCGACGATTGATGAATTCATCCATAAGCTCGACATCCCAAAGCCTGAGAAAAAACTCTCTGCGATGAGCGTGAACGAGCTTATCGAGCTTTCTGTTGCATACGAAACCCCCAAGAAGCGTGAGATACTTTCTACGCTCAATGAAAAGCAAAAAGAGGTTGTAGACCGCCTTGAATATGAACTCGTGGTAGTTGATCTCATGGGATTCAATGGGTATTTCAACATCGTATCTGACTTCATTAACTGGGCAAAGGACCATGATGTACCAGTAGGACCCGGTCGAGGTTCGGCAGCGGGTGCGATCCTCGCCTACCTCTCAGGGATCACCGACATCGATCCACTCAGATATGGACTCCTCTTCGAGCGATTCCTGAACCCTGCGCGTATCTCGATGCCGGATATCGACGTAGACTTCTCGGACGAAGGACGTGGAGATGTACTCGACTATGTTCGCGACAAATACGGAGCGGATCATGTTACGCGTGTTTGTACGTTCGGAACCATGGCAGCTCGTGCCGCGGTGAAGGACGTAGGAAAGGTACTCGGGATACCATTTGCCGAGATGAACAAACTCGCGGCGCTCATCCCTGCTCGACCTGGGACGAAGCTTGCGGAAGCGATCGAGGAATCTGTCGAATTCAAGGAAGCGTACATGTCCGATCCTCGCTATCACAAGGTTATCGACAATGCCCTGAAGCTTGAGTGATCCGTACGTCAGCTCGGAGTTCATGCCTGTGCGGTTATCATCGCGCCGGAGAAAATGACGAACTACTGTGCTCTCCAGCACCCACCGAAGGATAACGAAACGATCGTTACCCAGCTTTCACAGTATCCACTCGAAGACCTCGGTCTTCTCAAGATGGACTTCCTCGGACTTCGAAATCTCACGATCATGAAGCGCTGTCTTGAGATCGTCAAAAATACCCACAACATCGATATAGATCTCCTCAAGATCAATTTCGAAGACAAGAAGGTATTTAAGATATTTGCCGAAGGAGATACTACCGGAGTATTTCAGTTTGAATCCTCTGGTATGCGCAAATATTTGCGAGAACTACGACCCAATAGCTTTGAAGATATCATCGTGATGGTTTCCTTGTATCGACCAGGACCACTCGCCTATATCCCGACGTACATCGCCCGTAAGCACGGAAAAGAAAAGGTCTCCTACCCTCACCCATCGCTCGAGCTCATCTTGAAGCCAACTCAGGGTATCGCGGTCTATCAGGAGCAGATCATGCAGCTCGTACAGGCATTTGCGGGATTCTCCCTCGGTGAAGCCGACATCCTGCGTCGTGCGATCGGTAAGAAGAAGATCGACCTCCTCATGGAGCAAAAAGAGAAATTCATCGTCGCAGCCAACAGTCAAGGTCATACGACCGAGCTCGCGAAGTATATCTTCGAGGATATCATCGAACCATTTGCTGGATACGGATTCAACAAATCACATGCCGCATGTTATTCGATGATCTCGTACCAGACAGCGTATCTTAAGGCCTACTACCCAACGGAATTCATGACTGCACTCATGGTATCCGACGAAGAAGACACCGAGCGTATCACGATGGAAATCGAAGAATGTAAGGCAAAAGGAATCGAAATCCTCCCTCCTGATGTCAACGAATCCAAGAAGCATTTCACCTATATCGATCGCTCGCATATCCGCTTCGGACTCAAGGCTGTGAAGGGTCTTGGAAATGGTCCAATCGACTCAATTCGTACTGGACGCGAAGGTGATCCATATAAATCCATCCTCGACTTCATCACCAAAACCAACGGCGATGTGATCAACCGCAAATCCCTCGAAGCACTCACGCTCTCTGGGGCATTTGATAGATTCGGTGAGCGCTCAAGCATCCTGCGCTCAATCCCAAAGATGATCTCCTATGCTAAAGAAAACGAGGCAAAAAGCGCGAGTTCTCAGATCGGACTCTTTGATATGTCGCACGAAGATTCGCATCTCTGAGAACTCAATTTCTCTCTCGAAAAAGCACCTCCGATGAGCTTCGAAGAGCGCGTCAAGGGTGAGAAAGCCAGTATCGGATACTCGGTTTCTGGGCATGGACTCGACGGACTCAAACCATTCGTGGATCGTCGTATCATCGGAAAGGAACACGTTGTAGAATTCCTCAAGCGACAAGAAGAACGCGAAGTGGTCGTAGACGACATGGGCGATGGTGAAGTCCCAGTCGTCGAAGCACCGAAGGCTCAAGCTGCCCAATCCGACTCCTCAACCCCCGAGGATACCAACGATACCCCCAAGAAAAAAGAACGCGAGAAAATGATCCGCGTCCGTTTCGTCTGACTCGTATCGAGCATCCGCAAGATCCAAACCAAAACTGGTAAGATGATGGCCGTCGCACAGTGTGATTCAACGGATTTTCGATTCAGCTGTGTCGTATTCCCAAAGGACTACGAACTCCTCTCCCCTCTCCTCGAAGAAGACAAGATCCTCCTCGTCGAAGGAAACCTCAAATGCGACGAAGAATCCGGAGAAATCTCCGTCATCGCTACCGGCCTCAAATCTAACACCATCTCCGCCATCCGCGCCCAAGCCCAAGAGATGCAGCTCTTCGATGCGAAATTCCGCGTCAGCTACTATCTCTCACTCACCACCCTCGCAGACGGTGAAACCCCCCAGAAAGCCACCGAAGCGCCTCCAAAGTCACTCCTCGTCACCGTGCCAAAGAGTGCATCCAAACAAGATCTCCTCGATCTCAAGCACTTCCTTTCACAGCAGTCCGAAGGTGTATACCGAGTATTCCTCGATATCCAAGAACAGCGTGTAGATACCAAGCTCAAGGTTACTTCCGAAGAAGTCCTCAAAGCCTGGGTGAGCGAACGCTGGAAGACTGGGAAGGTGCGGGAAGATTTTGATGCAGCAGTTTTGGGATAAAACGATGGATTAGATCGTCTCAAAATCATATCTATCAGCCACCCACACTCGCGTAAGATCCACTCCTACGATTTCACACACAACATCTTTCACCCAGTCGCCCCGATTCCCTTCTTTGTGACTTGGGTCATCTAGTTCGATACATTTTAGAATGCGTCCATCTAGATCAGCAACCACGAAGTCTATGTGTTTTGATTTTATAGTGTTGAAAACCCTCTTGGAATCAAACTTCCAATATTCTCTTACGTTCACGATATCTGCGAGCCTCACTTTAGAGAAAATAGTACATTTCGTATCATCAACATATTCGCGTAGCTGGTCATAAAAAGCCCGCTCGGTCGGTGTCATAATATTCTCGCGTTTTACGAGATATCTCTTGAAGAGCTCTATTTCTTCATTGGTTTTTTGAGCAATAGTTTCTCTTTCCTTTTCTCTTTCAGCAAGCATTCATTCTAGCTGCTCCATGGGAGGTTTGTATTCTTTTTTTCGCATGTACTGAGTGTGATCAATACACACATTCTCAGCAACGGGCAAAATAGTATCATTCACCCTTTCCTTATCTGTCCTTATTTGTGTCTTGTTTTTTGCTTTAGTTGCAATCCAAATCCCAAAGAGAAAGACCGCCAAGTAGAAAAATACCTCCATATTTAATAGTTAGCTCATCCCAGGGTATCACAGTTTATAAACTTTATCCAAAATAAGCTGGGGTTTTATCTTTAGCACTGTTTTAACCTGTACAGCCCACAAGAAAACCGTATCAACTGCAAAAATCAAAAAAACTTTGCATGCTCGCATATTTTCCATAAGATGTGCGGGCTCTAACGGGCATCAGTACAGCAGGAAGTACCATATGGCGGGGTAGCTCAGTGGTAGAGCAGAGGCCTGAAAAGCCTTGTGTCGGTAGTT
>JBMOJK010000005.1:0-65099 GCA_049315825.1 Patescibacteria group bacterium
CACCGAGCAACAACCACCTAAAGCCGAAGCTCCAGATTCTACACAGAACCTGTGCCGCGTCGCAAAAATGTCGTCTGGCATGCGTTTTTAAAAACTATGCACTCGACATCACACTCTTCCTCCACTGCTCTTGCGAGCTATGGAGGATTTTTTAGTGTTTAAAATTACAAATAAAAAGAGTAGAAGATTTTTCTACTCTTTTTATTCTTATCTATTCGACAGCTGAGCCAATACGAGACTGGCTATAGAGTTCGAGTACTTTCTGAAGGATCGCGCGATTTGTTGCACCACTTCTGCCTGGTAATCGATGAATAAGCTCGATCAATCCGAGTATATCCTCCGCTGGAATTCTCGCTACCTCTGTGTAGCGTTTGGCATTTTCAGAGGCAGAAAACTGAATATTTCATTGGTCCGACGAAACAATCACTCCGAGTGAATTTTTATCTGCAATTGTAAGTAGAGTGTGACTATTTTGATCATATACTCCAGCTTGGATTCCAAGACCTACATGCTGATGTACACCAGAGAAGTCAAAGTGTCGATGCTCGCGCTCAAAGATTAACTGCAGTGCAAGTCGAACTGTAAGGTCACTCCTATCTACATCCGCTGCATTAGGCGTAAGTGTCTGCACTGAGTTAAGTTCCTCCACTTTTGACCGTAAATGCTCAGCCGGCAGACCGAGGCGGGTATAGAGCATGCATAATCCTTCAAGTAGTGTTGTGGTCTCTTGGTACATATATACCGAAGCACTCCTCTCCTGCTCAGGCCATCGAATCATCTCTGTGGCCTCAAAAAGACCACGCTGCTTTGAGAATTCGTAAATATTGAGAATTACATCACCATTTATGGTCTGGAACGCTTTGTAGTGATTTTGTTCACTGCTAAAGAAAGCTTCATCCTCATCGATCTCACTAGCATACGCCTTATATCCTGCATATATTAGCTCCGTCTGCGTCTGCGAAGGAAGCGAGAGGAATTTGGTGCGGAATTTTTTACCTAAAAATGTCGGAATCACTCGAGGAAAACGTAGAAAGAGCTCAAAAAGAACATCATTTTGAGCTCGATGCATATCGTCTGTGGCCTCGGCCCAAGCATCCGAAAACAAAAACAGTTCGTCTTGAACCGCCATCTCCCCGAGATCAAGCAAATTCTCAACTTTTTCCGCTACGCGATTCATCGCGGCGTATGAAAAAAGCTTCGAGATCTGCGGTATCAGTTGGTTGATCCCTGTATCATGAGCCTGTTTGTAAAACTCAGGCTTGATGTCAAAATTTTGAATACTCATTTCTTACTTATAAGAGAAATGAAGTACTTTGCAAGTATTACTGATTCTTCGGGATATCGTAGTAGTTGAGGAGGTATTTCGAGATACGTGAGAAGAGCGCAGAAGACGTGGTTTCTGAGTACTGTGCAGAACGTGGGCGATCGATTTTGACGATCATGACGTATTTTGGATTGGATGCTGGGGCGAATCATCCGTAGGAAGTGATTGTATGTCCCGCAGAACCTTCTTCGTATTTTCCCTTTGAGGCGATCTGAGATGTACCCGTCTTACCTGCGGTATCATATCCTTCCACTCAACCCTTCTTCGCGAAACCAATACTCGCACCTTCTGTAAGCATGGCGACGATCTTCTTGGAAGTTTCTTCCTTGATAACCCGACGCAGCGGGGTTGGTGCATTCTTCACGACACGACCGTCACCAAACGTGATCGAATCAACAATGTATGGCTGAAAGTAGATTCCACCATTTGCAAGTGCAACATATGCGGCCGCCATCTGAAGTGGAGTTGCTGTGATCAATCCCTGTCCGAACGAAGCTGTAAAGAGGTCGGTTCGAGACCATTTTTCGTACGGAGGAAGCTTCCCATGTACCTCACCATCGAGCGTGATATTGGTCTTTGCGCCGAAGCCAAAGTCTATGATATACTTATAGAAAAGCGCCTTTCCGATCTTTTGAACGATATCAATCATACCAACGTTACAACTCCAGTCGAGCGCATGAGCATACGTGTTGCGACCGAGACACTCACTCGAAACATTCTTGATCTTGTATTTGTCGATTTCAACGAATCCCTTATCGAGATAGGTATCTGTTGGCTTGATATCCCCCGTATCGAGCCCTACTGATACAGTAATCGCCTTGAAAACCGATCCAGGCTCATACAGTGAACTTACGGCGTCATTCTGATAATTCGCAGGTCCGAAATTATCCTTGTATTTGTATTTTGTAATCGCAATATTCCCCATTTCGCGTTCTGTTGCTGGACGGAGTTTGATCTTCTTTCCGAGATAATTAAGCTCCTCTCCATTTACCGAATCTTCGACAAAGACCGGCATACCAAGAAGATCAAACGCAGGATTTGGATATCGCGCATAGCTTACCTTCTCGATCTGATACACATCACCGAAATTATTCGGATCAAAATCTGGATAATTTACCATAGCGATCACCGCTCCAGTTTTAGGATCCAGAATCACAACAGATCCCTTGTTGGCCCGAAACTCATGAATAGATTCAGAAAGTAGTCTCGTGACTTCTTTCTGAATATTTCGGTCGATTGTAAGCTTGATATCTGCTCCGTTGACGATCTTCTTCTCGCCGAGATCATATCCACCGATCGTGCGTCCTGCAGCATCCTTACGAGTTTGTCGCTCACCTTCCTGCCCCTGGAGATAGTCGTTGAAATAGGCCTCAATACCGTATCGACCTACATTTTCATTGTCCACGAAGCCTGAAATCTGGCCTCACATATTTTTCTCAGGATAGAATCGCGTCGGATGAGGTTCGAGGATGAGAAATGGAGTCACGGTATCTATTTCTTTCATGAGTCCTTTACTCGTCGCAGATTTCTCATCGATCATACGCGCATCGATATAATCCTTCGTCCCGAGGCTCATGCGCCTGAGAATCTTAACATATCGCAGTGGGCGCTTTGCGATCTTGTTGTCCATATCAGCCTTGGAAATTCCGAGGATGGTTTGCAGTTTTGCAGAAACAAAATCCGGATCTTTGATCGATGTAGGATCGACGTAAACATTCCCCGAGATGAGCGTTACACCCGAATACGCAAATGCTTCAACTTCGCGAAGTTCGTCAGTTGGAAGATTTTCCTTGATGAGCACAAAGTCGATGAATTCCTTGTCTATGCGGCGCTTGAATTCATCCCGCAGCATTGCATGAAGTATCTCAGAAGAATACGCAATATCGTCATTGCGGTTAAATTTTAGATATTCAAGTACATGCTCGATACATTTTTCGTTGGCAGTCCTTTCTCGTCCACAGAGCTCAAGATACACAGTATCAACGAGAAAAGGGACGAGTTTTTCTTTCGATCCTGGAGCTTTCGGATCAACGGCAAGATCGGGAAGATCCGTCGACGTTGCAAATACTCCTACTGGATCATTGGAAGAGTAAATCGTTCCACGAGAAACGGGATTTTTAACCGTAATAGTCTGTTGTTTGTCCGCGAGTGACTTGTAGTATTCGTATTCGAATACAGTGTACTTAAAAGTTGTCCAGAGGATCAGGAGTCCAAATGCCACGCAAAAAGCCGTCACATATCCAATACGATCAATAGACCCGAGGAAACGCTGTAACCTGGGCAATAGACGATGAAATAAGATTGAGAGATTATGCATTTATGAGTTCAAAATGGGAAGCAAGTGTGCGTGAGAGCATCGCGATAGAAGGAGTGGTCGAGACAACATGAAGTTGTTGACCTGCGTGTGTGGCAAGCTGTGTTGTAAGCGCTATACAGCTATACCTGTGAAACGAGTGCAGCATTTCTTTCATGATCGCATCTTCGAGATAGACGATCCGGTCGAAATTATCGAGATTATAGGTGCAAAGCCTTCGAGTTCAAATAAGCGTTTCATATTTTCCGGATCGGATATCGAGCCAGAGTTGTGCACGTTTCGTTTCGGTGAGATCGTTGCTGAATACGCCGATATTTTCACCCGTGATCACCGCTTGTATTCGACTCACATACCAGTCTGATGGGACGATAAAAACAGTGCGTTTAGGTTCGAATTGGGTGCAATATTCTGCCAATTTTGCTCCGTCTCGGACGAAGTGGAGTTTGGGTTTGGATACTGACGGATGTTCAAAGGTGAATTCCGGTGCATGTACTCCGTATTTAAGAATACGATGCAGGACAGGTTTAGTGAGAAATAGTGCTACAACTTTATGGATATGGATAGCACTCGTCTTGGCAGTTTCAAGGATGGTTTGGATCTGAGCAAGACTGAGAACCGGAGTCGAGAAAACGATGGACGCGATGGATCGGATTTCTTCTGGAATTTCACCCGGCCACTCAAGCACTGAAGCTACGATCCCATGCATGATCTCCTCCCGAAACGGGATATCAACCAGCTGCCCAGCGGCGATGCTTGCACGGAGGGTTTCTGGGACAAAATACGTGAGCCCCTCACTGTCGTGCGATGCGTCGAGCGGGAGGATTTGAGCGATCATAGCAATATAGTATCGAGATAGCATAAAGTGCAATTAAAAAGCCTCAAATTTTGAGGCTTTTTAATTGTGATGTTAACTTGGATTTACGACTGGCTTCGCCTTCTCTGCTTCCGCCCTCAGCCTCTTTTCTTCTTTCTTCTTTTCTTTGAATTCTTCAGCGGCTTTTTGGAATTTCTTCTCGTCGTCTACAACCTTCATATTGAATTCAAGAATTTTTCGCTCTACGAGATCAACGGGTTTTGAGTATTTCTCGCGAGATACTTTGATAACCACATCAGCCTGCTGTTCTGGCACAGTGAGACGAGATCTGATCGGTCCGAGTGTAGTTGCAGAGAACACAGGCGATGGCATACCATCGATGAGTAGCTTGGTATAAATATCGTATTTTCGGAGATTCATGAGGTCATTCGGAAGAACCATTTCTTCGTCGAGAACTTCCGAGAGCTTTGTTGCGTCATGAAATCCAACCTGAAACGACACGAGTGTACCTACGTTTCCGAAGACTGCACCCTGAACCGTTTCAGTCATTTGCTCAATGTACTGGTTGGCCATTACAAGATTGAGCTTGTATTTTCGAGCTTCAGAGAGAATCGTCGCAAAAGAGTCTGTCGCGAAGTTCTGAAATTCATCTACATAGAGATAGAAATCCCGACGTTCATGCTCTGGGATATCCGCGCGGCTCATCGCATCAATCTGGAACTTCGTGACCATCATCGCACCAAGGAGGGCTGATGAATCTTCTCCGATCGTCCCCTTTGGAAGCTTGATGATAATAATCTTCCCATTGTCCATCGCCCAGCGGAGGGAGAATGGGTTCTTTGGCTGTCCCAAGATATTTCGCATGAGCGGACTTGAGAGGAACTGTCCTACCTTGTTGAGAATCGGAGCAGCAGCCTCGGTCATCTGTCGTGGTTCGAGAACTTCGTATTCACTCGTCCAGAAACGTGCGAGGCTCGGGTCTTTGATCTTGGCTACGAGCTTGAGACGATACGACTTCATTGTGAGCATGAGCGGGATCGACATGATCGTCGTATCTGGCATCTCAAGAAGTGTCATGACCGTATTGCGCATGATGTGTTCAAGTCGCGGCCCCCAACTATCTCCGAAGATTTTCTTAAAAATCGAAACAAGTCCTGATGCTACGATCGGGCGAAGCTCAGGCTTCACCTGCTCAAGCATATTGAACGCGATCGGATGACGATAGTCCGATGGATCGAAGACGATAACATCGTTCGTACGATTCTTTGGAATGCATGCGAGAATAGTCTCTGCAAGGTCTCCATGAGGATCAACAAGCCCAACTCCGCGACCCTTTTGGATATCGTCGTAGATCATGTTCTCGAGGAGGGTCGACTTACCCATACCCGTCTTACCGATGACATACACATGACGCCTGCGATCATTAGGGAGAATACCAAAAGGCACTTCGCTTCCACGGAAATTAGTTACTCCAAGCGGAGTTGCGTCGTCGTGTTGATCAATTGTTGGAATATTGTGTGGTGGTTCGAACTTCTTAGTAACGACCCAGTTGATACCTGGAGTTTTTACATAGATGGTCGGCATATGAACAATCCCAGCAAGTTCTGCAGTATTGAGGTACATTCCATGTCGATTGGTACGATTGCGCAATGCTTCGTGTGCGTCAAGCTTTGGCGGACTCGCCTTGAGACTATTTCCGTTTGGTCGAGCAAAGATATTGAGCGAGGTGGCAATCTCCTTGAGAGAAGACCGGGCCATGACTTCGTTTGAAGTATATGAGGCAATGCGAATATCGACTGCATATCCAAATCCTTTGATCTTTTCTTCGAGCTCAAGTTTCTTGGAGTCATCCTTCTCGTGTCCACCACCATGGTGATCATCATGTCCTTCGTCATGCGAGTTCCCACGTATCACCAAAAGCGCAAGTTTTCCAAGCGTAATGAGTGGAATCGTGACCATCTTAAAGAGGATTCCATACGGGGAAAGCAGGATTTTTTTGATCCATTTTGCTCGCTTAGAAGCAAGAATCTCGATCACATGTTCGTCCTTCCATTCACTGTCTAGGATCGGTGAGAAATTGACCTGAAAGACAACTGGCTCATTCTTGTTTGCCTTCGAGAGCGCACTCGTGAGAGATGAAAGCGGATCAACCGTTTCTTTTTCACTGCGATCCTTGAACTCGGTATAGATCTTGATTGGACGAAGGTACTCCTTGGCGAGCGCAAGCTCACTGATGAACGGACTATGATTAGGCAAGTATTCACCTACTTCAGTGAGTTCTACATTTGGAAAATGTGCGTAGATCTGGTTTCGTAGAATATTGACATGCGTACGTGGTGCCCGGAAGAAGAATCGAATTACCCCGGCAATATTCGCGATTTCAAATCCATACGGCACAAAATGTGTTTGGTGCTTATGAAAAAATCCGTGTGTGTGTTCATCTACGGTATTATGCAGAATGTTGAGAATTTGCTCCGCCACAAAAACCCCTTTTTCATTAAGGCGGTCTACGCGGACTTCGAGGAGCGTGGATTCTGACATTGTTGGGGACAAATGGTCAAGGGGAGGATTATAGAGAGAAAAGCTCACTACGCAAGATGGCTAGGAATTGCGTAGGGCGCGAGCTTTTTCGTCGGCGATTTTTTGATGATGTTCGAGCATCGAAGCAAGCAGTGGACTTGTATGTTTGAGTACCCGTCTATCTCCGTCTCACAGTGGCGTATGAGGTGGTCGTGAAGTGACGATATATCCGACGGTTTTCTCACCTGATTGTAGCGGCATCATGAAGATCGAATCGCCCTGCTTTGTACCGAGTATTTCAGGCCCGGTATATTCACCTTCTTCGAGCTTGATATTGGATTCCACCTTTTGATTCATCGGCCAAACCGTAGGGAATCGCGAATTGTATTTATAGATGAAGAGGTCCGGCACAATCGGATGTTTCTCGATAACGATGATCGAGTTGATGGAGAGGACATTGCCGAGATGATTGATTGCATCGAGCATTCCACGCTGACCACGATCCCGGAATTCTTGGATCTTCTCGGTAGACTCGTAGAGAATGGCAAGTTCTCGGCCAGTTTCTGCGAGACGAAGCGAGGTGATATTGTTGATGTGCTTGTAGAGCGAAGCGAGCGTTTCTGGATCGAGGGATTCGAGGTATTCGATATCTGTCTTGGTAAGTGCGACCACGAGGGTCTTTTCACTCGCAGAGAGGGCTTCTACGTCTTTTTGATTGCGATCTGAGAGCACTCCTTCTCCCAGAAATGATCCCGTGTATGCCTTTCCAACTTCTTTCTTCTCGCCCGTTGGATTGACTCGAAAGATCGCAATTGCGCCGGAAGCTACGATATAAAAAAATGGATTTTCTCCCGCTTCAAAGAGGGTTTCTCATTTTGTGAGCACTCTTTTCTTCTTCGCAATGAAATTATCAAACTTCTCAAGAAATGCCATGACTGGGGCGATCTTGAGATCATTTCGGAGGGAATCGAGATTGATTTGAAGCTTGTTGGGAGCTGTTTCTTTTGGCTCGCGCTTCTCAATTGGTGACATGGTGACTAATTTAGATGGAGAGCGAGGAGATCTTGGTCGCGGACTCGGCTTTGGAAGACTTCTTTGGCGATGTGTCATTTCATAAAGAGTGTTTCGAGTGCACGATCCATGAGCACCATTCATTCTTGGGCGCCGAGTTCGATCATCGAGTAGATCTGGTGCGTTGCACCTTGGATGATCAGCGAACGAACTGCATCGTTATTAAGTAGAACTTCTCGACAGGCAACGCGCCCTTTCCCCGTCTTGCGTGGGAGGAGGATCTGACTGACAACTCCGACGAGTGACATCGCGAGCTGGACCCGGATCTGAGGCTGCTGTGAACTGGGAAACGAGTCTACAATACGATCGATCGATGCAACTGTGTCATTTGTATGCAGGGTTGCGAATACGAGATGACCTGTTTCAGCGAGGGTAATTGCTGCGGCCATAGTTTCTGGATCGCGCATTTCCCCGACCATGATGATGTCTGGGTCTTCACGAAGACAAGATTTGATCGCTCGGGCAAATGAGTGTGTATGTACCGAGATTTCTCGCTGATGAATGAGAGACTTTTTTGCTTCAAATACATATTCGATCGGATCTTCGATCGTGATGATATGCTTCTCAAAATTTGTATTCACGTATTCGAGCATTGACGCAAGGGTCGTGGATTTTCCTGATCCTGTTGGTCCAGTCACGAGTACGAGTCCGTGTCCTTTATGGAGCATATCGATCACTGCCTGCGAGAGTCCAAGATCCGTAACAGATGGGATTTCATGAGCCACAAGTCGAAATGCAAACGACGGACCTCGCGTTTCGTAGTATGCATTTACACGAAAACGAGCACTTTTATACTCGAATGATGCATCCATTTCTTTCTCATCTGGCCATGCACCACGACGGTCGGCAGGAAGTACGAATGATGCTATTGCTCGCATATCCTCAGGCGTCATCACTCCAAAGGCAGAAACCGCCTTCATCATCCCATCGTGACCACGAATATAAGGACACATACCTGTAGTGAGATGAAGATCTGGGACTTTCGTCGCGAGTACGTCGTCCAAAAGTGCGTGAAATCGATCAAGTTGCATAGGCTTTTTCTTGATCGTATCATGTGTTGCAGATTTGCGCAAAAATGCGAGGCGTGTAAAACATCTTTGTATTGACTAAATGTGACTTAGTAGGTATAAATTCCATGCTAAGAATCCTCGGTCAATCAGTGAGATTTCTTTCTGTCAATTAACATTCGCAAAACAAACAAGGAGATCACCATGTTGCAGAAAATTTCGCAAAAAATCATCGGCATCATCTCATTACTTTCAGTCATCTGCTGTGGGTTTGCAGGATGGGAGTTTCTCATGATGAAGGAACTTAATATCAATGGTCCGCTTTACAAAAAGATTGATTCAGTAAAAGCTGCCATGGCGGATACTCTTCCCCCACCATTATTCATCGTCGAATATTTTTCTACTTCTCTGCAACTCTGTGAGACAGTAGAAAAAACAGAGCAAGCTAAGCTGATCAACAGGCTCAAAGAACTGAAAAATGCATATCTTGAACGTCACGAATACTGGAAAAAGCAGGCCTTGAATGCAGATATCGCAAACATCCTGCTCAAAAAAGCTCACGATCCTGCATTGCGTACTTTTAGCATTGTAGAACGTGAACTAATACCATTGCTGGAAAGCCTGGACAGCGATGCGATTTCGAATGCTCGTAAGAACATAATTGCAGCCTACGAACCACATCGACTGGCTATCAATGAAGTCGAACCTCTCCTCACCAAAGAAAGCAATACTCATGAAGCCGAGGCAAATGAACGCCAACGCTTCATAAGCATCCTATTGCCCCTGGTTTTCGCTGCAGTACTTATGGCAGGCCTCGTAATAGCGATGCGTATCAGTCGAGGAATTACTCACTCTATCAACTCTGCGGTAAAAGCAGTCGAGCGAGTCGCACAAAATAATCTCACCGGTACCATCGAAGCAGAATCCAAAGATGAAATCGGTGTGCTCATGAATGCACTCAAAGATATGCAAGCAAATCTCGCAAATGTTGTTCATGGAATACGAACGGCGACTGGGGCAATCACGGTAGCTTCTGGCGAAATTGCGACTGGAAACCTCGATCTTTCCAGTCGCACTGAGCAGCAAGCATCATCTTTACAAGAAACTGCTGCTAGCATGGAAACTCTCACACAGGGTATTCAGAGCAATGCAAACGAAGCAAAAATTGCTAGCGAACTCGCGAGCAATACCGCAACACTTGCTCAAGAAGGAGGAGAACTTATCAAAGATGTAACACAAGTAATGAGTGAGACAGTTACTCACTCAAATCGCATGAGCGATATTATTAGTACCATCGATGGTATCGCATTCCAGACCAACATCCTCGCACTCAATGCAGCAGTAGAAGCTGCGCGTGCAGGTGAACAAGGTCGTGGGTTCGCGGTAGTTGCAACAGAAGTTCGCAATCTTGCTCAGCGTTCAGCTGCAGCCGCGGCTGAGATAAAAAAGCTAATCGAAAACTCGATTAGAAATGTTAACAAAGGTGCACTTCTAGTTGATGTTGCCAGTCAAAAAATGCAGTCAATCGTAACTGAAACAAAGAAGGTAACACAAATTATAGCTGGACTCAGCACTAGTGCCCTCGAACAAAGTAGCGGAATTATAGATGTTAATTCTGCTATCAGTGAAATGGACGGTGTCACCCAACAAAACGCAGCGCTCGTCGAAGAAGCGGCAGCTGCAGCGGAATCACTCAATGACCAAGCAGAAAAAATGCTTGGTGCAGTGAGTGTATTTCGTATCTAATTTCCTAAAGGAGGAAAAACAAAAACCGTCTGTACGCAGACGGTTTTTTTCATGCCCCAAAAGAAGCCACTCTTGATTTCGGTTCTGTTTAAGATACACTATTGCGTTATCCGTTATCCAAAATTTTATGAAAAAAGGAAATCTCTTTTTGCTCGGTCTCGGGTATGCTACAGGACTCCTAGTAGCCCTCAAGTTTGCTGCAGACGGCAAGAAAAAAACTATCCCAGAAATCGCCGAAGATATCAAAGCGATCCATAAAAATCTCTGGACCGAAGGAGAGGAGAAGATCTTCAGTCCTGAAAATCGAGAACGCGTAGCTAAACTTAAGGTACAAGCTCTCGAAGAAATCGACGGATTCAAAAAAGAAGCCGACAAAACAATCGCTGAACTCACAAAGAAAGGCGAACTCAAGCGTGATGAAATCGAAGAAGTCCTCAAGGACCTCTATGCTCGCCGCAAAGAAATCCTCGAAGATCTCATGGAAGAAGCATCCGATCTCGCTGAAGATGGACTCGAAGAAGGTGAAGAAATCGCCAAAAAGCTCGCCAAGAAAATCCGCTCACTCGCCAAAGACCTCAAAAGCGAACTCGAAAAAACCTACAAAGATCTTAAGAAAAAAATCAAATAATCATGACAGACCAGAATCTCAACACAGAGGAAGAAATGCTCGAAACTCCTCTCGAAGAAACCACAGAAGACACTTCTGGAACTTCTCAGACAGGAACGACTGACGAAGTTACACAACTACAAGAACTGCTCACAAAAGCGAACGAAAACCTCGCACGCTCAAATGCGGACTACCAAAACCTTCTCCGACGCACCGAGAAAGATCGAGCTGAAATGGCAGAATTCTTCACGCAGAATTTCGCAAAGAAGCTCCTCCCTACACTCGATAACCTCGATCGTGTCGTTTCTGGAACTCCAGTAGAATCTCGGAATGGCCCAGTCTACGAAGGCGTAAAGCAGGCAGCCGCAGGACTCTCAAAAGTCCTCGAAAGCATGGGCGTAAAGGTATTCGAGTCACTCGGTGTAGATCTCGATCCGAACCTGCATGAAGCACTCTCTCAGGGTGCAGGCCCAGAAGGAAAGATCATCATGGAATTCGAGAAGGGATACAAACTCAATGACACCGTGATCCGACACGCAAAAGTCATCGTCGGAAATGGAACGGAAGCTCCTGCAGCATAACCCTCTCCTGAATATGATCTATTCACTTGAAGTCCTCAAAGTTTTCTTGTCAGCCCTGGTGGGTTGGTGAGTGCTCTGAGGATTTTTTGTTGTTGCAGAAAAATGGCCACGCATGTGGTTCATACTTGCACACTATACAATCAGTATCGCGACTTTTTTGCTCGTAATCTGGGCATATCTGAGCTTCATCCGAGGCAATATCACACTTGGAGCATTCCCGACTATGATCGCATTCATGGTGAGTTTGTTCGTGATCGAGATTTATTTCTTTGGGTTCGTGTACGATAAACCGCTTTGGTTTTTGAACTTCACGGATTGGATCGTGCCAGTGTTTTTGATCGCATCGACGATCTATCTACTGAGTGCTTATCTCATTAAATCCTAAATGCAATCACTCGTCATCATCACAGGAGCTTCCACCGGGATCGGTCGAGCAAGTGCAGAGTATTTTCTAAATCAAGGCTACGGAGTGATCGCTACCGCACGAGATATCACGATGCCCAATTTCGAACACCCAAACCTCAGCTGGATGTCGCTTGATCTCATGAATCCAGAATCGATTGCAGCGTTTATCGCGGAGATTCTCAAGATCGAGACTCCGATCGAGGCACTCATTAACAACGCAGGATACGGACTCATGTCGAGTATCGAATGAGCCAGTGAGGCACAGATTCGAGAACAATTTGAGGTGAATTATTTCGGGAATATGGCGATCATTCGTGGTATTTTGCCCAAATTTCTTGCACAAAAGAGTGGAAATATCGTAACGGTTACGAGTATCGGAGGTCGCATTGCATTCCCGTTTTATGGGTATTACAATGCTACGAAACACGCACTCGAAGCCTCGGTAGAAGCACTGTGGTTCGAGACTCAGAACACAGATGTACGGATCAAGATCGTTGAACCGGGTTTTGTGCGAACAGATTTCGTGTCACGCAGTCAAAAACTCGGCGAGATCGACGTACCCCGACTTGAAGTCGCGTTTAAAAGTCTTCAGAAAATGACGCAGTCCAATACCGCCGGAAGCACACCAGATATCATCGCAAAAATCATCTTCAAAGCAGCCATTTCTCGCTCCAAAAAACTCAGATACGCTGGATGATATCTGGGTCGTGAACTTCTTGCACTAAGGCGACTCCTCCCCGAATTTTTGTTCGCTTGGCTCATCGAAAACTCAACGCTCAAGTAGGATATTCAGATTGACTTATAGAAAAAGCAGACTACCTTACCCGGTTATTTTTAACTTTTTTGAAATGCAAAATCTCTATTCACACGCTCCATATATTTTCTCGAAGCACCTTCGAAATCTGGTAGGAATTCTCGGAAAGACGAAAGAATTCATGAAGGAAAACAATATCTCAGATGCAGAAATGCTCGAGAAGCGTATCGCTCCAGATATGTTCCCATTTGTTCGACAGATCCAGATCGTCTCTGACGCTGCGAAGGGAACGATAGCTCGTATGGCAGGCATCGAAGCTCCATCTATGCCAGACACCGAAGCAACAATAGACGAATGTATCGCTCGCATCGAGAAGACTATTCTCTTCATCGACAGCATCGATACAGAAAAGCTCTCACAGGCAGATGAGCACAATGTAGTGCTTCCATACCTTCTTGGAAAGCATCAGACGATGATCGACTACGTACTCGACATGGCAATCCCGAATTTCTTCTTTCATTTCACGACCGCTTACAATATCGCCCGAGGCGCTGGCGTTGAACTAGGAAAGATGGATTACATCGGAAGTCTCAAACTACATGACCTTACTTAATCGATGAACGCAATCGAAATCAAGGGACTCGTAAAAACCTACGATTCTGGCACTCAGGCTCTCAAGTGAGTGGACCTCACGGTTGAGAGCTGAGATTTTTTTGCGCTGCTAGGACCCAACGGCGCAGGGAAATCTACCATCATTGGAATACTCACTGGACTCGTTAACAAAACGGCGGGAAAAGTAAATGTATTTGGATATGACACAGATACCAACGGTCCACTTTCGAAAACATTTATCGGTGTGGTACCTCAGGAGTTTAATTTTTCTATCTTTGAAAAATGCATCGACATAGTCGTAAATCAAGCCGGGTATTACGGAATTCCGTACGACGAAGCCTACCCGAAAGCAAAGCAATACCTCGAATCACTCGGACTCGCCGAAAAGCTTAATACCCCTGCGCGCATGCTCTCAGGGGGAATGAAGCGACGTCTCATGATCGCGCGAGCCCTCGTGCACGATCCGAAGATCCTCATCCTCGACGAACCAACCGCCGGGGTAGATATCGAACTGCGACGCGGGATGTGGGATTTCCTCACGGACCTCAGCAAGAAAGGCGTGACCATCATTCTCACCACCCACTATCTCGAAGAAGCCGAAGCACTCTGCAACAAAGTTGCCATCATCCGCAGTGGTGAGATCATCGAAAGTGGAACGATGCGTGATGTTCTCTCCAACCTCTCTACTGAGAACTACACCCTCGATCTCAGTAAGAATCCAAGCGAGGCCGAAATCAGTGCACTGAGAGCTTATCAGCCAATCGTAGGCGATCACACAATCACCTTAAATATCACAAAAGAGCAAAAAATCTCTGAAGCTATTTCCCGAGTGGAATCTCTCGGACTTGGTATCACGAGTCTTCGTAATACGAGTAATCGCCTCGAAGCTTACTTCCTCGAACTCACGAAATAATGAACTCACAAGCACTGTATATCGCATTCCTTGCGATCGTCCGCAAGGAAGTTGGGCGTTTTTTGCGTATCTGGTCACAGACCCTTCTTCCACCTGTTATCACGACGAGTCTCTACTTCGTAGTATTCGGAGCATTTCTCGGGAAACAGATAGCCAACATCCACGGAGTTCCATACATCCAGTTCATCGTTCCTGGTCTCGTGATGATGAGCGTACTCACTTCTGCGTATTCCAATGTTTCGAGTTCGTTTTTTGGAGCAAAATTCCAGCGCAATCTCGAAGAGCTCCTCGTCTCGCCTACTCCAGCCTGGATCGTGATCGCAGGATACATGGTCGGAGGAATGCTGCGCGGACTCATCGTTGGAGCGCTCGTACTCGGAGTTTCGATGTTCTTCACAAACCTCACGCTCTTCTCGGTGGTTCACATCATAGCGTTCATTTTCCTAACTTCTGCACTCTTCTCGATGGCAGGACTGGTAAATGCGGTTTATGCGAAAAACTTCGATGCAGTTTCGATCGTCCCAACATTTGTCCTCACGCCACTCACCTACCTCGGAGGAATATTTTATTCTGTAAGTCTCCTTCCGCCTTTTTGGCAGGCGGTTTCACATTTCAACCCGATCCTCTACATGGTAAATGGATTCCGTTACGGATTTCTCGGATTCGCAGACATGCCCATCTGGCAGAGCTACGCAGTGCTCCTCGGGATGTTCGTACTCATGTCGCTCTGGTGTGGATGGCTCTTTGCAACTGGTCGAGGACTCAAGAGTTAGTAAATAGATTGCCAGAATAAAATTGGCACTATACTGTGGCAATGAAATGTATCGTTTGACTCGGCAATCCAGGTCCAGAGTACGCAAATACCCGACACAACATGTGAGCTCTCGCGCTCGAGTTTTTGCGTCGGTCTTGGGGTTTTCCAGAGTTCAGCGCAAGCAAGCACCACGCGGTGGTAAGCGAATGAATGCGAGGTGGCGAGAAGATCATGCTCATCAAACCGGTGACCTACATGAATCTCTCCGGTCGCGCTGTTGCATCCATCGCAGGCTTCTATAAGATCGACCCCACACTCGATCTCACCGTACTCTCCGACGACCTCGACATGGAATTCGGCAAAGTTCGCCTCCGTCAAAAGGGCAGCTCTGGCTGACAAAATGGAATCAAATCCATCATCGAATCCATCGGAACCGAAGAATTCTCCCGCATCAAGATCGGGATCGGCCGAGATCCCAGATTTGAAGTGAGTGATTGGGTGTTGTCGAAGTTGTCAAAGGATGAAATCGCGAAACTCGAAAGTAACGTATTTGTGGAAGTTGAGAAATTGATCGAGACGCTTGTGTAATGAAATCCCCCGCCATTGGCGGGGGATTATTAGAACATGCGGTTATACTAGGGATGAATTACGACAATTCCTGTCTCCCTTCCAAACTTCCTAGAAATAGCATCAAACAACATATCAACGTGTACTTTTTTTCGTGGAGGATGCTTGTATTCTGGGTCCACAAGTTCAACCATGCCCGTATTGGAATCATATGATTCAATCAGGCTGTCATGTATAAACTGCACTATGTCCAATGGATATATTTCATTATTATGATACTCAATCCAAAGATCATTTCCTATTGAGAGTTCGTATTCAATAAAGTCTGATAAATTTTTAATTTCAGATGCTTGGTATGCTTTTGCACTATATGGAAGATTTTCACTCGAAAAAAACTCATTGATCCGATCAATAGAATGAAGGGTGCTAATTCATTCATCTTTGTTATACCGATCCATTATCTGCAACGATACATTAAAGGCGTGTACGTGTCGTTTGTTAATTTTCACCCCGAAAAACTCAGCAAGTGCCTGCTGATCATAGAGCTTACCGGTACGACGATAGAGGATCATCTGGAGGCAGGTGACCGCACAGCACTCAGGCTTTTGGACGAGGGGGATATATTTTGTTGGATTCATAAAACAGGAAGTGAGGATTATACTCACTTCCTGTTGTTTTCCTACTTCATGCGGAGGATGAATTTCGTTCATTCACCAAGCACACTCTCAACTCATATTGTCCAACCATAGAGCTTGATAATATGATCTACGATTGCGAGCCCGATTCCGGTTCCTGCATATTTACCACTGCGATCCACACGGAAAAATCGATCAAATATCTTAGCTACATTCTCTTCGCTCATACCGATCCCCGTATCAGCAAACACGAGTGTATTTTTTGTCTGCTTGATCGTAATAGTTCCCCCATCTTTGTTGTAGCGAATAGCATTTTCGATGAGATTCGACGCAAGAATCACGAAATGTTGTCGACTCATGCGGATCGTGGCGCCTGATGGGATTTCGAGATGTACGCTTAGATTTCGTGCATCGATCTTTGGTTGTCGCATGCGGATAATCTCCTCAATGCAAGGTCAGACTGGAAATACATCAATCCGCTCGGGCTTCGTGATCTGAGAAAGCTCCAACAGTCCATTGAGCGAATCACTCATAGAATGAATGGTTTCAATACTCTCCTCAACAAGTGAATGATCCATCTGCTTCATATCGCGCAGGAGTTGCATATTGCCCGAAATCACAGCAAGCGGAGTCTTGAGTTCATGGCCTGCATCATTGATAAAATGAGTCATGGCTTCCATATTTTTCTCAACAGGATCGAGTGTTTTTCGGATGAAAAACCCAATCACGAACCAGAACGGCAGTAAGATCACGAAATCCATCACCAAAAATCGCAAAATATCTCGCAGCACATCGTCTTGGAGGTATCCACCCTTTCCGACGAATATTTTCATCTGCTGGCCACTTCCTGTGCTAACCGGCACACTTCGAAGCAGCAGGCCGTTTGAGAAAACCGTTACTCAGAGTGGGAGATTCAAGAGTTCCTTTCGATCCAAGAGATCCTCGGTTGTTACGATATCCCCTGCACCACCCAAACGATTCACAAGCAAGTCACCCCTTTTATCAATCACGATAAATCCAACTCCCACAGAGACTCTATCTCGGCTTATCTGATGATCATTGTTTTGAGGTCGTGTCGTAGGAAATGGCTGACGTCCTGATCATTGCACATCAGCTGGACGTTCTGCAATGCGTGAAATCTCGTGTTCAAAATCTGTCTTCTGACGATCATTTTCCTGGAAATTTCTCGCAAGCAAGAATGCACCCTCGAACGTTATCAAAAACAAAAATATTCCCACAACAAATATCGCGGAAAGTTTTCGTTCGGTGGTAACGAGTTGATGCGTTGACATGCTTTATGGGTGTGAAATAGTGAGTCAGGCTTCATCGAGTGTGTAGCCGTAGCCTTTTTTGGTCTGGATAGAATGCGGAATCTTCTTGCGTAGATAGCCAATATATACTTCAACCACCTTGATATCCGCAAAAGCATCGTATATCCCCCATACACTTTCTGCAATATCTTGCTTAGAGAGGACTTTCCCAGTATTGCGTAGGAAATAGAGCAGTAGCTCAAACTCTCGTTTTGAGAGTTCGACCGGTCGATCATGAAAAAAGACCTCATGCGTCTGCACATCGAGTCTCAGAAAACCAATTTCGATGATCTCGGTGCTCTTTTGGGTACTATTTCGACGACCGAGTGCTCGAATGCGAGCGACAAGTTCACGGTAATCACAGGGTTTTGTGAGATAATCATCCGCCCCGTAATCGAGTCCAGCAACCACGTCATCACGGGTCGCACGAGAAGTCAGCATGATGATCGGAGTCGAACGTCATTCGGCTCTGATTTTCCTGCAGATTTCTATACCATCCATACCTGGAAGATTGATATCGAGAACAATGACATCATAGTTATTATTCATCGCCTCAGAATACCCTTCAAGCCCATTCGTTCGAAGTGTGCAGGTGATGTCTTCATTTGCTAAATACCGAGTCACGGTCTGTGCAAGCTGGAGCGTATCTTCGATCAAAAGAACGTGCATAAATAGGATGATGTTTTGTCTATTGTTATAATTTTCTCGCGTAAAGCAAAAGTGCCTGCGTTGGCAGGCACTTTTGCTTTTACGAGCTGCCGATTATTGAGTTACGGCTGAAGTGTTTGGAGTTACAGAGGTCTGTCCAGTTGTAGACTGTTGTCCACGCTGTCCTCTTCCTTGCTTCCCACCTTCAAATCCTCCGGGCTTCCCTTCGCCCTGTTTCATGCCTTTGTGCTGTGGCATGCTATCTATAAGCGCCTGTTCATCGGCGGTAAGAGTAGTTCCTGCAGCTTTCTTATCGAGTGCTGCTTTGAGTGCATCCCGCTTAGCCTTCATCTCGGCTTCCTTTGCCTTGTGTTCGGCACGCTCAGTTTTGATTTCAGTTACGATTGCCTTGTCTGCATCAGTGAGTGTTTCACCAGCGAGAAGCTTATCGATGACTGCTTCACGGGCATCGCGCTTTGCCTCTGCGGCTGCACGCTTTGACTCCATGAACGTCTTCTTATCTGCATCGCTCATTGCCTCGAAAGCTGTCTTCTCAGCGTCTGTGAGCTGAGTCATTGGTCCACCTGGACCTCCGCGACCTTCTCCCATTTCGTGTTTGAATCCACCCTTTTGGGCAATTGATGTGATGTTCTTGATGGCAGTTGTGCCAGTGCTTGTTGCTGCAAATGTTGATGCAGCTCCAGCGAGTGTAATTCCTGTAAGAAGTACAGAAGCGACGAGAGTTGTTTTTTTCATATATGTATATTTATAAAGATAGTTACTAAAGTGACGAGTGATCACGAGGGAAGAATATCAGATGAACGTAAGAAAGGAGTAAGAATGGTTGCCTCTACGACTGATATGTACCTCGTGAAATTGTGCCGGTTGATTGGGAGAATATATATTGAGTGAAATCTCCGATCAGTGTGGCAGAACTTGTGCTCGATGTCACCTAAGCAGAATAACAAATCACCGTAAGAAATAAGTAAGAGTCGAGGTAAGTCTGATCAGCACAGGATGTCAGAATTTGATTCGGCCATTTTCTCCTATCGGTTATAATCCTCACATGTACCAATCTATCACTACAACTGATCTCGCTCATATCATAGAGTCGGGAGCAAACATCACACTTATCGATGTACGCGAGATCGATGAATGGGAACAAATTAACATCCCGCAAGCCGTACTCATCCCACTCTCAACCATCGAACATCGTCTCGAAGAGATAGATTTCAGCAGACCAGTTTACGTGCTTTGTCGCTCGGGTGGTCGCAGTGCAAACGTGTGCACATGGCTCGAATCCCACAGCAAACAAGCAACCAATGTCACCGGTGGAATCAAGCAGTTCTATCAAGAAGGATCAAATCTCCTAGAGATTACCGAGCATTTGAAGTCGGAGTACTTAGGATAAATCCAATGTTAGTAAGATTAAAAAAACATCTTTAAAGTTGGCAGCATATTGTCTATCACTAGAATGCAGTCACTTCATACTACAAATACCATCCTCCTTATTGTTGTATTTTGTATACAGTATTTATTTATTTTTTTATGAGAAAGATTTTACGGGGTTGATTACTCGCACTATTTGTTTCAGCCATGTTATCCTCTGTCTATGCAGAGGATCTTACACATTGTTCAAAGGAACAAGCAACACTCTCCCCGAATGTATGCGTATTGTACGATAAGTGAATTGATGCTATTAAGGATAAGAAGCTCGAACAAGCCGAGGTATACTTCAAGTGAGCAAAAGTGTATGCAACAAGTAAATGGGAAGTGGAGAATGTAGATGCTATGCTTGCATTTATTGCCGATGAGTACCTCAAAAAAACTACACCATCAGAGGATACATACTCATACAAGCAGTACTATTTGAAAACTATGAACATTCCTACAGCATGGAATGCCATAGGAAGTCCTAAGCAGGTAGTTGTTGCTGTAATTGATGATTGATTGGATATTAGTCAGCCTGACCTCATAGATAGCATATGGATTGATCCGAGTGCACCCTACTGAGCAAGTAAAGTAAAGGACTTTGTTGGAGACAAACTAACTAACTATGCATCAGGGGAACATGGCACAATGGTGGCAGGCATCATCTGAGCCTCTACCAATAACTCCCTATGAATCGCCGGAATCGCAAAGAATGTCAAGATTATGCCACTGAGAGTATTTCCTATGACCTGAAGCGGTTGAGCAAAAGAAGAAAACATCATCAATGCAATGAATTATGCCATAGATAATGGTGCAAATATCATAAACTTAAGCCTTGGAAAGAGTCAGTTTGCATATAGCGCAAACTTCGATGCAGTAATCAAAAAGGCTGCAAGCAAGAATATTATCACTGTCATCGCCTCAGGAAACTGAGACGCATATACCAGCTGAACAAAAGGACTTGATCTCAGCATTAGCCCAATCTCGCCCGTCTGCAACAACGGTGGCAAGAATAATAAATTGTCTATTTGAGTAGGCTCAATAGGTAAAGAATGACGAAAAAGTGAGTGGTCTAATTTTGGAAATTGCGTAAATTTCTGGGCCCCTGGGGAAGACATTGTATCAACATCCATACCCCTCTCTATAGCGATGGTTACCGGTATGATATTAAGAATGGTACATCGTTCTCTGCACCTATCATCGCAGGCATCATTGCACTATGATACAATAAATACGGCAGCACTTCACCCGAGATCGTCTTTGACAGTCTAACAGAAAGTCTAAGTGACTTTAATTATTCAACAGACAACGCGAACTTTACAAAACTCAAAGATAGAACTCAAACGGTGGATGCTGCAAAATATCTTGAAATTTTGGGTCGTAAGATTATGGAGGCAGCCACAAAGAAACCAACAACTGAGGTGAAACCGGCCGTTCCTGCTACAGACACTAAGAAGCCTCTCACATATTTTGAGTCACTCGCAGCATCGGGTGTGATCTCTATGCAATCCACGGAGTCAGGATATCGTCTCAATGATCAGATTACACGCGCCGAGATTGTAAAGATTGCCATTAAGCTTTCGAATAAGTCTACTGTACCTTGTACTGGAAAAATATACAGTGACGTGAGTGACTCTATTGGAGACCTCTGTTGATATGTCGAAGCAGCAGCGCAAGCTGGCATGATATCAAAGAATAATTCAAAATTTCGCCCCTTGGATCTGGTAACTAAGGCGGAAATGATCAAGATCATCCTAGCAGCAAAAAACGTGCAAATATCGCAAATAAATGCTGGATTTAAGGATGTATCCTCGTCCATGGGCGACCTTGCCGGATACATAAACACTGCTGCTATAAAAGGATACATTGCTAAAGCTGATTTCTTTTTACCAAATACCTTTGCAGTAAGATCTGAAGTGTTTCAGTTGGCGTACAAGCTCATGGGACAATAGAAGGAAGACATATCAAGAAAAAGCACCTCAAAAACGGTGCTTTTTCTTGATCCTGATTTCTTATGACCGACACCTCTTCTAATAATCATTAGAGCAGGAGTACTTGCCCTGTAATAAAACCAATTCTTCAGAGGCGATTGGAATACACAAGCTACAACGAAATAAATTGATTGAATGGGTATAAAAAAACTTCTTACTAGGTAAGAAGTTTTTTTCTTGATTTCTAAATGGTGCAACCGAGTGGGCTCGAACCACTGACCTCCTCCTTCGCAGGGAGGCGCTCTAATCCAACTGAGCTACGGCTGCAAAAAGCGTGCGAAGTGTAACGAAGAATTATTTTTTTGCAAATAACGCTTCAAAAAACTATGCGGCGCGCGGGAGTCCGTAATAGTCAAACCCCTTGAGATCAACCATGGACTTCGTGATGTAGTTCTTCTTTTTTCCTTTCTTAAAGAACCCACGATCGTCGAGAATTCCGAGTTCCATGAGCGCCTCAATGTTCTTGGTAGGAAGGCGTTTCGATGGGAAATTCTTCTTGTTCTCGAGGTATCGTTTGCGACGCTTGAAGCTCGTATTCTTGCGAACCTGTGTATTTTCGTTGCCAATGAAAACAGCATGCGACTGCTTCTTTCCCTTGGCGAGCTTGCGGGCCGCAGCTTGCTTTTTGACGATGCGAGGTGAAAGTCCGTGTGAATTAGCCATATTAGCTGTTTGGATTGAATGGTTTTAGGCCTTGGATCGAAAGTCTAACTGCCGCGATACGAAATGCTAGTTCAATTTCAGCATTCGGATTCCCAGATGGTGCTCCATTATTTGATGACAGCCCTAGAATCCGTCCAATGCGCCCCTGAGTATGATCGCTGATTTCTCAAAACTCAGCTTGCGTATTGCGCCCCTGAGTATGATCGCTGATTTCTCAAAACTCAGCTTGCGTATTGCACCCCTGAGTATGATCGCTGATTTCTCAAAACTCAGCTTGCGTATTGCACCCCTGAGTATGATCGCTGATTTCTCAAAACTCGGCTTGTGCAACAGGCTGAACTTTATGCGCACCAGACTGCTCTTGTATGCACTCAATACCGCGATAATCAAACGGTTGTGTATATTGAATTTCCATGCAAGAATTGTAGTGAATTTTCTGAGAAATTGAAGTCTGAAAACAAAAAGAATCCTTTCGGAGTCTTTTTGGGTTGAATGTGAATTGATTGGAGCGGATAATGGGACTCGCCCTCCGGGCGCTTCGGTCGAAAGCCAAGTTGTTGGCTTTCTATTCCACAAGTGGAATACCTCAGTTCTCATCCCACTATTTCAGTGTAAGTACATATTGGAGCGGATAATGGGACTCGAACCCACAACGGCCGCCATGGCAAGGCGGTACTCTAGCCAATTGAGCTATATCCGCGAAAAGAATGAACCTGGAGCGAGGGACCGGGTTCGAACCGGCACACCCGAGGGTTGAAGCCTCAGTACACTCACTCTTTTATGTTACCCTCGCAAAAGGTGGTTGCATTGTAGAAAAGATGAGGTGAAAGTCAAAGAAACTTCGACTCTTTTTTAACAAAAAACCACCTATTGATCAGCAGAAAAGCTACATTTCAACAAAATTGACAGTATTATATTTACTCGTATGATCTCAAAAATCCCCAGTAAAACCATATGACTCACAGTGGCATATTTCCCATACTCCACGTTCAAAAAAATACGCCCAAAGGAGTGCGCATCGAGGCGGAGTGTCTTGTTGGGCAAATAGATGATACTAATGCACATCAAGCTGTCATCCCTCAGCAAGATGAACTTAAAGAGGAGATACGTAGGCGTTTTGAAATAAATATGCAAATACTCGGATATTAGGAAATTGAGTCATTTGGCAGACTTTTTTTATTTCTGGATATACTGCAGTGCATGCAGAACGAACTCCTCGACGAAATACTCTTCACGCTTGAAGCCCGCACGGAAGTGACCACAAAGCAAGATTTTCAAAAGCTTGCGAATGCGATTTACCGTACCTACGATGTAAAATGATCAGTGCCAGGGTTTAAGCTGCTTGAGCGATATCGTGCACTCATCGCAGAAGGAAAGCTCACCGAAAAATCCCGTATCATCCGCGTCCTTCGCAAACGTGCCGTTCGCTCACTCTCAGGAGTTGCGGTGATCTCACTGCTCACGAAGTTCTGGGGATGTCCTGGGAAATGTGTATTTTGCCCAACATTCTCCAATCTTCCGAAGAGTTATGTGCCAAATGAGCCGGCCGTTATGCGAGCAGAGCTCAATGACTTCGACCCAGTTCGGCAGGTGCAAAATCGCCTTAGATCCCTCGAACTCACGGGTCACCTCATCGGAAAATGCGACATCCGAATCATCGGTGGAACCTGGAGTGTGTACCCGATCGAGTATCAAGAAATGGTGATCCAGAGTATTTATGACGGACACACTACCTTCGAAGATATGAAGGGATTTCTCGATGCAAAGGCACATAATTCTGACCGATTCGCGCAATTCAAACTCGACAAGAGCTATGAGATGAAGGCCTCGAAATCCCTCGCAGAAGCCAAGACCCGCAATGAAACCGCCACCTCTCGCGTGATCGGGATCGCGATCGAAACTCGACCAGACTGGATTGATGCTACAGAGATCAAGCGACTGTTGAATTATGGGGTCACGCGTGTGGAGATTGGATACCAGACAACGAACGACGCGATCAACGAGCTCAACAAACGTGGTCACGGAAACCTTGAATCCATGCGCGCTACTCAGATGCTCAAGGATGCAGGATTCAAGGTCGTAGCTCACATGATGCCCAATCTTCTCGGATCAAATCCTGATCTCGACCGTGCGAGCATGCAGGAGATATTTGAGAATCCTGGCTTCAGGCCCGATGAACTCAAGATCTACCCGATGGTGGTCACGGATAAATCGGAGCTCACAGAGATCTGGAAGAACGGCGGTTTTCAGGCGTATGACGACACCACCCTCATCGATCTCATGGCGGATCTCGAAGCCATGATCCCTGAATACGTCCGACTCAATCGCGCCTACCGCGATATCCCCGCATCCGAGATCCTTGAGTGATCTAAACTCTCCAATCTTCGGGAGCACACGAGTGCTCGCATGCAGGAGAAATGACTCATTCGTCAGGACATCTCTGCTCGCGAGATTCGCGCCAAAGAAAATATCCCAGAGGATGCAACCATCCACGAAGTTTCATACGATGCGAGTGGTGGAAGGGATTATTTCCTCCAGTTTGTAGACCCCGTGGATCGAACGGTGTTTTCATTGTTGCGCATGCGCATCCCTTCACAGATTTTCACAGGAGAGAAACACTTTATCGAGGACCTCGAAGGTGCGGCGATCATCCGAGAAGTCCACACCTTCGGCGATCAACTCGCGATCGGTGCGCCTTCGGATGGAAGCGGACAGCACATGGGTTTCGGGAAACGTCTCATCGAACACGCCGAAACCATAATCCGCAAGCAATATCCCCTGATCCACAAAATCGCTGTGATCTCCGGCGTCGGAGCACGAGGCTACTACCGCAAACGAGGCTACGAACTCGAGGGGGATTATATGGTGAAATATCTTTCGCGTTAAAGTTTTAACTACTGTCTTCCCACGAAATCGTGTATCCAACATTCCTTGCTGGCTGTGGAACTCGCAGACCTTCGTGGTTCGATGTGGGTGGATTCTTGTTCTTGCAGGGGATCACTTTTGAGCCTTTGCTCACACAGCGCAGCGGTCCTCGCGGGCGCGCGGAACCTTGGATACACGATTTCGTTCTGGGAATTCAGTGGAATAAAAAGACTCCTTTCGGAGTCTTTTTCTTATCTCAAATATTATTGTGCAATCTTTGCGAGATTGTATTGATCGAGGTACTGAGAGAGCAGTGGTGGTGGATTCTTGAATGCTCGAGTCGAGTAGTTGATCGTAACACCCGTTGAGAGTGCAGTTGATGCACTCGTTGCTCGGATGTATGTTCGATCATTTACAAGATCAGCGATATTTGCATTCACGTTTCCATCTACAGCGAGAGGATTGGCAGTTTGACCTGCTCCAACCATCTTACCGCTGAGCACGATGTAAACACCGGCAATATCTGTAACAGATGAGGTAACGATAATCGCCTTTCCATCTGCAGAAGCCTGCTTTACAACAAATGCCCAACTTGCCCCCGGATCAGCATAGGTGATATTTCCACGAATCTCAAGCGTTCCCTGATCGATCACGACCGTCTTCACCCCTGAGAGTGAAATATCTGCATTGATCACGATCTTTCCCTTTGGAAGTGTGTAGAGATCAGGACTGTCTCCTACCTTTGAGAGACTGAGTTCAAAGTCAGACTGTGAGTTAATCGTTACCACTCGATCTGCTGCAGTAGAAGCAGAAGATGCAAATTTCGAGATAGATGAGTCTTGTGAATCATTACGTCCGATTTCCTTTCCAGCCTGTTCAGCAGTGTTGGATGAAAGTGAGAATGCTGCATCCTTCGCAGAAGAAGTAACTGTGAAGTTTCCCTTCTTAAGACTATCGAGGAAGCTTTCTGTAATCGTATTAACACTATAACCTACTCGACTTCCAACGTAAGCATTTCCTCCTGCTGTATTGCTGACAGCTGATCGGGCAACACGTACTGGGAGTGGTTCGATGAGATAGTTCAGTCCAACGAAGAAGTTATTCATGCGAACGGCTGAGCCAACAGAAGTTGGTGGATTTACATCTGTGCTTGCCTGTCCTGCAAGGATAGATGATGTATTACCAAGGAATTTTGTTCCGTTAAAAGCACCATTCTGATCTGCAGTAAAGAGTCGATAGTCACCACAGTTAATCACGGGTGCGTTTTCTCCAAGTTGCATCGTTCCGCGTCCAATACACGCATCATTGATGCTTCGATAGAGTGACTGCCCAGTGATGAGACCTCCTGGACTATTATTGACGAATCCAGCTGTAAGACCGTTAAGGGCGATTGGATATTCTGCTCGGATAGAGAATACGTCTCCTGGATTGAATGGATTTACATCGTTTCCGACGATAGCTCGCATATTGGATACAGGAGCTCCGTTGTAGAGAAGATCGATACCGTTGCCTCCTGGGTTCGTCCATCCAAGTGGACAGTCGAGCGCTCCGCGTGCACATGCACCTGGATTGGTCCATGCAGCTCGACAGTTGTTACAGAATCCATTGTTGATTGGCATTCCTCCGTTACTTCCGGCATCACAGGTTTCACCTGCATCAATTCGACCATTTCCACAGAGACCTCCACCTCCACCTCCTCCTCCGCCACCGCTTCCTCCACCCCCAGGTGGAAGTGGTGCTCCAGTTGAACTAATGATCACTGGGCGCTGACAGTTCGTCGAGTCGGTTGAATTTTCTACGTAACATGCAATGTTGTATGTTCCTGACTTATTATAGAAACAACTTCCTGCGTTTGCTCCAATCGCTGCCTGACCATTTCCACACTCTACACGATAGCTTGGGTTTGGCCCCGCAGTTCCTGCATTCGCGCTACAAACAAATGATACGCGATATCCATTGTCCACTTGGATGTTAGACTGAATTTCAAGCGATTTACACGCCCCTGGACCTCCACCCCCACCGTTTGAAACAGTTACTGGCACTTGGCAGGCTGCTGGAGTTGGATTAGCTCCGTTTACTACACACGATGCTACAAAGTTCCCTGGAGTTGTATATGTACAGTTTCCTGTAGCCGCATTGATCGTTTGACCATTTCCACAACTGATCGCAAATGTTGGATTTGCACCCGCAGCAGTTCCTGCGATACAAGACATCGCAGAAGTGAGATTTCCTGAAGTAGACGTATTAGGAGTTGCAGTGAGTCGTCCACAGATTCCGGTTCCACCCGCTGCAAATGTAGCAGTACACACACCACCAACAGCACTTCCATTACATCCCCAAGTATAGGTTACTATACCACCAACTGGAGCACTTTCAGTGAAACCATTCACAGTCTGACCTGCTGGACAGAGATTTGGAGTTGTGGCAGTAATTGCAGTGGTAAGTGGGAGGGTAATTGTACCGATCACACAAGCGGGTGCAGATGGAGTGTATGATGCTGCACAGAGACCTCCAACCTGAGAGCCATTACAGCTCCATGTATAGTTGGTTGTTGCACCAACAGTTGTAGCGGTAAATCCACCAACTGTTTGACCAGCCGGACAAAGACCAACAGAGGCCGAGGTAAGCGGAGCAGTCTGTGGTCCAGTGGTTGGACCAGGTGTACACGCAAGATTTGCTGGATTGTAGGTTGCACTACATGTCCCACCAACTGCTGATCCGTTACAGCTCCAAGTATAATTAATACCAGAACCAACATTTACTGCTGTAAAATCACCAACTGTTTGACCCGATGGACAAAGTCCGAAAGATGCAGAGGTAAGCGGAGCTGTCGGAGGAAGTGAGATAGGACCTCGCTGACACGCTGGACCAGTTGCTGAATACGTCGCAGTACATTCACCACCGATCGCACTATTGCCACACGCCCAGAAATAATTCGTTGTATTTCCTGAGATCGTTGATCCAAATCCGACTACTGGCACACCTGCCTTACAGAGTCCAGGACTTCCTGATGTAATCGGACCTGTTAGCGGAAGTGCAATATTTCCTCGTTCACAGGCGAGTGGTGGTTCAGTGACAACTGTACATTTTGCGCTACAAGTCGAACCTGGCTTTCCGTTCTGAGCACCTAAGTCACATACTTCGTTATATTTTGAATCGACTACGCCGTCACCACACCAAGTGATTTCATACGATTTACATTCACTATGACTCTCAACAATTGAGCTCTGAACGCCGTTTACTATTGGTGAATACTCAACAACATAGCGAACCGTAAGATTATCCTTTGCTCGAACAGGAGGGGAGAAAATCACTGGATAACTCGAATCTGTTTCAGCAATAATCCCTGCTTCACCCGACTGTACTACTCCATTTCGACTAAGAATCCATGGAGTCCAGGCATAATTAATAGGTGCAGACGAACCGTTATAGTCATATTTCTCATTAAATTCCGGAAAGAAATTGATAACCTGAATCGGGGTACCTGCTTCATTGGCAAGAGTATCGTTAAAACGATAGCTGTGCCCCACTCGAAGCGTGCCTTCAAATGTCTGATCACAGGTTGCTGCAGATGCAAACGCTGGAAACAAAACAAGGAGGAGTCCTGTTAGAATAACCGAATATTTCATGGAAATGTATTAGGGTTTGAGGCTCTTTGGGCCAGAGACTTTAGTGCTACCGGAATCCTGGGCTGTACCGAGCACAGGTGTAACACCTCCTACTTCGACTACGCCCTGGGATTTTTCTTCGGTTTGTCCTGCGATCTCAGCCTTCTGTGCTGGTGATTTAGACATAACGAAGTATATGCATACACCAAGAATCGCAAGTGCCAAGAGCGCAAGAACTACAATATATGATTTTTTCATAGGAAAAATGATGAAAAGTGGCTATTCCTACTTCTTTGGAAATGTACCTGGTCCACCTGTATTCTGACCACCTGGCGTCTTCGTTGTTCCACCCTCTGTGCCGTCATTGACTGTTTCTTCTCTTTCGCCTGGAGTAGTGGTGATTTTTGATTTCTCAATCGTCTTGCTGATAGCCTGCTCTACTACTTCTCTCTTATAGTTGATGCCGAATGTTGCCTCGCTCGTGCTTGATTCGTTTGTATAGACATCACCATTGTATTCTTCTGCAATGCTGAATGCTGGCTTTGCAATGACTGGTGCAGGCTCTACATGTTTTCCTTTGATCTTCATCACTGGATATCCGAGCGCATAGACGTCATTGATACACACTGCACCCTGAACCATGGCTCGCGCAGTAACAAAGAGGGCCTTTGGACCATTTTCAACGATTCCACTCAGTCGTGTTGGGATAGTATTTGAGAGGAGATATGCCTCATATTCTGCAGAATCAAATCCTGCTACATCCTTTGGAAGAAGTGCATTTGTTGCGACACGATTCTTCTCAAATTCTCCTGAATTTTTAGCAATCTTGAGAATATAGCTCTGAAGAACTCGGTTTTCTGTAGCTGAAACCTTGTTTACTACATCGAGATCTCCACTGAAGTACGCAAGTCCACGAACGGTAGTCTTACCACTCGTATCAAGCTGTGCAAGCGTGATAGATCCTGAGATATTTCGGAAAGGACCATTTCCATCACGGGTGAATGCATCTGCAAGACTTCCACGAACGAGCGTTTCCTTGCCGTTCTTGTGCGCCATGATCGCCTTATCGTGCTCTTCGTACGCCTTGAGGAATTCTTTCTGATCCGCCTTGTCTACTCCGAGAATTCGATTGAATGCCTTCTTATTTCGATTGTGTTCTGCAAGCGCCTCAGCATAAGAAATATTCTTCTTTGCACGGATATTGCGGCCTCCGAGAGTAGCGAGGAGGATGTTTTCGAGAATCTCATCCTTATCGCCTGGGTTGCACTTATCAAGAGATGCCTTGAGGAAAGCAAGGGATTTTCCACCTGCAGCGATCTGCTTTTCGGCTGCACCATATTCACGCTTTGCGATCGAATTGAGTGCAGAGATGAGGTGAGAATTCGTGCGAGAAAGTGAGAAAATCTTGTTTCGAGCCTGCTGTGAAAGCACTCCATCCTTATAGATATTCTCAAATGTTCCTGCCTTATCTTCTGGTCCTACCTCCTGAGTGGTTTCAGTTGCAGACTTGATCTGTGGAACACCCTTTACTTCCTTGATCACGATACCATACATCGCAATACCTTCACCCGACATGAATGACTTACTCTCAACACGCAGTGAGTTTCCTGGAGTAGGGATTACCTGAGCAATACCATTTACTTCTGTGAGCTTTACGCTATCGAGGACGATGAGGCCTGATTTTACGTCAGCCGCTGATCGCAGAGTGATGCTTTCGTTCTTTGGATCATATCCGGTGACGAACTTCTTGATCACCTCAGTTTTACTAAGATCAGATGTTTCTGACTTGAGTACCTTGCGCTCTGTCGCATCGACATCTTTATTTTTGGAAGCTGACTGATTGACGTGCTGGAAATTCACGCCGAGGAAGATTGCATGGATCATCGGGATGAGCGTGATGTTCATACCAGCAACATGGAATCCCTTAAGGCTATCATGCACTGCTGCTGCATATACCTGCTCAAATGCAGCAGTATCACGAAGGATGATAAGCTTCTTTTCTCGGATGTCAGGGTTGGCATCTACGACCGCCTTTGTTTCAGCAATCATCTTGCGCATTACAGAAACTTCTACGAGAAGAGCTTCGTCGACTGGCTTAGCAGCATTTGCCTGTTTTTCGATCTCAGCGAGCCGAGCACTGATCTTTGTATCATCGAGGCGTCCATCTTCAGTAAGTCTGATGAGTGGCCACATTTCCTTGATCGCAACACGCTGCTCCTTGATTGTATCCTTTACGTTGTTTGGATTGACATTAAATCCGATAGAAGGAATTGCTCCGTTTCCGGTATTTCCAGTTACTGCGAGTTCTCCACCAATAGTGAAATTCCCCTTGAGATTGCTTGACTGAAGTGTTGCATTGTTATTACTTGTTGTAACATCAGCGCGTCCTGAAATGGTGATTGGGAAAATCACTCCATCCGCACTTCCAACCATAGAGGCTCCTACTCCTGCCTCTGCTGAGTAACCCTTTCCTTCTACCTGCATCGCTCCAACATTGAATCCGATGACGATATTTGGAGTAATCTTTGTTTCGCGTTTCTTTTCATTTTCCTCGCTCGTAAGCTCTCTCTTTGTAGTGGTACCTTTCTGATCTCCAGTGAGTGCAGGAGTTAAAGGATTTATTGGAGCATTCTTTGTGAGAGTTGTTTGTTGTGTAGCACCAACCTCAGACTTGTTGCCAGCTGCAACCACACTCGACTGATTCTTTGTAATTACAACATCCTTCACATATTGTGTGAAAGTATGTGTATTTACATTGGCATTGCTGCGTGGATCTGCAATTATTGTTGTAGGATACGGCTGATTGATTTTTGTATCAGCAGTGGTTGTATAGGTTTTTGTATTGATCGTTGTATCTGTCACCTTAGTCGATGCTCCAACTGACGAGAAGAATCGTGGATTGATCGAGATCTGAAATGCAGTTCGAGCAAGAAGCTCATCCATCGTTTTCGCATCAAGATCGGCAAATCCTGCCTCCTTAAGCTGACTGCTTACGCGATTTGGAAGTCCTTCCTTCACAAGTGCAGACTTGATAAATTCGATCGTGTTTGCCTGTTCTTTCGCACGTTCGTTCTTGTAGTCACGAGCCTTCTGGGTATCGAGTTTTGCAGCAACTTCTGGAGTTGTCTGAGCGGCTTCCGTGAGAAACGATCGCTGGAATTCCTTCACGAGGAGTGCAAACTTCTTTGGATCTGCGAGCTTTGCCGCAATATCCTTAGCATCACCTCCTGTTACCTTCGAAATAACTGCAACGAGATCTGCCTGTGAATTTACGCGCTTGCTGAGATTTGCATACATCGCAAGTTCTGTCGCGATATGGAGCTGTGCGTCCTTTCCACCTCCAAAAAGCTTCTGAAATGCAGCAAATACAAATGTATCACTGTATTTCTTTGTGTTCATTGAAGTAAGCATTCCGTCGTGACTAAAGTCTACGAGCTGTGCAAGCTGATTACGCGCTCTGTCGGCTTCGGAAAGGTTTTTAATCTTATCAGCATTTGTTTCAACGCGAACTGATCGCTGAATATTTGTCCCCTCCTTGAGGAGAGTATTTACTTCGGGCGTCTTGATCGCATCACGAAGTTCGAGGATGGCAGAAAGTTCACTACGGCTGTAGAAATTATCGTTTCCAAATACATATCGTGCACGTGTGATATATCCGTGCTTTTCGAGCGCTGCCTTGAAGTCTGCGGACTCGTCCGTTCCGTCGTCAGTTCGTACCGAACGAACATTCGTGTTGTTCTTGTTGAAGTTCTTAAAATCCTCTGGATGCTTAAGAAGAATATCGAGTGCATCGTTGAAATTGAGGCTTTCTTCGAATTTTCCACGAAGCCCCTTTACCACACTGTGTACCGTCGAGAGTGTGTTGAGACCCTTCTTTGAATCCTCATAAATCGCGATTACGCTCTGCGCAAATTCACGTGCATTCTTTGAGGTACCCATGTGCTTCTCGAAGATCGCAACAACCTGTTCAGTTGGGACGCCTGACTTGAGAGCCGACATTGCCTGACTTACTAGGATTGAGAAATTTGCCTGATGCTCGAGTCGCTCGATGAGATTGTTTTTCTGTTCAGTTGGAAGCTTGGAGTTTGCAACTGTTGAAAGGAGCTCTTTTGTCGCATCTGGATTGCTCGCAGGTGCAGTAGAAGGAGCTGGAGTGGCTTGCTTTTCAGCATTCTGTTCAAGGAAAAATCGAACATGACCGTAAGAATATGGGGACTTCATAGGTGGAAAAATAAGTTACTTCTCAACGTTATCATAGATTTTTCCCTTGCGCAAATATCCGAGATATTGTTTTGCGCCCAAGTCAAAGAAATATAAAAATCCTCCTATTTTACTAGGAGGATTTTCAGATTTCTTGGAACTTCCCCAAGTCGTAGGAAAATCGATGAGATTTGCACGAAACGTGAGCACCGCAGTAAGGTGTAGCAATAGCTACTCCGCACGAGGAGGCGCAACGATGAGTGCAAATATCGCGGTTTAACTACGACGCTTTCTCGCGAACATGAATGCGAGGGCGAGGAGCATAGCAAGTGCTACAAAGAGGAATGTATCAGCCGCACCTGTCTTTACCTTAGTTGCTTGAGTTGGAGTAGGAACGATCTTTACTGGAGTAGAAACCGAAGCAGTTGGAACGTCAGCAGAGAAAGCCACACACTCAAGATGCTTTTGAACATTTCCAGGCTTACCAGTCTGATCAGAAACATCGTGGTAGTTTACTGGGAACTTAAGGAGAGCAACGTAAGCACCCTTCTTTACATCTGTCTTTTCAAGCTGGTAGTATGCACCGAACTCGCTGTCCATAACACGAACTGTCTTCCCTGGCTTGAGTGAGAATACACTACGAGCCGCACCAGATGAACTTGAAGACTCAGGAGTGAAGATGATTTCAGAACCGAACTTCCAGAACTTACTGTCGTCTGTAGGATTTGAGAGGAACGAAGTTCCGTTTCCACCGAGGTTTACGAGAGTAGGATTTACCTGTTCATCCTTGTAGATGATCTGTTCTGTAGAATTCTTATTAGTCCAACTATCGTAGAGACCAGTGAGCTTCTGACCAGAAGTAAGCGTTCCGCCTTCGAAACACTGGTTACAGCTGTTTGTTCCAAAAAACGTCTGAGTACCACAAGCAACCTCCTTATAATCACCGCTGGCAGCGAAAGTGAATGGAGTGAATGCTAGGAGGGCTCCTACGATGAGCAATCGTGATGCCTTCATAGAGGGAAAATATAAAATATATACGTCTGACGGATAATAGCCTCACAGACAACGATGTCAAAAAATATTTTTGAAGAAAAGTGCTTTGCATCTATAATCCTGCCGTAATTTTCACCTAGTTTTTGACATTGCTTATGCTTACGAATTTAACATCAGATCTCAAGAAAGCCGAAGAACACCTTCACAACGAATTTGCGAAGCTCCAGGTTGGACGCGCGAATCCTGCCATCGTGGAAGGGATTATAATCAGTGCTTACGGCTCAGCTCAGCCACTCAAGAATGTAGCAAGTGTGAGCATCATGGATGCACAGACTCTCAGTATCATGCCATGGGATAAGTCGCTCATCAAAGATATCGACCGCGGTATTACCGAGGCTAATATTGGACTCAATCCACAAAACAACGGAGAATCTATCATGATCAAGATCCCAACTCTTACCGGAGAGCGCCGCCGTGATCTCGTAAAGATCGCGAAGAAGCTCGCCGAAGATGGGAAAATCGCCGTTCGAAACATCCGAGCAGACTATGCCAAGAAGATTAAATCAGCAGAAACGGCCAAAGAAATCAGCGAAGACATGGCAAAGAGTTACGAAGCTGATCTCCAGAAGGCTGTAGATGCCGAAGGAAAGAAGATCGATGCCGCCTTCGATCACAAGGAAGCAGATATCATGAAGATCTAATGCGAAAGCTCTCCGAAAACACGATCTACTCGAGGTCGGGAAACATTTTTTCCCGGTCTCTTTTTCTCTTGGAAAGCCTCACGGCTGGTCGGACGCTTTTTGTGTTCGATAGCTTCGAAGCAGAAAAGAAATCCAAACTCGTGCTCGAGCACTTTCTTGCAACTCCGATCCGACAGATCAGAAGCGAATGAGACCTTCTCGGATTTCTCACAGAAAAATCCGGGCTTTTTACGACGACTACCGGAGCATTCGACGAAAGTGTGCGCTTTGGATACAAGCGAACCAAGCTTGGACTCTCACTCGTTCGTGGCAAAGAGTACAAAACCGATGATCTCGTGAGTCGGCTCCTCGAGATCGGATACAGCCACAGTCCACATCTGAGTCGCGATTTCACCTACAAACTCGACGGAGGTGAACTGCATATCAGACGCGCAGAAACGGTCGTGATCGCGTCGTTCTTCGGAGATGAACTCGATGAGATCATCCTGCGAACACTCGCAGGTGAACCGAAGGGCAAGGTCGAAACTTATACCCTCTTCTCTGGAGCAAGCGAAGAACTTCCCGAGCAAGCAACGAGTTTGGATGCATCACTGTTGAGCGAGCTCCAGGATGTACTCGTGATCATGTTCGATCTCGAATTCTTCGAGTACGCTTCGGATCTACGAGCCGGACTTGCGAGATATATCGCATTCGAAAGCACGAAACAGAGCACTTCACTCGAGACAGATCCGTTTGTGATCGACTCACTCGAGGCGCTCGAAGACCATTTGCGTGCCTACGGAGCAAAGACCCGGTTCTACACCCGTCACCCGAAGTCGATCGAACAATTTCTCTCGTACAATAGTCTGCCGAACGCAGGGATCGAAGTCGTGCCACGACTCGCGCTTGAGAGTTTCCATACCGAGCATGAATTCGCGATCACGGACGATATCCTCTCTCGACTCTTCGCAGTCAAACGCACTAAACGCAGCGCCGCAAAATCCCTCGATCTCCTCCTCTCACTCGCACCCAACGACTATGTGGTGCACTTCGAGCATGGGATCGGAGTATTTCGAGAGCTCATCGAGAAAGAGATGAACGGTGTGAAACGTGAATACGTCGCGATCGAATATGCCGATCAGGATCGACTCTATGTCCCCATCACCGAACTCTATCGCCTCACCAAATACCTCGGCGAGGAAAACCCAAAACTCCACCGTCTCTGAGGAAATATCTGGAAAACTGCTCTCGCGAACACCGAAGACGAGATCGCGAAGACCGCAGCAGAACTCCTCGATGTGTATGCCCGTCGTAAGGTAGCTCAGGGATTTGCATTTCCGAAGTTTCGCAAGGAAGAAGCGGCTTTTCGAGCGCTTTTCCAATACACGCATACTCCTGATCAGATCAGCTCGATCGAGGAGATTTTCACGGATATGGAAAGCAGCGAACCGATGGATCGACTCGTATCTGGAGACGTAGGATTTGGGAAAACAGAAGTCGCGATGAACGCAGCATACAAGGCGGTGCTTGCTGGAAAACAGGTCGCTGTAATCTCACCTCTCGTGGTGCTTGCCTACGAGCATACTGAGTCTTTCACGAAGCGTTTCGAAGGGATGAATATTCGCATCGGGACACTTTCGCGTATGACAACTGAGTCCACGGCAAAGCGCATCCTCAAGGAACTCGCAGACGGGACACTCGATATCGTGATCGGGACACACCGACTCCTCTCGGAAGACATCACTTTCAAGCGACTTGGACTGCTCATCGTCGACGAAGAACACAAGTTCGGTGTGATTGACAAAGAGCGCATCACCGGGATGAAATCTCACCTCGACATCCTCTCGCTCTCAGCGACCCCGATCCCACGAAGTCTCAATATGGCGCTTTCTGGGCTTCGTAAAATCTCGATGATCACCACTCCTCCTCCGCAGAAGAAACCTATTCGCACACTGGTTGCGAAATGGAGTGAAGAAGTGATCCGAGATGCGATCGCGACAGAACTCGGTCGTGACGGACAGGTCATCTTCGTCCACAATCGCATCGCCTCCCTCGAAGGGGTCGCCAAGGAACTCATGCGCATCGCGGGCAAGAAACTGCGCATCATCATCACCCACGGACAGATGAATCCTGTGGAGCTCGAGGATCGGATCATGGATTTCAAAGAGTGAAAATACGACGTCCTGCTCACGACCACTGTCATCGAAAACGGAGTGAATTTCCTACGAGCCAATACTATCTTGCTCGACAATGCGGACGAATTCGGACTCGCACAGCTGCATCAGCTTCGTGGTCGTGTGGGACGTAAGAATATGGACGCACACTGTTTCCTCCTCTATCGCAAGGATCACCTGCCAGAAGACGCCAAAAAGCGTCTTCTCGCCATCGTAGAGCATTCACATCTGGGTGCAGGTTTCGAGATCGCGATGCGCGACCTCGAGATCCGCGGGGCTGGTGAGATCCTCGGGATCAAGCAGTCTGGTCGAGCAAAAGAGACGGGTATTTCTCTCTATCTCAAGCTCCTCGAGAACAAGATCGAAGAACTCAAGACCGGGATCAAACCCCTCTCGATCGATACTAAGATCGAGCTCGACGTCGATACATTTCTCATGGAAGACCTCTTCGCGAGTGAGCACGACAAGATCTCGTTCTATCGCTCGCTCGAATCTGTGACAGACATCGAAGACCTCGAAAGCGCGGAGGAGAGTTTCGCTCGCACACACGAGGATACGTTTGAAAATGTGACCAATCTCTTCTTACTCCTGAAGGCGCGTATCTATCTCAGTCGCTACGGTGTGATCGGCGTGAAAAAAGTCCTCAAGGACTACGTGTTTGACTTCCGAGCAGACACGACGACACAGATGATGCGAGATTTCCTCGATGTAGACGATCGTGGAGTTTTCCTCGTGCAATCACTTGCCCGTGTACGGGTTGCGAAGAGTGAATATGAGAATGATCTCGATTTTTTGAGGAAGACGGTTGGGTTATTGGAAAGAAAATGATCTTAAACTATCGCTTTTCTAAAATACCCTTACCCGAATCTCGAACAAAAGGACCACCAAATTTGAATGATTGCACGTAGAACTGCTCCGCTGCAGTATCTCGAAAGAAGAACGATGGTGGCATTTCTATCTTTCGTGTCTTTGAAGAAGCAAGATTCTGCAAATCTTGTAAATCAAAAGAGTAAAATAATGTCGCGAGAATAATTTTTTGTCCTTTGAATTTTGCAATCTCTTCCCAGAGAGCGGGTGAAATTCGCCATTTTTGCAGGTCTATGAATTTCCCATTATTTTGATCTGGCGAAGGAAATTCTACATACAATTCTTGAGATCCACCTGCAGAAAGAAGCCGTTCTTTCAGGATATCAAGATTCTGATCGGCTGGTATTTAAAGATTGAACTTTACAGGCTTAGGCAGCTGATTTTCTACCGTTGTTGAATGTACCTGTGTATTTGGACAGTTCGGATGATCCGTGTTTGCAAAATACATTCTTGAAATGATGCCACCGAGAATAAGGAGGAGAAGAGCTGAAAGAATTTTCATAAAGAAGTGTACGTAGGGCAATACTACGCATAAAAAAGAAAACAGGGCAAATTACCCCTGTTTTAATACCTTCTTTGATCAAAGCAAGCATACCGCCATTCGCTAACATTTTTTCAACAATCCTGTTCTTCGTATATGGCACCCCAAGATTATTCTTTACTGCCGATCGTATAGAGATGAGCACTACTGTTACGTAAGTTTTACAAAAAGTCTTCATCTTCTAAACAGACCCATTATTTTGGTTCATGGAGAATAACCCATCCAATATTAGCTCGAGCACAGGTTTTTTCTGTAGATTTCTTGGTGTTGGATTTTACCCAATCTTGGAATTTTTTTGACTCATCTCCAATAATTTTAGAGCAGATTTCCGGCGTTTTTACATCTAGATTTATCCAGAAATCGTAGTCTGGCATTTGATCTGAATTAACTAGACGTGCAAACTCATGCAAGCTTTTTTCACCAAGAACCATGCCACCTCCGTCAAAATGGAAATTTATCCGCTCTATCTTGGAATCCGCAAGAAATTTGAGAAGTTCAAAGTTTGGTCAGATACCTTTCCCTGGAGTATTCGGAGAGGATGTATAAGAAATAGTGATTGATTTTGGGGTTTGAGGCTGTTTAGAAATTTTTTCGGAAACGGTTTGGATTTCACTTGGAGAATCTGGGTTTGCTACATAGGGGAACTCAAATGAAAGAGTATCTTTTTGAATGGGTGATGATTTTTCAGGAGAAACTACTTTGTAGGCAGGCTTTTTGGAATCAGATCAAGTTAGTTGAGGGGATGGCTTATTGAGGTAGGAAAAAATAACAATAATAGCAGCCACCGCCAGTGCAAATCAAATTTGTTTAAAGTTCATTTTAACAAAAACAGTTAATGGAGGTCTGAGACCCCCATTATAATTCAAAAAAGGCGTTCTTCTAAGTATTTTATTACCTGAAGACTACCAGTTCGAAGTAAGTAGATTGGCTGTACCGTTCCATCATAATCATGAAGTCGCGTACCTTCCACCAATCATCCATTTCAGGACCACTTTGGTATGCCTGAGAACTATCCCGGACAAATACATACGCATCGCCGGGATTAGTCGCACCGTCTGTGTTATAGCCAACGATCACATACGCATGGCCGATGGGATTTGTTGTTCCCATGTTGCCAGGTTTGCCCAAATCCCAGTTTGCAAATGTGACTATTGGTGAATTGCGGTTGAGAATCGCATCCTGAATTTTTGCTAAAAAACCAGCATGGTTAGGGGCTCCTGTTGCTGTCACTTTTGGTACAGTAACGTTTGCTGCCGAAGGCATGTTGTAATTCTTTTTTGCAGCAGTTAGTATGTCGTATAAAGACGCACACCAACCATTGCCATTGATGCCACCACCTGGACAGCGGTTCATGGCATATTGACCAGGGGAATTCGTCAGGAAAACCGAATGAATATCACTGAGCGTGGGGACAGGCTTATCCTTATTTATCCATCTGGTAACCATTTTAAGAGCAGTGTGACCACACCAATATTTCTGGGTTGGATTCTCATTTGGATCAAATTCATACGCATGCGTAACGTATGGATTTAAGCTCACACGCTCAGCATGAGCAAGACTTCCAAAAACCAAAGCAATACCTGCTACGAAGAAACGTAACTTCATTTGAAACTCCTTTGTATGTTTGTTTGATGCCCTCAGTCGAGAGCTGACGCAGCATAAAAAATAGATTAATTCTGTCAATTATTCGGATCATACGATGTCATTCCAAAAGCTAAATCACTGTGCGCTTCAGTGCACAGTGATTTAGCGGAAAATTAAATTTTTTCAACCCATTGACACTATTTGAGCAAATAAACAAAGAAACTCACGAATTCTCATAATTTACTAGCAAAACTCTCAAAGTATATACACTATGCACGATGGCTAAAAATCTCATACTTTTCCGCGGAAACCTCGAACGCACCATCGCTCGTAATATCGACGAATGGAAGCGTATTTTCATCGAGAAATACGGAGATATGAACATCGTCTCGCTTTCATGGGGCGCCGCAACCGAAGCCTCACTGCGAAGCGAACTGCTCTCGCCGCCGTTTCTCGCAGAAAAACGACTCATCGTACTCACGGGTCCAGACAAGACTGAGAGTGAAAAATCATCCAAAAAATCCGAACCAAAGACCGACAAAAAGGTGGAAGTTGTTCTTGATATCTTGAGCGAAATCCCGGATTCGAACTTCGTGATCTTCCGAAAATTTGATGATGCAAGTGTTGCGCCGATCTTGAGCGAGCTCGAGAAATCTGCAATGATGAAAACTTTTGCGCTCATCACCGAGCAGGATCGCATCAACTACGCCACAGAAAAACTCACCCATCTCGAACGAGCTGGGATTATGGAACTCGTACGCCGATGCGGAGATGATGTGCGGACATTTGAGGGTGAAGTCGAGAAACTTCTCCTCGTCGATGAGATCGATCTCACCACGATCAAGGATCACATCCTCGAAAACACCGAAGTCTCTGTATTTCGCATCACGGATGCACTCTTGAGTGGCAATCCTAAATCCACAATAGACGAACTTCGCGCCGTGCTCGTGCAGTCAGAAATCCGGATTGTGTTCTCGACGCTGCTTTCGGGACTGCGATCGTTTGTATTTTATCGCTCGCTGAAGCAGATGGGAATCGGGGCAAATGAAGCGATCAAGATGCTCGCGATCCGTGACTTCGTCGCTGCAAAATACGACCGAGTATCGCCGGGTCTTGCAGGAAAACTCGAGAGGCTTTTCCAAGAACTCGTCGAGATCGAACGACTCTCCAAGGTGGGTGGACTCCCGTGAGATGGAGACGAATCTCTCATTTTCGCCCTTGAGAGTGCAATTTTCGCTTTGAAAAGCGCCTAAAACCACTAAAATCAGCCCATAATTTTCACCAATTCATATGAAAAAGATTATCGCGATCGGATTTCTTTCGCTCGCTCTCGCTTCATGCGGAGCATCTAAGCCACTTACCGAGACCGGTAAAAACGAACCAACCATCCAGAAACAAGTAGCCGAAGGGGCAATTGTTAAGGAAGGAGATACGGTTGCGGTTGACTATATCGGTCGCTTTCCAGATGGAACGGTATTTGATTCTTCTATCCAAGAAGAAGCGAAAAAGGCTCCAGACTACAAGCCACGACCAAGCTATGCTCCATTTGTCCTCACTGTGAAAGATGGAGGAGGTTCAATCCCAGGTTTTTGGAAGGCAATCGTCGGGATGAAGGTTGGAGAAAAGAAAACCGTTACTCTCGAACCAAAGGATGCCTATGGTGATGCTTGGGTAACACAAAATGATACCGTTGTAAGTAAGAAACTCTTCGATCCAACTATCGAACAGAAAATCCCACTCAGTGAGACGAAAGACAAGATCCCAATGCAGATTCCACGTGAAGTTCTCGAGGGACGAGGAAGTCTTCCAAAGGTAGGCGACATCCTCAGCAATGCACAAGGAGTTTCTGCAAAAGTTATCTCTATTGATGATAAAAATGTATCCGTAGAGGTGGATAACGCCAACAATCCTTTCAAGGGAAAGAAAATCGCAGTAGGCACAACAGTGACCTTCGAAGGAAATCCTGCGAAAATCACAGCAGTCGATGACAAGAACCTTACACTTCTTGTAACAAACAAGACAAATCCATTTGCCGGAAAGACACTCGAAGCTGGTCTCGAAGGAATGTACGGAGATTCTCAGAAGGTGAAGATCGTAAAGATTGATGGAGATAATGTAACTGTCTCAGTTTCTGTAAAAAACACTCACCCAATGGCGGGAAAAACTCTCGTTTTCGATCTCGAAGTTAAGGAAATCAAGGCTACTAAATAATGCGAATCCACTTCATCACGCTCTTTCCCAATGCGCTTTCGAGCTATTTTGAAACGAGCATCATGAAAAAAGCTCAGGAAAGTGGTGCATTTGAGCTCTCGGTCTACAACCTCGCAGATTTCTCAGTCAAGAATACTCGTCGAGCAGACGATCGGCCATACGGAGGATTTCCAGGGACAATCCTCGCTCCAGAACCCCTTGAGAAAGCCATCACACATGCACAATCTCAAGACACGAATCCTATCCAGTGGTTCTATCCAGATGCTCGCGGTGAGGTTCTCAGGCAATCTCGACTCGCCTCGATGAGTCAGCTGGAATCCATCGGATTCCTCTGCGGACACTACGAAGGCATCGACGAGCGAGTACTCCAGCACTACAAGGTCACAAGCATCGCTCTCTGAGAATACGTTCTCACATCCGGAGAACTCGCAAGCACGGTCATCATCGATGGAGTAGTACGACTCATCCCAGGAGTGCTTTCCGAAGAATCCCTCATCGAAGAATCATTCTCCCCTGGTCTCGAAGGCAGACGCGAATATCCACACTACACCCGTCCCGAAGTCTGGCTAGAGCACTCAGTTCCGTCTGAACTTCTCTCTGGCAATCATCGTCTCATAGACGAATGGAAACGCAATCATCTACAATAATATGTTCGAACAATTCATCCACGAAGCATCTAGCTTCTTCGTCTCATTCTACGGAGTAATTCTCTCAGGACTCACCCTCGACTTCGCCCTCAAGCTCGGCGTGATCTATGGACTCATCATCTGGCTCGCAGTCATCATCTGGGTGATCAAAGACATCACCAACCGAACGACCAATATCCTATTCCAGGTATTCTCAATCCTCTTGGTTGTCGTTTTTACTCCGATCTTCGGACTCCCGATCTACCTACTCATCCGACCAAACACAACACTTTTCGAGCAGTACTATGAGGAATCCTCTCTCGAAAATATCGATGGTTACGACGAAGATGCCGACATTGAATCCGTCGAAATCGGTCTCGCCTGCCCGCACTGTCACGGATCTATCGAGAACAACCACAAATACTGCCCACACTGCAGATTTGAACTCATGGCCGACTGTATCTCTTGTAAGTCTCCAGTGCACGTTTCTTGGAAATACTGCCCGTCTTGTGGACATGATCAGAGTGAGGAACTAAAGACCGCTAAGAAGGGTGGGAAGAAGAAGGAAGAAAAGGTGGAAGAAGTAGTCCCTGAAAAGATTGAAGAGGTGAAAGTGGAGGAAGTTGAAGTAAAAGGAGAAGAAATCCTAAAGGCAGAAAAAACAGAAGAAGCATAGCTAAAAAACCACCCACTGTTACAGTGGGTGGTTTTTTTGTTTGTATTAAGATTGATGAAGTATCGCTCAAATAAGAAATACAAGTCAAAGAATACATACGAGCGTTGGAAGTATAAGAAACCAGAGTCGAAGTTTTGAAATCTTTGCCTCAGGGTAAAGAAATTTTAGACCTGTATAACTGACCCAAATCGAGTAAAACGAAAATATAATGAGTGAAATATCCAACACATCGATGAATCCTATCTCCCCAGATGCCAATGGCGTGGGATAAAATAGAGTATACAGGACTTGAACAATAATTGCCGGAACTGCCCAGATCAAAGAGCTATAGAGGTAAACTCGTTTAGCCATATTAAAATTGCGCGTTATTCCGGCATATCCCATTCGCTTATCATACCACCACGAAGCAATCGCAAGTCCGAGGATGGCGAAGATGGCTCATATCAGCACATTTCTCCAATATCCGAACCAATCGAGATTGACGATATCACCGGCATTTTGTTTCATAAATATCTTCTTCTCGATCTGATCTATACTGGCTGCAACACAGTAAAGTACAGCACCGTAGTAGTATACTTTTTCTGATAAGATGAATTCGTGCTTTGCGAAAAATTCTTTTGGTCGCACATAGAGTGAGAGCCAAGTGGGGAGTGGAGTAGTTGACATAGGGGTTGTGAGTAAATCATTTAGCTATTTAAATTATACTTCCTGAGTAGGTGGAAAATATAAAAGAGTGTGTGTTATGCGCTACTGCATGGGTGGCAAATCTCTATAGCACTTCACCGTCTCATCCAACAAATACTGGAACACCGATTCATCCTCAACGCCTCAAGTACTGTTCTTCATATACTCATCTAACTTTCATCCACATTTCTTTCTCTCGGCTTCAGAGTAGATATCCGGATCTCCGTTAGGCTCAAATCATTCTCGTACTGCTGGCTTCTCATTGCGCAGGATTTTGTACTGTGTTTTATTGAGCATGCTTCAATCAATCCACAACCACTTCCATAGGCCTTTTGCGAGCACGCGCACTTCCGAATCATCAAGCAGGTAATATTTTTGTTGCTCGTTTGGAATGCTCAGAATATGAACTACATTCATTGACTTCTTTACAAGGGTATCGAGTATTTTTCAAGGAATTTTTGTACCAACACAATCACTCATAAAAACTATCTCCACGGTATTTATTACACCGGAATATTGTTCTATTTTTGTAATCATATTCTGAGTATTATTCTCTCAGCAAGATATCTCTATGGATCATGAGGTTGGGGTAAATATCTGTGGGGGTGATTGTGTGGGTGATGGTTCTTGTACTGGAGGGTACGAACATCCACAAAGTATGATACAGATAAAGAGAATGAGAATGTTTTTCATACTGAGTAAATAGGAAGCTCAACTTCACGAAGATAATTTTCCCCGTTCATACTCCAAAGAAATTTAGACAAAAAAAGAAGCCTCCTCCTTAAAAGGCTTCTTTTCCAAAACATTATACACACAATCATTTCCAAAATATTAATTTCGGGACATGAAATTAAAAAATCTTTCTAGATTGGCTTATATTCAGACTAAACCGACCCCTGGAGGAAGATAGAAATCATCGGAAGAAGGAAGGAAAGCAGGAGAAATAGGACTGTTATGATAACAAAGATCTGTGTGGCACGCTTTTTCATTATGGCTTAATGGTTACTGGATAGGGGGTTTCGTCGATGATGATTTGCTTATTGGGGATATCGACTGTGATAGACTGTGGATTTGTAATGCTTTGGGCTCTCAGTACATCGATATAGTAGCCGACATTGGTGAGAGTTTGCTGGAAATCCGCAAGATCAATCTGTCGTGGGAGCACTTTGATCTGGATTCATCCGTAGTAGTATCCCTCACGAGCATTTTCTTTGCGAATTTTGAAATTCACACCCGAGAATGCATGGAGCTGATCAGTAAATATGTATTTTGAGTTCAATTCGATGAAATGATTCGTTGAATTTCATCGAAGTGTGACCGGAACATCAAATACGTCAATGTCATAGACTCCACTCTCAACCTTCGCAAATATATTGCGAATCGCAATCGGTGCAAATGATGCGAGATTGCGGAAGTCTTTCTCTATGAGCTCGTGCTGTACGGTAAGCTGCATGTCTGGACTCATCTCAGGACGAGTTGCAGATGGATTTTGGGACGGATTGTTAGCTGTAGAGACAGGATTTGCTACGAAGAATGTGGTTTTGAAATAGTTGCTAAAGCTATATCTCGCGCGTTCTTCGATGGAGTTCGATTGTGCAACTTTCTCCCTTGCAACTTTTTCACGATCATCAAGAGAAATTGTCGCCTGCTTGAAAGCATCAACAACATTCCCAGACTCATCTATATACATGAGGTTTGTGAGGATATTTCCTGGTTCGCGAAGCTGGAAAGAAAATGGCCGACCACCTATCGTAACACGAATATCATAGAAACTATCCCTCTCGAAGTCGTTGAGCACTTGAAGCGTTGAGAGATCAATACCATCAAAGCGTGCGAGGTAAGCTTGGAGTGATTCTTTCGAGAGCTTCGTACTACCAAGCAGGATACCGGTCGCATTGCGAGTTGCATCATTGAGGGTGAGATTCTTGCGATAACCCGTGTAGTCTGCGAATATATTTCCGAGGTCCTTTAGTTTTCCTGTTGTTGCTGAGAGAATCATGAAATTATCCGTCATATCACCCTGCTTCGTACCGAGCAGCGCATAGAATTCATCGTGCTTCTGCGCAAGCAGATCTGCAAGAGCATCTACCGCTTTCTTGTAGCTCGTTGTAAAATCGCTGGAGACCTTAGGGATATCACCGCTGAGGTATTCGTTTTTGAGCGTGAGATTGTCAGGAGCCCCCTCGAAGAAATGTGCGATCGTATTGTCTCGCACTCCATCGAAGATGGTATTGAATGTATAAAACAAAGTCGAAAGTCCTGCAAATTTCTCATCGCTGCCCTTAAGTGTTGCAAGATAAAAATTTGCAATACGCACCATATAATAGCCTGTATTGAGAGATGTTGTGTCTATGATATTGCTATGGATCGAAAGGTACTCTTTTAGAAAAAATACAAACGAAAGGAAATCCTTTTCTCCGATAGCCTTGCCATCTACGAGGAATCGGATGAAACTTTCTATATTTTTAGCGAGCTCTTCTTTGGTTGCGCCAGCAAAATAATACGAACTATACACCTGTGAAAGCAGACGATATCGCTCGTCGAATTGTACTCATTTCCCAAAAACTTTTCCTATAAGGGTAACAAATGAACTCTGTCCTCATTTGAAATATTCCTCTGATTTTTTCTCGGTTTGGAGGGTGGAGAGTGCGATGTATCTTCGAACAAGACCTCGAGCATCATCCCCGTAGGCCTTATTCATCTCATCGAGTGATTCGATCCGATCTGTAATATTTCGGATAATAGACTCTTTCGTGCCCGCTGCTTTGGTGCAAAGCGCATCACAGAGTCACTTATCGAGCAGGAGGAGTTTTTGAAGCGAAACAATGAGTGAATTTTTGAGTATAACATGCTTTTTCTTTTCGTTTACAAAAAGCATCGAATAGCGATCGAGGAGCGAAAGATTGTTCTTGTCATCGTGTGACTGAAACGCCTTGTAAAAGGTGCTAAATCGACTATCCCTCCCCGCTACATACGAACGATACGACGCAAGTAAACTTTGTGCTCACTCACTCTGAGCACCAAATATCTCACGAGGCCCCGTTATACTTGAAATATCTACGATGCGAAGCGTATTTACCTGCGCAATACGAAATACATCAACATTTGCAAGATCATCGTTGTATGCTGGGTTGTATCCAAAAAGCATCGAGGGAAATACATTTACATGTGAAACCACCTGTCAATTCGTCAGTAGTGTCACATCGAGCAGTGCGGAGAGTGAATAGAATCGAATCTCAGTCTCTCTTGTATCCACAAAGAAAACCCCCTTCGCTGCTTCACTCAATCGAAATCCGTCACCTATAATCTCATAGTTCTCAAAAAGATCATTCGTAGCAAAAAGGTACACGCCACGAGCGATTTTGATTGTTGTTTTATCTGCCTGTTTTGATACTTCTGGAGTTGGAGTATCTGCATCATAGAGGATTGTATCAAGCATCCCAAGGGTGCGTACACGAACGGGAGATTCAGATTGTCCGCCTGAACCGGTTGGGAGCAATTCACCTGAGCTGCTGAGTGCAAGGACATCGGATGATTCCAAGGGTCGCAGTCCAAGTTTTATGCTCTCGTCGACCGTTGGAGTAGCTTCTTGTGTACGCAAAATGACCCCGATACTTATCGCGGAACAAAGTGCAATCAAGAATGCAAAAACAAGTCGTTTCATAGATTTTCGGCCATTATACCGAGTTCCGTGCTGTCTTCAACGGCTTATGGGAAGACACAGTCCTTGCGAAAGATTGCAAGATACTGCGCAAGAAATGGACTATTTCGCAACAGGATGCCGACTTCTCGGTTGTTGTCCAATGAGTTTTGCGTGAAATTGATACTTCAAATCGCTAAAATTGTACGGTCGATCAGGAATGATTTCGCATGGACATACGGCCCGCTTGCTTGTGTAAATGGTATTTTAGCCTCAGAAAGCCTCGCAACAAGCTTCGGATCTGGCGCTTGTCATTTTTGCTTAGAGACACAAACTCGCACATCAATTCCCTCGGATTTTCGTTGTGCGAGGATATCTAGCAGTCCCTTGTCTGAGAAAGAATCCGTATAGAAAAATATCGATCCTACAGCAGTCTTCAAAAGTTGCTCGATCTTGATCCTGGAGTCTGATGGCGAGAGATAAAGCGGATCAAAGCTTGCTCACAATTCTCGATCTTCAAAATCCGCATCAAAAATCTTCTGCAGCATATCACGAAGCTTTGCATCGCTTGAAAATACGAAGAATTCTCGATTTTTCTCGAATGAACTCTTGGTCATATTTCCCGTTGCAATCATCACGGCATCATCCGCGATGAAATATTTCGCATGATCAAAATTGAATTTCTTCTCGTTAGCCCAGGCCACTTCCACGCCAGCAGCAACGAGTGTATCGTAGGGTTTTTGATTGATTTTCGGCATCTGATAAACGGTCTTTTCGAGGATCACACGGACCTTAACACCTCGCTTCTTGGCAGCAACGAGGGCATCAATCATGTCAGTTCGTGTCAAAAGATACATATTGAAATCGATCGAGCGCTGTGCATGATCGAACAGATCAATAATACGGTTTGCGATTTTGGCATCCGGTCCAACCGCGATTTCATACGGAAATTGCGGGATAGTACTGGGGTCGAACTGGGAAATCGCTGCCTGCTGTTGTACTTTTACTTGTTCGTTTTGAGCAACTTGCTTGAGATGTTCAACGTAGGGATTGGCACAGGATACAAGACATACCCCGAAGATGGCTATCCAACTTGAGAATTTCATTCGCGAAAGGCAATTTTGTTAAGCTTTGGTTCTGATCCAAATTTTCCAAGCGTTGCATTGACTCATTCGACGAGGACGGTAGTGAGGAGTTTGATCTCAGCACGCGCAAGACTTGAGCTCGTCGAAATCACGAGAACCCCCTGTTTTCCAAGTGCTACTGCAGTCACATAGGGCACGAGATCTTTGCGTCCCTCCGACTTCAAAACAGCACCCACTGCACTAAAAAGCAGTGCCGTGAGAACATGAGGGTTGTGTGAATATTTAGTAAGATCGAGCATACGTGAGGAGTGCGAATCGTGCAATTCCCGAAAGGTCGTGGAACGATTCAAATTGGTAACCGTATTGTTCTGCTGTGGACTGAGCGATTGAAGTCTGATCGTGCCCAAACTCGAGCATGATACGGATTGACTGAGCTGACGAGAAGTATTCGAGTGTTTGCACGAGAAATTGTTCGATGCATTCAAATCCTGTTACCGCTCACCCATAGAGTGCAAGATGTGGATCAAGCTCTGCAACATCCTGGCCAACTTCCGGATCGTCTACTCGAATATATGGCAGGTTTGCCGCAAAAAAAAGATATTTTCACGAAAAATCTCTCCCCCGCATCTCAGTGAGCAGATCGGATTTGAGGAATTCAATATTTACTTGATTGACCTGAGCATTTGAACGGGCAACTGAGAGTGCTTCATCAGAAATATCTACAGCTATATGCTGTGCCAGCGGAAACATACCCGCAAGACTCACTGCAATAATACCCGATCAAGTACCGATATCGAAGATCACATCCGCAGGAGTACGAACGAGCTCTTGCTTTGCGCGACGCACGAGCGACTCGGTTTCGAGGCGCGGCATGAGCACATGAGAATTCACAGAAAATTTTCCCCCAAAAAACTCAACCTGCTCTGGGCGATCATTATGCATTTTCGAAACCTTTATGTTCGAAGATGAAAACCGTCAGGATGAGTACAACCGCTAAGTACAGAAGTGCAAGACCGAAGTTAATCCCGTAGGCGCTTGCAGTGATTGCGATGGGTGTTCCTAGTGTATTTTTAGCAAAATTCAGTGCCTCAAAGTTCGGCATGATGGCTGTGAGGATTTTTCCGGTCCAGATGAGCGTGGGATCTTTGAGTCTTGCTGCCATATCGAGGATCGTACTCGCAGAATGTGCCGCAATATACACCCCCATCGTTACCAAGATAGAGAGGAGCGGATTGGTGAAGGTTGAGAAGAAAAGGATGATCGAAAACACGAGAACAAGTTTCGCGAAAATGGCAGCAATCGCTGTGAAAATAAGTGGATCGAAGGCAATATGCCCAAATGCAAGCACTCCACCGAGCACCACAGACTGCAATAACAACAATACAAGGATAATCGCCGAAAATCCGAGAAATTTCCCGAAAATAAAATCCCGTCTCGCAATCGGCTTACTGAGGATGAGATAGATCGTACGACCTTCCAACTCTCGAAAGAGGATCTGTCCTCCTATAAAAACCACAACGATGAGTCCACAGATCTCGATCATCGCAAGACCGAAATCGAGCACAATTCGATCTGTTTGCCCGAGTGAGAGGGATGCAAGAACCTGTGAGAACAGGATCATCACAAACGCGAAAAACGTAATGAGCGTGAGAATTCGATTTCGAATCAACTCACGAAATGTATTAAGTGCAATATTGAACATGCGGCGCATTATATGCATCACTCACTCACTCGCAAGAACACGATATTCATTTCTCAGTAGCCAATTAAGTATACCAATGAACCCACTCTCAGAATCCCTCCTTTTTACGAAGGCTTTCTTTATTTGACAAATAAAGGATTTTCATCAGAATGCCCGTGCTCTATCAACTCTTGGAGGTACATGATGAATGCAATCGCAACACATGACAGCACCAAAGATGTAGCAACAACCGAAACATCAATAGAATGGGACGCCACTATCATTGTCACACCAATGCTGATAGTTGCAAGCATCCTGTTTACCTGGCTGATTGCTTCAACATCAGCTAACCATAATCCAATACTGCTTGCGATAATAGCTGCCCTTGGAGGCTTCTGCCTCAAAGGCATGTCCCAAGCACAACCATTCTGCTACGAAAAAAATCTGTACGTAGCAGGCTACACAGCCTGTGTAAGTATCGGCACATCAATAGTGCTCGCACTATTGCAACCCTGACATTCGTCAAATAAATGAATGTCAAAAGACAGCCCTCAGAGGCTGTCTTTTTTATGCGAATACGATTTTTCCACCGCGCGATTTCACGAAATCAATCGCAGAAACTGGAGTCTTCCCTTCGAGTTGAATAGTCACAAAACGGAGATTTCCGTGTACAAATGGAACAATGACCGACTGATCGATGACATTCGCCTCTCCTGCAGGAAGAGCAGAACTGAGTTCCGTCGGTTCGCAGTCCAACACTTTGCAGCGCTTTCATTCGAATTCACACCAGATTCCTGGCCAAGGCATATATGCCTGCCATTTATGAAATGTCTCGATCGCAGGAGCTGTGAAATCAATCTTTCCATCTTCTTTTGAGATTTTCGAGCAGTACGTCGCAAGCGAATGATCCTGTGGCATTGGGGAAATCTCGCCACGTGCATGCGCTAAAATCGTCTCGACCAAAGTTGTTCCCGATACTTTTTCAAATGCTTCGAAAAGTGTTGCGGTTGTTTCTTTGGGCTGGATTGCTATCTCGCGAATCGCAAGCATATCTCCTTCGTCCATTCCTTCGCTCATGCACATGATCGTGACTCCGGTTTTGGATTCACCATGCAGCAGTACTGACTGGATGGGCGAAGCCCCACGGTAAGCTGGGAGAATCGATCCATGCACGTTTATGGGGAATGCCTTTGGCAGTCCAAGGATCTCATTTGGCAGGATTTTTCCATACGCAACCACGACAAGATAGTCTACTTCGTACTTCGAAATATCTGCAAAAAAATCGTCATTTCCGCGTATTTTAGCGGGTGTGAAAACGGGGATTTGGTGATCTTCCGCAAAAATTCGCACGGGACTTTTGGTCATCTCAGCATGACGACCAACTGGTTTATCTGGCTGAGTAACCGCGTAACACACCTCAAACTCAGGGCAAGCAATACAAGATGCTAAGACGCTGCGTGCGAGTTCTGGAGTACCGAAAAAACCGATTTTAATCATTCGTCGTAAGTGTGTAGGAAATAGTTCTTCACATTCGATTGAAGGTGAGAGTTGGGCTCGTGAGCGGAAGTCCTGCTTGTGATTCTATGGATTTTTTGGAGCGAAAATTCTTGAGGATCACACTGGTGATCGAAGGGTCTCAGAAGCTCACGGTTGGACGCGTCTCAAGTGCAGAAAGCATACCCTCAGAATCATACAGTTCAAACCGGAAATTATTGAGCGCAGTCGTACCGTTGAATCCTATGAGCTCAAATCTCTCGTGTGTCCCCAGTGGAAAACTAAATCCCACCGATGCGAGTCCACCACTTCCGATAGTTGTACCCGCGATTTTCCCATCTACAACCGTGCGGAATCCTGGCGTACCAACGAGTCCCGTCATATCAATCGATCCTGCCAACGAAGACCAATCAAATGATCCAAGCCGAAGAGGATTCGTCAGTCGATACGAATTCGTCGAAACCACAGCTCAGAGTGAACCCGATGAAAACGTGATGACATAGGAAGAAATCACATCATTTGCTACCTCACGATCGAGCGATCGGATGAGGGAATTCACGGTAGTCACCACTCGTTTATCCTTTTGTGACGCATCAAATGATTGATATCACTGATACGCCGCACCCGACATCAGTGTGATAATCGCAATTGCCACCAAGAGTTCGATGATGGTAAAACCTTTCATGTTATTTTTTGAGTGAGAGGATCTTCGTCACAAACACAATTACGAGCACGAGCGCCACAAAGAGGATGATTTTCCCAACTTTATCCAGGAAGGCTGCCGCCATACCAAACAAAAATGCAAGCGACCATACAAATGCTCGAATCGATCCTTCTGACATACCAATCGCAAGCAGACGATAGTGGAGATGGTGGATGCGATCGCCCTTTAGAGGATTTTTTCCAGAAAGAATACGGGCAAAGATGACATAAAATGCATCAATGAGGTAGACTCCGAGCGCCGTAGCAACCGTCGCTACCTTCCCACCCACAAGCAGGGCAAGCGATGCGATAATAAAGCTTGCAAACATTGTTCCACTGTCGCCCAAAAGTATTCGAGGGCGCATTCCCAAAAACCATCCGATGAGCGCTGCTGGCAAACACACTGCCAAGATCGAGAATACAAAAATAGAATTCTGATGCAGCTCAGGCGTCTGATCAAGATAGTAGAATCGTACTGTAAGAATTCCGATTACAATGAACGCAATAGACGTAAGTCCTGAGGTCAGACCCGGAACTCCGTCGCTCCAGTTTACACTATTGAACACAACAACATACCATACGATGGTAAAGAGAAGTGGAACAATATAGACTTCGAGTCCGAACGCAGTGAACGAAAGCCAATCAAGATGCACGATCCCACCGAAAATATTGGAAACATAGCTGATCTTGATACTCGTAAGTCCAACGATAAGTCCGATGAGAATCTGAAGTGCAAGGCGGATTTTGGGAGAAACTGCAAAGGGCGTCTCTCGTGGCTTGATCATCTCACCTGTTTTGGTGGATTTATCTTTCTCGCTGTATTTGTATATCGTATCAAGATCATCGAGGAAGCTCACAATCGTCACTATCGCACCAAGCACGAGGAGGATAGCAAGCTTTTCCGACATCCCAAGAAACGCGATGGAACAAATGAGAAAATTGAGATACAACACTACTCCAACCCCGTGTGGCACTGGCTTACGATCGTGACCGTACGGTGCTGGATTATCCAAGAGTCCCCATTTTGGGAAATAGTGCATCACCCCCCAAAATAGTGCATACGATACCACAGAGGATGCTGCAAAAATAAGAACGAAACGGATAATAAGCTCGATTGTCATACGACTAGCGTTTAGATTTTAGTTCGATTTCGGCATTTTTCTCACGAATGTATGCTCGAAATTCGGCCTGTTTAAAGAAGTATATGTATACCACCCCTCCTGCCAAGAGCCCGAGGAAAACATATCCTATAGAGTCCAAGATCACCTTGAGATACGTCGTGAAAAATATCCCGAGCACCATCATCGTACAAGCCCACAAAACCGAACCAAGTAGATTATACGGCCAAAAACTCTTCGCCTGCATCCCCATAGCACCAGCGATAAATGGCACAAATGAGCGCGTAAGATTATGGAATTTTCCTATCACTACGAACCAGGGTCCGTTTTTACGAATTTGTTTCTCGAGGATTTTCTGCTCTGTGAGACCGATCCCAAAAACATCCCCGTGTCGTTCTAGAAATCCAAGTCCATAATGAACCCCGAGGATGTAACCAATCCAGTTTCCCAGCATTGCCCCCAGTGATGAAAGGATCAATACTCAGATCAGGTGATCATATCCAAAAAATCCTCCAACCAGCAACATAACCTGCTGACCCGGCACAAGCACTCCGATAACAGGGAATGATTCGATACAGCTCGAAAGAAATACAACGAGGTAGTTCCAGTTTCCGATGAGCTTAATCTGATCACCCACGAAGAGAATCGCTTTCTCGACAAGATCAGGCCGGAAAATCGCGACGATGAACAACCCCAACATGAGGCCAGTAAAAAACACATTGAGTGCTTTTGTGATCCAGGAAGAAAATGTACCTTTTTGCATGCCCTTGAGCATAGACGAAAGCTTTCAAAAGCCAAGAAAAAACGCCCAGACGGGCGTGAATTCTAGTGAACTCTTCGAACATTCGGAGTACGGATCTGATCAACCGGAGTGAGATTTGGTTGAGGATTTGATGAATTCACTGCTCCGGTCTGAGCGGTTGTACCTGTTGCAGTTAAAACAGGATTGATTGTGCCCGTGCTTGAAACAGGGGTCACAGTCGAGCCTGTATTTTCCTGACTTCCTGATGCAGTCTCAATAACCTGAGGTGCAGGCGATGTAACCACGGTGTGTTTTATAGGAGCAGGAATAACAGTCTGGCTAGCCTCCGGAGCGCTTACTTTTGTATCTCCAAGGAACTGAGCACCAAAGATAAATCCAAATACAGAAAGTCCAACGATCGATCCAAATATCGCCGCAAGACGCATCTGTTTCTTGTTCTTGATGAGCGTTGTTAGGCCACCAAGGCGCTTTGCAGAAAGATCCTTGGCAACTTCTTCAACATACGCGGGATCATTGGCAGCTCGTACTTCCGTTGATTCTATCGCCTCAGAAACTACAGTTGCCTGGATCGTATTTGTTTCCTCGACTACCTGGATTGCGGCATGTGATCGTGTCGAATCCACTACGGACTCAGGCATGATTTCTACCGCCTTAAATTCATTCTGAACGACTGGATCCACTGCAATTACTTCTTCGATGATTGGCTCAGGAAGCACTTCCGGAGTCTCCATCATGATCGGAGCTACTCCCTCCTCAGCTACGATTTCTTCTTTCTTGAAACTCTCAAGACCCGCATCATCGAAGTCTTTGAAGAAGTTCTCCGTATCAGCAATATTGAGGTTTGGGAAAAATTCTTTGGATACTTTTGACTGAGTCTTTAATTCAATCTTTGGACTTGGGGCTTCTAAAGGAGTGGTCTCTTCTGTTGTTACAGTCTTAGAAGCAACTGTTTCTGGAGCTGGAGTTGAAACTGGATTTACGGTCTCTGGGACACTTGAAGCCACCGGAGTTACTGGAATCACTGGAGCAACCGGCACAATGGATTCGGTAGCGATTGGAGCCTGTGCAACCACCTCCGGAATAGAAGTGGCTGAGGTTTTTTTGGACTCGGGTTCTTTTTTGAAGCTCGCAAGAGAAATTCGAGTTTTACTTACCGGCTCTGTCTTCTGTGCAGGAGCAGCAACAATAGGCTGAGCAACGGGAGTAGGGATTGCAGCCTCGCGAGCAAGATCGTCGGTCTTCTGCTTTTTGAGCGAAGACATATTGAGTTTTGTCATAGTTTTTGTGATTTCTTAGCCACTTTACGATAAAAATTTTCGAGTGTCAAAAAAGCAAGTTAAGAAATAACATTTTGGCTTTACAAAGAGAAATTATCGGTACAATAGGCCACATAAATCGCGAGGCCGTAGGACGATGCAAAAATAGCTTTGAAAAAAGCCTTCATGAACTCCCTTAAAGAGTTCATTTCTGCGTCTATGGCTAGAGACGATTTCAATCCGAATACCCTTTTTCATTTCTATGATTTACCGCAATATTGCGATTATCGCCCACGTTGACCACGGAAAGACTACCCTCGTTGACGCCCTTCTCAAACAGTCAGGAGTTTTCCGCGACAACGAAGCTGTCGACATTTGTGTCATGGACTCAAACGACCAGGAAAAAGAGCGTGGTATCACCATCTACGCCAAGAATACTGCCGTGTTCTACAAGGACGTTAAGATCAACATCGTTGATACTCCAGGTCACGCGGACTTCGGTTCTGAAGTAGAGCGCGTTCTTCGAATGGTTGACTCCGTTTGTCTCGTCGTTGACGCCTACGAAGGACCAATGCCACAGACAAAGTTCGTTCTCAAGAAGGCACTTTCACTCGGACTTCGCCCGATCGTTATCATCAACAAGATCGACAAGCCAACTGCTCGTCCAGATGAAGTAGTTGATATGCTTTTTGATCTCTTTGTTCAGCTCGGTGCAACCGATGAGCAGCTCGACTTCCCAATCGTTTACGCAATTGCTCGTGAAGGAGTTGCGGTTCGTAACTTGAACGATGAGCGCAAAGATATTAGCCCCATCTTCGAAACCATTCTCGAACACGTTGCCGCAGCACCAAACGATCTCGAGAAGCCGTTCCGTATGCAGATCGCAAACCTTGCATACGACAACTACCTCGGTCGTCTCGGTATCGGACGTGTCTATGAAGGAGTCGTAAAGGCTGGTCAGTCAGTTACAATCCTCGGAAACGATGGAGTAAAGCGAACTGGAAAGATTGCAAAGTGTTTCACTTCTCTCGGTCTCAAGCGTAATGAAGTAGACGTTGCAGAAGCAGGTGATATCGTAACTATTGCCGGTATCGCTGACATCTATGTTGGAGAAACGGTTTCAAGTGTTGCAGATTTCGAGGCTATGCCAGCGATCACTATCGACGAACCAACCCTCAAGATGGAATTCCGTGTAAACGATTCTCCGTTTGCTGGTAAGGAAGGAAAGTATGTAACTTCACGAAACATCCGTGAACGTCTTGAAAAGGAACTTGAGATGAACGTAGGTCTCAAGGTGGACTTCGACGGTTCTGATGGAAATGGATACAATGTATCTGGACGTGGAGAACTCCACCTCTCAGTACTCATCGAGTCGATGCGACGTGAAGGCTTTGAACTCTCAGTCGGAGCTCCACAGGTAATCTTCCACGAAATCGACGGAAAGAAGCAGGAGCCAATCGAACAGGTTACAGTATTCGTACCAGAAGCTGACTCAGGATCTATCATCGAAGCCCTCGGAAAACGAAAGGGTCTCATCAAGAATATGGATACTCAGAACGGGATTACCAATCTCGAATTCGAAGTTCCAACTCGAGGACTGCTTGGATTCCGATCACAGTTCGTTACTCAAACAAAGGGTGAAGGTATCATGTACTCTGCATTCTCACACTACGAAGATTACAAGGGACCGATCGAAAAGCGTGAAGTAGGATCAATGATCTCTGGATTCCCAGGTACAGCAATGGCCTACTCGCTCTGGAAGCTCGAAGAACGAGGACCTATCTTCATCGATCCACAGACTGAAGTCTACGAAGGAATGGTTATCGGAGAGCACCTCAAGGGTGGAGATCTCGTTGTTAACCCAACAAAGAACAAGCAGCTCACGAATATGCGAGCCTCTGGAACAGACGAAGCAGTTCGCCTCACTCCACCACGCAAGTTCTCACTCGAAGAAGCTCTCGACTACATCTCAACTGATGAATATGTAGAAGTTACTCCTGAAAATATCCGAATCCGCAAGAAGGGTTTGACTGAAGGAGAACGTAAGAAGGGTGGGAAGTAATTCCTCAGAATAAAAAATCTCTCCGAATCGGAGAGATTTTTTATTCACTCGAGGATAACCCCTATACCACCCCTTCTGGCAAGCTCTCAAGCCCTACTCGCTTCTCTTCGGAAAGTGCAAGGAGCCAGTTAATCGCACGACAAACTCTCTCAACATTTGGAACGTATTCTGCAGCGATTTGCTCTTTTTCGTCACCGCCCGCTCTGAGGTAGAGGGTTCCTGAATTCGTGAGCGTATGAATAAGATGCTCTTTACGAAAGGCACAGTTTTTGATCTGGCGATAGTGAAGTCCAGCCTCAAATCCGCTCGTGAATCCCTTCATAACACTCAAATAAACCCGAAGATTCGTAACTTCAAGAGTCGACCTTACAAAACGATTCCACTCAAGATAGACTCCGAGAGCAAGAACAGCTAAAAATCCAAGTACCCCCGCCCAGATGGCATAATCTGCAAAGAGGAGTGCAAAAAATCCTGCTAGGATACCGAAACCGATCCATCTCGGCATCCGGAAAAAGAGCTTCATCTTATGTTGTCGTACCGAGAGGAGAGAGTGTTCTTGCATAGAAAAATAGAAACTTAAATCATTCTATGAATCCACATATTTTTACGAAACAGAAATAGATAAATACCTCTCTATGATCAATACTTTTGACTTTATATCATTCTCCTATACACTTCTCGCAATATTTTTTAGTCTCTAAAGGAGATAGAAACCCATGATTGTTTACGCGATTAAAAACTCAACAGAGTCAAACGAGAAGCTCATCCTCCGATACAAGAAGATGTTCTTCCAGACACGCACCAACAACAAGCTTAAAGCTTCCGCTCAACACCAGCGTAAGGTTTCGGTGCGAAAGCTCCGAGAAAAGGCGATTGTTCGCGAATTCTACCGCGCAGCGGCGAAGAATAACATGGCATAATTAATTTAAGCCATAAAATCCCAAAAAAGCGAGTCTGAAAAGACTCGCTTTTTTGACCCGCCTGAAAACATGAGGTACTCTATTTTCAGACAAAACCAAAACCAATTTATGACATCACTCGAAACTGGGACAAATCATCCCCTTTCTCCGCTCGATGCCCTTGCTCAGATCGAACAAGAGACACAAACTGCGCTTGATCCGCTCGCTATAGTAGATCACTCCGCACCAACATCAACTCAAACTGATGCCATTATTGCTGCGACGGCTATCGGGGTTTCTGTAGCACTCGATCCACTGAGTGCAGTTGGATCATCAATCACTCTTTCGGCTCCAGCGATCGTGAAGCAAGCAAAGAATCTCAAGAAGAATATTCTTGAGAAGCTCAAATTTCTTGTGCACTATGTTGCAGTTTCTTCTGTTGTTTTTGCTATTTTGCTCGTAAGTACGAACTGGAGTGCATACTACACAATCGCGATGAATACGATCAATCCAGGTGCACTCAAGGCATCAGGTCTTGAGATGACAGAAAGTCTTTCGAAATCAAAGATCACAGTATTTGCGAGTGGGGACGGTGAGTCAGCAAACACAAACACGAAGAAAGAACAGGCACAGGACATCAAGAAGCAGCTCGAGGCTGACAATGTTACAATTCAGGAAGATCCATTCTCGATGAAGCATCTCCTCCCTTCTGAACCAAATATCAAGGTAGGATTCGAGATTACTCCGTACGAAAACCGCCTCATCATCCCAAAGATCGGGAAAAATATCCCACTCGTGGATATTATGCCGAGCGCAAACTTCGACTTCGATCACATGGAAAATATTTTCATGCAGGAACTTGAGAAGGGTGTGGTACGATATCCTGGAAGTGCCCTTCCAGGAGAACAGGGAAATTCATTCATCTTCGGACACTCATCGAACTATCCTTGGATGAAGGGAAACTATAACGATATCTTCGCTCTCCTCGACGACCTCGAATACGGTGATGAGATCATCGTTTACTACAACCAGAAGAAATTCGTCTACGTAATTCGTGAGAAGAAAGTGGTCACTCCCGGTGATGTAAAGGCACTTAACCGTGATCCAAATGCACATGAGCTCTCACTCATGACATGTTGGCCAGTAGGAACAACTCTGAAACGAATGCTCGTATTTGCAGAACTTCAAAAATAATCTCGACTATGATGCTTCTCGAAACACCATACGCACTGCAGGCAGCTGCACTCCAGCATCCATTCACGCCAGATGAATACATCATCGCAGGTGGAGTATTGGGAGTGGCAATCACCATCTATCTTCTTCTACCGATGGTCAGCCAGGCGCTCGACAGCATGAATATGCGTCAAAAAAAGCGCGAGAAGAAACAAGCGCTGAGCGAACTCATCATCATGAAGGATATTCAGACTGAGATCGATGAAGAAATGAAGCAAGCTATGATACGCAGTGCACTTCGAGAAAAAGGAAGTGTCTAATCCAAATTCAAATCTACCAATCGGAAATCCTTCGGGTTTCCGATTTTTGTATAGTTGTCATAGAGGGCACCAGCAGCTTTCGTGAGTGAGACATTCTCGTTCTTGAGAAGAGTGGCGAGATGTGCTTCATCAACGGCTGAATCTACGCGAATTCGCGTAATCACACCAGAATTCAGAGCGGCAACGAGTCACTTTTGATGCGTGGGCGAACGCAGTGGTGGTACGATCGAGAAAAGCTGTTCTGCGAGCATATACATCTCTTTGGTCGAATAAATGAGATGGTTGACGTGTATCCCAAGTGTTATCGGCGCAGAGCCAAAATCTACCACAAATGCATTGAGATCTTGGACAAAGTAGCCAAGTTCGACATAGAGATCACGAACGCGATCCGTGATGGTTTTGAGGGAGATATTTTCGATGTGGACTGGTTTCTTCGTAGTAAGTGCCTCGTCGAGTAATGCCTCAAACTTCGCAAGTTCGATCGACTCAGGATAGGCCTCACTGTATTTTTGAGGAAGGTGCTCGTCCAGTATTTCATTATTTACCTGCGTACGGAGATAGTCCGCCATATCGAACACGGTTGCCGGATCATAACTTGTTGGGATCTGGAAACGAAAAACCCCACTCTCGCGGGGTGATGTCTGCAGGATTCGATCAGAAAAAACGCTGTGCACTATTCGAAAAATTTAGCAATCACTGAAAGCCCCGTCCCGAGTACGAACATGCCGATAAGTGAGAGGTGCTTATGAGAATCCTTGTGTACAAGTGGAAGGAGATCTGAAGCCCCGATATACAAGAGGCTTCCTCCGGCAAATGCGAGCGGATATGCGAGTAATTCTTCAGATAAACCACCGAGCATTCGGAGTGCAAGTAGTGCCCCAAGAGGCGCCGCAAGTGCAAAGAGTGCAAAGAGGATGGTTCGCTTCTTATCATCGAAATGAGCACGCTTCGAGAGTCCAGCAAGCGAAAGAGAAACTGGGATTTGATGCACGAGCACCCCGAGCGTGACGAGCATCCCGAGTTCAGGTCCGGATGAGAATCCTGCCCAGATCCCTACTCCATCAAAGAGCGTATGAACGATCAATCCACTAAACGACCAGAGCGAAAGCGAATGGAAGTGACAATGATCTTCCACACACGGATGAACGATGCTTGCATTTTCTAGGATATAGACCACCAAGAATCCGAGCAAGAATGCATACACCGCATGCGGATTGATACTGATGGCCTCTGGATAGATGTGCACAAGCGCCACACTCGTCATCGCTCCTGCACCAAGGGCAATGAGTTCCAACGAGAGAGACTCGATGAATTTGGTGCGCGAAAGTAACAGTCCCGCCAGACTTGCAATGAGCACGAGAACGAGAGAAACAAAAATCATGGAGGTATTGTATAAAAAGCAGGGATTTCGCAAGCGGAGTGCTTTTGGCTATTTCATGAACATGACATTCGGTGCATTAGTCGCTTCATCGAGCGATCGGCGGATCGCCATTTCATCCATATTTTTTCCGATGAAGACAATCTTACTCTGTGTATCCTTTTGTCGTGACTCGTCCGTATCTGGAACCATGGTCATGCGCGCGCCCGTTCGCTGAAGAACAAATCTCCCATGACCAAAAATGCACACAAATCCCTTTACTCGGAATACGTCATTGTCGAGCGCGTCAAAGAAATCTCGAAGATCGTCTGCTACGAATGGCTTATCGGATTTATAGAGGAATTGTGTAATCCCATTGTTATGATCGTGCCCCTGGGTATCGAGCTCTGTAAGACCCTCTTCGATTGCTTCTGTGCGCTCAAATCGATCAGAATCCATAAGATAGCGCATATCTACCTCACCTCGTACCGCTTCGACGATCGTTGCATAGAAATTCACTCGTCGGATAACCTCTTTGATCTCGACGATGCGACTTGGCTCTGCAAGATCTGCCTTATTGATGATCACAAAATCTGCAAATTCGATCTGTTCGAGGGTTGTTTTGATATCAGTCATTACCTTTGCTTCGAAATTCTCAGCATCTACCAGACAGATAATCGAGTCGAGTTTTACTCGTCCTTCCATGTCCTGCATGAGGAAACTCTGCGCGATCGGGAGTGGTTCTGACATCCCAGAAGCCTCGATGATAATATGATCGATCTCACGCCCTGAGTTCAAAAGTCGATCGATCGCTGAGATGAAATCCTTGCGCACTACACAGCAAATACATCCATTGTTAATCTCAATGATTTCTTCGTCGGTGCGCTCGATGAGATCACCGTCGACTCCTTCTTCTCCGAACTCATTTTCGACGATTGCGATTTTGCGACCGTTTGCGTTACGGATGATGTGGTTGAGGAGCGTGGTTTTCCCAGCGCCGAGAAATCCTGTGAGGATCGTGATAGAAACAGGTGATTTCATAGTATTTTTATTAAACATTTTCGTGCATCCAGGCAGGCCAATTGTCTGTGTAAGTTGCCCAGATTTCAGGGCCTTGGGCAAACTCTTCATCCGTGAGCAGAGCATCATCGAGGAGTTTCTCCATATATGGACGATTCTCGTTGATGGAGATGATTACAAGCTCTTGTCTACGATCTGCATATGGCTCGTGTGCAAAGTCCTCAAGTTCCGCAAGGATATCTGGATAATCATCCAGCTCTTCACGAGCAAAACTCCCCGCCCATCGTCCAGCAGGATCGACCTTCACCGATCCGCCTGCCTGCCCCCAGCTTCCAGCAATATCATTGCGTGAGGCGAGCCAAAAAATCCCCTTGGACCGGATTACCCCTGGCCAATCCGCATTTGCTACTGCAAGGAAACGTTCTGGGTGAAACGGGCGATTACGACGATATACGAATGAGGTGATGCCGTAAGATTCTGACTCCGGAGTGTGCGCTGCATGTCCACCTTCTTCGAGTTCTTTTCTCCAAAGTGGACTCGCTTCTGCTCGCTCAAAATCAAACAGTCCTGTGTTTACAATTTCTGCAAAATCTATCGCTCCGTGATTCGTTTCGATGTATTTCGCAGTTGGCTGGAGTCCTTTCAATATCTTACGAATGGTAGTTTTCTGATCTTCATCGAGAGAATCAATCTTATTCACAACAAGCACATCACAGAACTCGATCTGTTCCACAAGAAGATCAACGATATTGCGATGATCGTTTTCATCGGTCGCAATTCCTCGGGCAACGAGGTCTTCCTGACTCGAGAAGTCTTTTAGGAAATTGAGCGCATCTACGACGGTCACCATCGTATCAAGCTTGGCATACTGCGTGAGATCAATCCCCGTTTCTTCATCTACATAACTAAATGTTTGAGCGATAGGCACAGGTTCAGCAATCCCCGTAGATTCCACGATAATCGCGTCGTATTCCCCGTGTTCGGCGATGCGCTTCACTTCGTTCAAGAGATCACCACGAAGCGTACAGCAGATGCAACCATTCGTCATCTCGACAAGTGTTTCCTCAGTGCGAGAGAGTGAAATATCGCTCTTCACAAGCTGTGCATCGACATTGATTTCGCTCATGTCATTGACGATGAGTGCTACTTTATAGCCTGCGCGATTGTGGAGGATATGAGTCAAAAGTGTGGTCTTTCCTGCTCAGAGAAAACCAGAGAGAACCGTAACGGGGATTGGATGTTTGGACATAAAAAATGAAGGTATTTCTGGGAGTATACACGAGCTGTCAAGGGTTTTGGGACTTTTCGCATTAAAATGTCTTCCCGTGGTGATATTTTGACCCCTTCCAAATCTCTTTAGAACGATAGATTTGTTCGAGCAGTATGAGGTAAGCGAGAGAATGTGGCAAAGTCAGTGCTCCGAGCGAAAATGTTCACTCGACATACGGAGCGATCAATTCGCGCTCTACCCCAAAAGCCCCGCCTATCAAGAATGCTACATTCTCAGCCTGATCGAGTTTCCCCCGAAGCATACTCGCAAGTTCTAGAGTCGAAAATTTCTTTCCAAACTCGTCCATAAGGATGACCTTAAGCTTTTCTTTCTTGAGATATTCGATCACACGTTCAGTTTCTCGGCGCGGGATGATCGAAGCTTCGGCAAGTTTTTCGGGCTTAATAATCACGGTCTGCACCGAGTCACCCAATCGTTTTTGGTACTCCGCCACCGCTTTTTCAAAATGAGAAAACGAATCTGATACTGCAATAATGCGCATAAGAAAAGGAAAAACGACATTTTATTTATTTTGCTTTGACATGCCACCCCTTTTTTATACTATGTACCCACTTTTTCGCCACCATAGCTCAGTTGGTAGAGCAACGGTTTTGTAAACCGTGGGTCGTCGGTTCAATTCCGACTGGTGGCTCCATTTTTGTTTGTTTTTGTTTGGGTCGGTTCCAGAGTGGTCAAATGGGGAGGACTGTAAATCCTTTGGCTTCGCCTTCGTAGGTTCGATCCCTACCCGGCCCACCATATTTGAACCTATACCTCTTCGCCCGGATGGTGGAATGGTAGACACGACGGTCTTAGAAGCCGTTGCCGCAAGGTGTGAGAGTTCAAGTCTCTCTTCGGGCACCATAAAATAAATCGTTGGAGT
>JBMOJK010000027.1:0-4584 GCA_049315825.1 Patescibacteria group bacterium
GCCTGCCTGATGGCACGCGACTCATCTCGCAAACCGCATCAGGATCGAGTTATAATGTCTTCATAGCCTCAGGCTCAACGGTCGAACTTAACAGATCAAATACCGGTTCGATCACTGCTCAGCTCTTGGACGGTGCACCAGCTCGTATCCTCATACCAGACGGAGCAACGACCGCAAGTGGGATCGTGTATACGAGCTTGAGTCTCATTGCCTCGAATACTTCAACCGGTACAATCTCACTCACTTCACTCGGCGGATACAGCAGTGTTCTCATCTGACCAAATACCATCCTGATGCCCAAAACCGAGGTATTTACCCTCGAAAAAGACGTCGCGAATACGACTATCAAACTACGTACTTTTCAAATCTCACGCTAATGAAATCCAAAGACTACTATGCATCTCTCGGAGTTCCAAAAACTGCGACCGAAACCGAGATTAAAAAAGCCTACCGCAAACTCGCCATGCAGCATCACCCTGATCGTACAAAAGGGGATAAAGCTTCCGAACAAAAATTCAAAGAAATCACTGAGGCCTACGAGACGCTTTCTGACGCCAAAAAACGCAAACAATACGACACATTTGGTTCTGCCTGAGACCAGTTTTCTGGATTTTCCGGAGGTGGTGGCAGTGGATTTGAGGATATCTTCTCACAATTTGCGGGCGGAAATGGCCGAGCAGGCGGAAGCGGATTCGAATTCGACTTTGGGGATCTTTTTGGTGGGATGAATGGTGGACAACAGTCTCGTACCAGGTCTCAGCATCAAGCACCAAGGTCAGAGCCAGAAAAATCTTCGCTCGATGTAGAAGTGACCAAAGAAGTTCCGATTTTGGATTTCATTCTGGGGACGAAGATCGATATCGAGACAGTGTATGGAAAACACCTTTCCCTCACGATCAAACCAGGAACGAAACCTGGTACGAAGTTCAAGCTCTCAGGCAAGGGTCGCTCCAGCGATGGTCAGACGGGAGATATGTACATCAGAGCCGAAGCCAAGATGCCAAAAGAAGTTCCGGATGATGTCATCAAAGTCCTCGAAGCCCTCAAATACCGACTCTAGTTCATGAAAAAATACCTCCTCCTCGACAATATTCGCTCCCTGCTCAATGTTGGAGCGCTTTTTCGTACGGCTGACGGTGCTGGATTTGATCGGATTTATCTCATCGGGATCACGCCAACTCCACCACGCAAAGAGATCGCGAAGACCGCGCTCGGAGCGGAGAGTTCTGTATCATGGGAATACTACGCAACGACCGATATGATCGTCTCACAGCTCACCACTGAATGAGTCCAATTCGTCGTGCTCGAACAGGATGAGCGAAGTGTGGATTATTGTTCACTCAAGCTCGATCCGGATAAAGACGTCTGTATCATTCTTGGTAACGAGATCGGCGGAGTTTCGCCCGCACTTATCCAGGCCGCACAGCACGTCGTAGAAATCCCGATGCTCGGTATCAAAAAATCCCTCAACGTCGCAACATCGGGCGGAATTTTGATGTATAAAGTGCTCGAAATTTGCGACTCTGCGAGAAGTATCGTACGATAGATTCATGGAAGAAAAACGCACTGCTTACGTCTCGATGGAAACTGAGACGGACGTCATCCGACGCAAAAATCTCCACTATGCAACAGCCTTTATGGGGTTTGTTTGGATACTATTCCACTTCACGGTGGTCTATTTTTTCGCACTCGAACTCAAGTCTCCGATGCTCGTCGGGATATTCCTCTGATTTGGAAACTTGATCGCACTTTTACTCGACGTGCCAGTTGGGGTCTTACAGCGATATTTCATCCCAAAAAAGCTCTATCTTTTCGGAGTTTTTGCTCAACTCATAGCGGGTCTGATATTCCTCAAATTCATTTACGCATCTTCGCTTTTTACGCCAGCTGCTGGATCGGGTATTACGACGGTTTTGGGTCAATTTCTTGATAGCTTTTCTAATATATTCCTCCTCTTTGCTGCAGCCGGAATGTATGGATTTACTAAGGAAATCAACGATATAACGACCATCTCGTATATCCTCAATAACGCTGATCCATCTGAGTATTCATCGATCATGTCGCGCAACAATATCTTCGGTGGAATTGGTTCACTTTTGGGCCTCCTCGTCTCAGGATTTGTTCTCGCGCTTAATCCGACCGCGGCAGTTATCATTCTCAACGTATTCATTGTAATCCTGATCGCGTTCATTTTCTCGTATTTTGACTCGAGTACACGAACGATTACGCTCGCTGATATCCAGAAACTCAAGGTTATCGCCAAACGTGAGAACCTCGAAAAGATCAAGGAATATGCGATTGGCTATGTAGCAAAAACCGACTTCGCTGCACTTGCTCAGGAAGTGAAGCTTATATTCATCCGTCCTGCTTCGATCAAAGACGAGAAGTTTAGCATTCAAATGCTCATTCCCGAGACCAAGAAGGAACTCTTCTCGATCAAGAAAACTATTGCAGAACTTCCGTTTAATATTGGACTTCTCTGGTTCGTATCACTCATCTTGATCTTCGGATTTTGGGATACTTTTGCAGCGGGATTTCTCATCGAATATTTTGCAAAACTTCCAACTGGTCAGGAGTTTGCATATATCTTCCTCGGAATGGTTGCGATTCCTGCCTTCGTCATGCAGGATCCTATGATCAAGCTCTCTAAACGCATTGGAGTGTTTCCGGTTGCACTTTTTGGAGTGATTATCTCAGGGGTATCACTTCTGCTGCTTTCGATTGTGGATTCTACCGCGATGATCGTGATTGCTGGGATGTGTAATAGCGTGGGATTCGCAGCAGGGATGGGGATCTCACAGGGTGGATTTCTCGATCTCTACAACTCAGAATTCGCCAAAAAAGAAGGCCTCGTAGAGATCGATTCCAATGCTTCTGCTTCGCCTATGAAGATCGTCCAAAACCTTGCCAACGTAGCGGGTATGATGCTCGGAGGTACACTTCTTGCAGTCTTTGGATTCCAGGGATTCTTCGCAGTCTTCGGGCTCGCAATCCTTGCTTTCGCAGGATTCTCGTTCGTGAAAAAATCAATGATCGCGTTTTAAGATGCCCTTCTTTCTGTAAAAGTTAAACAGTTACAACTCGGAGTGTTTTATTGATTGGGTAACCAATGATGCTTTAGTGGGCAGAGTTTGAACACCCAACATTCCTTGCTGGCTGTGGAACTCGCGGACCTGCGTGGTTCGATGTGGGTGGATTCTTGTTCTTGCAAGGAATCATCTTTGAGCCCTTGCTCGCACAGTCCTCGCGGGCGCGCGGAACATTGGGCGTCCAAACGGAACGTCTTGTGAATTGAGAGGAAAGTTGGAAATATTTTCTACAACACCTTCACACCACGAACATCGAGGGAAATACCTCGATTTTTTAGTATCTCTTTCTCAATGGCGGCGATGAGCTCGGTCATGCGGTCGGAGCGGATAACGATGGTGTCGATGTATTCTTCGGCGCGCTTTTCGCGGAGGGATCGATCATAGCGGATACTCGGATCTTCTTGGAATTCCTTCTGGACGATATCGAGTTTGTTCTTGAGCTTGGCGGTCATATCATCGAGACGATTTTCGTTCGAGTCCTTGATCTTGATATACGCAAGTCCTGTGTACGGTGGATACCTGAATGCCTTGCGTTCTGCGAGCGTGCTCGAAATAAAGTCGAGATAATTCCCTTCGGTGAGTTTCTTGATGAAAGGGGAGAGTGGTGCGCTCGTCTCGATCACGGTCTGCTTGGCTCGACCTGAGAGGATGCGGATATGACTGTAGACACGTTCTTCGATGTCGTATTCGGGGATCGCGAGTTCGGCTTCCGGGGTGACCACCACGAAGAGATCGATATCTGGGATATCTTCACGCAGGATATATTCCGTCGCAAGCAGGATGCTCGCATTCTTTCCAGCCTCTTTTTTCTTGGCATCTGAGTCGAGTCGGAGGATGTTCTCAGCTCCGAGGTGCTTCGCGAGGAATCGCTCTACTTCTTGGATCGCATTTCCGATCCCTTTGAGTCGGGCACCATGGCACTTGGGACAGGTGTGGGGGATGGGGGTCTCGTATTGGCAGTGGTGACAGATGAGTCGGTGTGACGGCGTGGTATGCATCGAGAGTGCGATGTCACATCGTGGACACATCCATTCGTGTGAACAATCCTCGCAGATATACGCACGAAAGGCCCCGCGTCTATTGAGATAGATGAGGGCCTTTTCGTTGTTTTCTAGGCATTTTCGTAGGGCATCAACGGTATCATGCGAGAGTACTTTCTCCAAAAGCGGAGAACGTGAACGGTCGATGAGGGTGATCATTGGGATACGGAAATATTACTCGAATTCGCTTTGGATAAACTGCGTGAAATGCTTCGTGTCGTCGAAATTATGATAGATCGAAGCGAAGCGAACATAGGCAACTTCGTCGATATCTTTGAGCTTATGGAGGATGTCCTTTCCGATGCGTTTAGAAGTGATCCCTTTCTTGTTGGCAGCCCACTCAGACTCGAGTTCGTTGATAATCTGCTCGATGTGGTTCATGTCTACATTTCGCTTGTAGATGGCTTTTCCGATGCTGCGCTGAACCTTTGATCGGTCGTACATTTCCTGCTCGT
>JBMOJK010000006.1:0-63507 GCA_049315825.1 Patescibacteria group bacterium
CGAGTCTTACGTTCGTGGCTTCTGACGGATCACTTTCAGATTCGAAGACATTTAGCGTGGTAGTCGTAGCTGCAAATGTTGCACCAGTTATCCAGGGATCTGTATCTACACAGAACCTTACAGTAGGAACTGCGATGAGTCTCACCCTTCCAGCGGCAACGGATACAAATGGGGATGCTATCACCTACTCAATTACTGGAACGCTTCCAGCGGGTCTCTCGTTTAATCCAGCAACTCGAGTATTTAGTGGAACTCCAACAGCTACAGGAACAACGAGTCTTACGTTCGTGGCTTCTGACGGATCACTTTCAGATTCGAAGACATTTAGCGTGGTAGTCGTAGGCATGAATCCTCCAACGATTTCAGGTGGTAATGACTTTTCTATGGCAAATTGAACAACTGTACTTAACAAGCAGCTTACAGTTTCAGATCCAGATGGTTGAACGCTTACGGTAACCTATGAATCAGACAGTCCAGAAGTCATCATTACCTTCCCAGGCGGCAACTCAGTGACGCCGAGTGCAGGCGCAAATAGTAATATTCTGTTCAATATTACGGCAAATATGTCAAACCCAGGCTGATCAGGTTTGGTATCTCTTATTTTCACCGTAACAGACGCTCAAGGAAATACGGCACTCTACTACGTAAATGTTACAGTAACTCCATAAAACTATCCTAACTTGCCTTGTGAAGCAACTGCGTATAATCCCATAGAATTGAGTAACATTTCTGATAGACCACTCGTTGCATGTTCATGAAACTAATATCGAATAAGCGAAAGAATACTCTTTGTCGTATACTGGCAAGTATTCTTTCGTGCACGACGGTAATGACTCAAACGTTGGTGATTCCAGATGCATTTGCAGCCAATTCATTCATAATTTCGGCTACAGAAAACTCGGGAAAGACCAAGATTAATCCTGGCTGAGTACTTACATTCAACGTCTTTCTCAAGAACAATAACAGCTCGACAAACCCTGCAACTGCCCCCGGGATCTGAGTGCTCTTTAGCGATACACATTTTACCTACAGTGGCTCAACCTGGACTTCCAATCAAAATCCTACAGGGAGTGGATGAGTAGGATTTAATCCCCCAACAACAAATACTGGAACTTTCTCTATTAGCGCACTCAATATTGGGCGCACTGCACAGTTGAGCAATTTTCAGATCGTCCTCGGTCAAGACTTCACAAACACAGGGATTACACTCAATGCAAACGGATTTGCATCGAATTTTCCGTCAATCAATGCAAATCCGCTGACTATTGCAGTTAATGCGGCACCACATATCAAGTCATACAGCTTCAGTAAGTCCGCGATTATCAATAACGGGGTAGATTCCACCAATCTCACCGTTCGTGTACTTGATTACAATGGATGTAGTAATCTCTCTGGCGGACTTTCAAGCGTCACCCTTGATCTTACCGCAGTAGGGGGAGGGTTTCTCACAACACCCAGTAGCACATCTTGTGATCCCGACGGGGTAACGAGTATTTTTAGTTTCAATGGTATCGTAACAAGTAGCGGCCTACCAACGGGAGCAAAAACCATCGCTATCAACGTAAAAGACGCCGAGTGACACACAGCAAACTCGGATACAAATTTCACTTCAGATGACACAGCAAGTACGACATCCCTTACGGTTAATAGTCCAACTGCGCCCGTCATTACTTCACTCTGAATAAGTCCAAACCCAGTTGCTGGTAGCCAAAATACAACCGTTTCTTGGCAATCAAGTCAGACTGGAAGTTACATCGTTAATGTAGGAGTAGGTGCTTCTTGCAGTGCTGGCACGCTTGCGGCATCAGGAAATGTTACAGCGGCAAATAGTACAATCAATACAGTTGTTTGATCAAATTCTCTTCCAGAAGGGGATTCTCAAATCGTGATCTGTGTCACAAATAGCGAACCAACAACTGGTTCTGCACTAGTGGCAATCACAAAAGATTCAACTGCCCCGACTGTCACGCTTGGTTCGTATGTGAGCAGTATTACATCTCAGGCTGCTACAGTGGATTTTCAGTCAACTGAACTTGGAACATATCGTGTCCTTGTAAACAATACCGACGCTGGAGTAACCGGATCAGTCTCTAGTATCAATACCACAATCCATCTCTCAGTACCCAATGCGCAGTTTTCAAACGGTGATAATTCCCTCAAGATCACAGTAACCGACAGCGCCGGAAATATCGGAACTTCATCCACAGTTGTAGTCAATAAAGACCTCATACCACCAGCGCCAGTCACGAACGTACAACTTTCCGACTGTGACTATGTTGGAAATACAGGCACAGATTGTGCTCCACTCGGGAATCCTCGTTCTGGTATGACCGGTCGAGATTTTAGTGTCAAATGGGATACCCCTACGAGTTCGGGGAGTTTTTCGACGTACAATGTCTACATACTTCCCGTAGGCGTTACACTCGATACAAATGTACATGCTCCAGTAAAAGTACTTGGTACATTTGCATCAACGGGTGTGATTTTGGATAATACTACCACATACGACAGTTCAGGCGCTACTCTCCCTACAACCGGTACAGGGAACTATTATGCAACGGTACTCGTAAGGAAACTCAACGGACTCTATTCGGCAAATGCAGCATCTACTGGAGCAATTATCACTGCGGATGATATCACGTATCCGACACTTACCCAAGCAGCATTTACCAACAATACAAGTCTTACACTCACCTATAATAAACCCCTCTCTCCAGTACTCACCGCATACAATAGCGCATTTCTGAGTTCAGCAGGTGGATGTTTTGTGAGTGACACCAGTTCCTGAACCGGTGCAAAATCTGTTACCGGAAATACTGTAACCTTCGCAGTTCAACCCCTCTGAAATCTCGCAAAAACCTGTAACGATCTCGCAATCACTGGAACGTGACTCATTCGTGATAACGAAAATCTCTACAACGAAGAAACCCTCACAGGACAAGCAGTTTTCGACCGACAGATACCTGCGCCTATCACGATCACCTCCCCTACGAGCAATGCGTTTATCGGAGGAAATGGATCATTTCAACTTGCCTACACACTCCCTGAAACTCTCTCAGGCGCAACATTACACGCAACTTTTACCAACAGTTCAGGAGGAACAGTCACTGTTCAACTTCCTGCCAATAGTGCAATTGGAAGTCACAATCGAACATTCACTGGAGCGAATATTGGTCTCGTAGATGGGAAATCTTACTCACTCACCATCACCGGTGATGATCTTGCCGGGAATACAGGAAACTCCAATACGATGACGAATATCACTTACGATATTACTCCGCCGAGTATTCCAGTATTGTATACACCGATCGATGGTGTTTTCACCAATCTCACCGCACCTGCACTTCTCTGGATCGCAGCAACAGACAATTTCTCTTCCGCAGCAAATATCAGCTACCAAGTAGAAGTTTCGCTCATGTCGGACTTTTCAACGACGGTTGCGACAGGATCGATCTCATCTGGTACAGGATACACGATCACACCAGGACTGCTGATCAATACTGTCCACTATTGGCGAGTTCAGGCGATCGACCAGGCAGGAAACATGAGTGGATGGTGTGCAGCTCGCAATTTTACATTTGATAGTGTTGCACCCGTTATTAGTTCTGTAGCTACGGATACATACATCCAAAACACGAGCCGTTCATTCTCCGGATATTTGAGAAATGGGGACAATGCAGAACTTCGTTCTGTGATAACCGACAACTACATCTCACAGATGAATACGAGCAATGTAGTTGCTGATCTGACTCCTGTATGAGGCGCAAGTTCAGTTCCTGCAACTAGCTACAATAATACTACTGGTGTAGCTGCATGGTCATTTGTAACGAACTGCAGTTCAGATGGCACAAAGGGTATCACTATCACCGCAACCGATAAAGCCGGGAACATCAGCACAAAGACGGTAAATGTTGTTTGTGATAATACAGCGCCTGCCATCTCAAGTGGATCTATTTTAACACCAGCACAAGGAGCATATCTGAGTGGTGGGGTTTCATATAGCATTACATGGGATACATCGTTCTATGTGAGCGATCTCAGTCCAGATGCTACACCGATCACTATAGAATATTCCCCAGACGGCAGTGTATGGTCGCCCGTTGCCACATCGATTGCAAACAGCGGAACATACAGCTGGACTGTCCCATCGTCCAACCTCCCCACTGCACAACTTCGCTTCACTGCGGTAGACAAGCTCGGAAATACTGCAAATGTTGTTCGAACATTTGTGATCGACTCTACCAATCCAAGTGTAGCAGCCGATGCCATCCTTACTCCCAATGGAGGCGAGTATCTCAAAGGAAGCACTGGAACGGGTATCCTCATAACTTGGAATCCTGCAAAGGCCTCAGATACCAATCTCGGATCAACTCCGATCACACTTTCATACTCAACGAATGGAAGCACGTGGACTGTGATCGCAAGCTCACTTGCCAATACGGGTTCATATCTCTGGACAGGAATCCCAGCGCTCAATACTGCCACAGTACGAGCAAAGATCACCGCTACCGATCTCGCTGGCAATCTCTCAGCAGACACATCTGATGCTGATTTTACAGTGGACTCAACCCTCCCAAACATCGCAGTTAACACTCCTCCAACTCCACCAAACAACTCTTATATCTCAGCAGGAGGATTTGATATCCAGGCACAGGGTTCAGATACGAATCTTTCGAAGATTTCATACGCATTTGACGATGGAACGCTCTACTGGAACGAAAGCACAACTGGATGGCTCGGCATTCCACAGTGGAACGATATCTGTGTCAATGCGGCAACGTGTGCAACAGCAAACTACACAGTAGTTCCAACACTTACAGATGGGCATATATACCATCTGCTTCTTCGAGTAACCGATCTTGCTGGAAATACACGAGATTCGAGCACCTACACTTATACAGCGGACTTAGTTGCACCAAATATCACAACCACACTTACGCCTGATGCATATTTCTCAGGATCGGTAAATATTGCTGGAACGTCATCTGATGCGCGATCAGGAGTTTCATCGGCCAAGATTTCTATCCTTCGAGAATCCGACAATGCATACTGGAGTGGCGTTGGGGGCTTTGCAGGCACAACCCCTATTACACTCTCGACCGCTACAAGTAACACCTACACGAACTGGTCATACACTGGATTTAGTATGCCAGCTGGCGACTTAGATGGTACATCATACATCGTCACACGAAGCGCAACGGACAATGCCTATAAATCAAATAATACTGGCACAGGAATAACTCGGATCCTCAAAGATTCAACTGGACCAATCATTGCTGCAAATGTATGGGTGAATCCTGCTTCAACTGCCTTCTGGAAATGATCCACTCCACAAACCCTCGCGTGGAATACCAGTGCAATCACCGATGCTCATTCTGGTGTAGACTCAAGCAACGGTATCACTCTCGAATACTACCCTATCAGTGGAACAGGTTGGATCACCATTGCTGCTGGTATCGCAAATAGCGGAAGTTATGTTTGGAATCTACCAATACTCGATACAGATCTCAATATTCGCATCAAGGCAACCGACCGAGCTGGCAATATCGGTGCTGGAGTAGTGAGTCCAACAATTACCGTAGATAGCATTGCACCGACGATCCAAAGCGTTGCAACAATGGATCAGGCTGCCTCAGGAAAGATCGATGGTCTCCAGGTAACCATGAGTGAACCAATTATTTGTTCAACCGTTCAGGCATCAGATTTCACAGTAGCTGGAGTTGGAGTACCAACGAGTGTTTCGGCATGTAGTGGAAATTCTCCGACCTTTATCTTGAACTTCGCAGCTTTCGGAAATACTGCCTCAAAACCAGCACTCACCTATACTGCAGGAGCACTGACAGATCGAGCTAGCAATCACCTTCTCTCAACTGGACCTATCACCCCAAGTGATGATGCCGTACCTCGCATCCTCTCTGCAAGTATTTCAGACAACAACTCAAACGGGAAGGTCGATCGCATCACTGTAACTTGGAGTGAGCCACTTTCTGCTACGAGCAATGCTTCAGCATGGACGATCAATAGTCCACTTCCCGGAGTTGCAACCACGCCAACAGCCGTATCAACATCTGGAAATACAGCTACACTCACTATCAGCGAACCAACTGCCTTCAATACCTCTACGGGCGGAATGACCCTCGCATTTGCTTCCAATACATCTTGGAAGGATGCGGCAAATAATCTTGGAGCATCGAGTGCATCTATCAGCCTCACTGATGCGGCACTTCCCAAGATCGTAACAGCTACAACGGTTGATGTCGGTGGTTTCTATAGTGCGCAAATTACCTTCTCAGAACCACTCTCGAGCAATTCACTTTCGGGTTTTGGTCTCACGTGAACGGCGACATTTACGGGAGTTATTACCTCTGTAAATAGCCTTACATACCAGCTTGCAACTGCTGACAGCACTGCACTCGATACATCAAAAGTTTTCACACTTACGTATTCTAATACTGCCGCCGTATCGGATACAGCAGGAAATCTTCTTGCAAATATTGCTACGCTTCCGGTAACCGATGCTATTGCACCCCACATCCTTACGCGCACCACCCGGGATACCAATCATAATGGTAAAATTGATGCAATAGATGTTGTATATTCAGAATCTATTGACTGAACACTTGCGGGTTATACACCTACCATTGCGGGTTATACTGCTGTTGGATCAAGTACCTTTGGAGCAACAGTGACAACGACACTTACAGAAGGTGTCATCCTCGATACCGCTGCAACCCCTGCGATCACGATCAACAATGCGAGTATTACAGATATCGCAGGTAATCTATTTCCAAGCGAAGGAAGTCCAACTAACTCACTCGATGGAGTAGGACCAGTAATCAGTGAGGCGAGATTCGACGGTACGAACACAGTTTTTCTCACTCTCTCAGAAACCTTCTCTGGAACACTCTCAAATAGCTCATTCACATTCTCTGGTTCAGCAGTAAGCATTAGTGCAATTTCAACTCCCACCAGTACCACTGCACAACTCACGATTTCATGACCTGTAGTCTACGGAGTTACAGAAATTTCCACTTCAAATAATGCAGTCTTTGATGCTGGAAATAATACCCAATCAGCACCTCATTTCGTCAAGGTTTCACCACCAGTGATCATAAACGAAATCATGTGGTCAGGTTCATGAAGCAGTGCAACTCAGTACATAGAACTCCACAATCTCGGCACAAGCAGTGTTGATATCTCAGGATGGACGATTGATCATGCAGCTTCCAACGGTACTGCCACACTCACAATTCCAGCAAGTAGCTCGATCTCAGCAAATGGATATTTCTTGATCACTGCAACGACACCTGGAAGTGCTGGCAATCTTCTCGCAGATACAGCTACCGCAGATCTTACAACGAGTCTCTCACTCTGAGTTTCACAGGTTGGCAATCTCGTACTCAAAAGCAATCTCTGAACTACCTACGACCAAGCTCTCGCAAATCCATGGCCAGCAGGAAACGATGCTCTTGTGTATTCTATGGAGCGCAAGTCATCACCCGGCAATGGGCTGAGTACAAGCGACTGGTACACTGCGCAAACAAGCGGATCATTCTTTGATGTTGCCGGACCACGCGGTACGCCTCGAAGTGCAAATATATTCGATGCAGTTGCACCAACTATCACACAAAGCAGTATCCCAGATTCTCAGATTCTTCCATCAGGAAACTATACACAGACTTATGCATACACGGATGATGTGGGCATCAGTGCAACCCCCGTTACTACATTTCTCCTTGAGAAAAATAACGGATCTGGGGTATACAACGATGTAACATCCGCAGGGGTTACGAACTCTGGAGTAAGTGCCTCAGCTGCAAATTTTACCCTTCGCAATCTCGCTGCCGGTGCGTATCGCGCCACCTTCTCTGTACGAGACAGTGCAAGCAATCCTGCTCAGAAAATCACGATCTTCTACGTGGATAATGCACAAGTAAGCGTGGTAAATACTTCTGTAAAAATCGGCGCAGTATTCTCAGATACACTCAAAACCGGAGTGACAAAATCAGTCATCACAGTTCGCACGATCGGAACTCCGTTCGATCTCAAGCTCACCGGAAATACAACCCTCGATGCAGGAATCAATGCAATTCCACTTTGGAACAGTGGAACAGGGTATGGTTACGGATTTGCATGTACTCCATCAGCCAATGCACTTCCCGATAATTGCTCTGCCACTATTCAGGCTGTCAACAACACTACCATCGGCACACTTGCCACAGCTGCACCTGATATCAACGGAAACCTCAAAACATACACCTACACAGTTGAGTATTCTACAAAAGTCGACAGTGTAAAACCCGCAGGGACATACACTGGATCTACCCTTCTTGATCCTCACTTCACATACTAATCTACACAAATAATCACCCACTAAATTCGGGGTGATTATTTTTTAGGCTTAAGCAGTCTTTAATGATACAAAAACACCTATACCCGTGTTGACTTTCCTCAAACTTTACGATAATAGATACAATACGTACGGACGATTTACATACCCCTTAGCCTTCATTTTATGAACGCAACTTTTAAGAAGTCGATTGCGCTCACAAGCGTTATCGCAATCGCTACGGTGAGTACGCTCATTGTAAATGCAACAAATGCAGCAATTAACGGAGCAACTGCTACTAACGTAACTACTGCAGTTACTATTACGAAGGCTACAGTCTTCAGTGATGCAAACGAGATCACTTTCGCAACCATTAAGAATCTTGATGGAACTGCACCAGCAGGTGGGCTTACAGTGAGTACATACGGCGGAGCAAATACTGTTGATTCAACTTCGGTAATCAACCTCTCTGCAGATCCGGCTGTCGCTAATGACAACAAGGTGCTCGTTATCTCATTCGTAACTGCTACAGGTGACTTCGGTACTACACAGCTCACAGTTGGAACTCCAACGAACAACAGCGTAAGTGTTACTGCAAATGTTGTTCCTACGCTTTCTCTTACGCTCGCGAATACAACAGTAGCTCTCGGATCTCTCGATGCAGCAAACGTAGTACACTCTACAGTTGATCCTACAGCTACGGTTCGAACAAATGCAGTAAATGGATTCATTCTTTCAGTTGATTCAGCAAACAATGGACTCAAGTCAACTACAGCAAATCATACAATCGCTGCTGGAGCTACTTCTAACGGAACCGAAGGATACGCGCTCAATGTAACTCAGACTGCAAATCCTCAGACTAATGGTTCTGTTGTTGCATCACCTTCACTCGCAACGCCTTCAACTCTCGCTTCATCAACTGGACCTACTGCAGGTTACGTTGCTACAGTAGACGTTGCTGCTTCTATCTCAGGAGTTACACCAGCTGCTGGTGACTACTCAGATACTCTTACTTTCACAGTAACTGGAACATTCTAGTCTCCTCGATCATAAAGAAAATCCCCCGAAGTTCGAAAGAACCGAGGGGGATTTTTTACAAGATTCAATGCTCGAAAAACAGCATCCGAAAGTTCTCATTGCACGAAAAAGACTTTTTCGTATTATTCATGCAATGAAGCGAAGAATCTCAGTTGTTTGAGATACTATTTTTATTTTCATTCCATGAAATTTCTTTACCGGGCGATACTATCGTTGATCCTTCTTGCATCGATAGCAGACTTTGCGCATGCTGATCTGTCGATCTCTCCTCTTAAGCACGAATTCACGATCGAAGCCGGATGAGAAAAATCTGAAACCATTAAAGTTACGAACGGTACAAATACTGCACTCACGCTGTATACGTCCAAAGAAGACTTTATTGCAGGAGGAGACAGTGGAACTCCATCATTCGTCAAGCCACAGAATCGATCTAGCGATACATACGGTCTCTCAGAATGGATTACTGTCGAAGATAAGAATCTCACTCTCGCAAAAGGCGAATCTCGTGAGATCAGGTTCAAGATAAAAGTTCCAAAAACAGGTGAGCCCGGAGGTCACTATGGGGCGATTTTCTTCTCTCCTGCAGCACCAAGTGGTTCTCAGGTTTCAGTGGTTCAGCGACTCGGAGTGCTCATACTCGTCAATGTATCTGGAAATGCTAAAGTAGAAGGGAAACTCGATGGATTCAATATTGGAATGCTCGGAATGAAAAAGGAATTTATTCCACAGACTGAGTTCAGCCAATTCCCTATCGTCTTCGAAACAAAATTCAAGAATGATGGAAATGTACATCTCAAGCCAACTGGTAAAGTAGAACTCGTTGACGAAGATGGAAAGATTCTCAAGAATATTGGAAAAGAAACCCTCTCTACACCACAAGGCCTCTACCTCGGAGAGCAAATGGTAGACTATATCCCAGTAAACTCTGGACTTGGAAGCGTGCTTCCAAAGAGTGAACGACGATTTGAATACAGCTGGGAAGGTTTTGGATACTCAGTACTCAATCCAGACGGAACAAAGAGTGTAAAATTCAAGAATCTCACTGAATACTACGCCGATCAGGCTGCTGAAAAACGCCGTTTCCTTGCATTCTACGAGTCAGCTCATACTCGTTCGGTTACCAAGAAAATCACCGCAAATCTTTCGCTCGCCTACGATGCACCGAACAAAGATCACAAGGACTTCCGAGACTCGAAGACATTTGAGGTATCATATGAAGAGGACTATGTAGGTATTAACTACGCAGTGATTGGTGGAGCACTCGTGCTTATCATCCTTATCGGATTCTATATTCTCGTCTATCTCCCACGTTCACGAGAACGTCTACGCAAAGAACTCCTAGAAGAAATGTCGAAAGCCTCTCGCTAAGCACTAGCCGCGAGCTCATTCACTCTAGTTATGACCACTGCACGAATACGCTCCTGCCTCGCATTGCTTGCTGCAATTACCGTAATCACCCTTATCGGCATAAGGGATACGGTAATTGTTTTTTGTGATGAGAACGTTGCAGTAAGTGCGAGTGTTGGTTTTACAAATCTCCCCCCAACTGTTACGAGTGTCCTACCAAGTGTCTCATCAAGCCTTGTTGCCCGTAATAGCTTTCAAACATTTTCAGTAAAACTCGGGGATACTGACTCGACGACTATTCTCTATACGATCAGCACTTCGAGCTGAGTGGTTATGCCCACGAGTGGAACTGTTCCGCTCGTGGCATGAAAGGCACAAGTGGATTTCACATATTTTGCTCCATCATACAAAGCAAAGCTTGTTCCGATCACACTCACACTCAACGATCAGTCTTGAAATCCTCCTATCGTACAGCAGATAGATGTATATGTTTACTAATCGAACAGTGAACAGATCATACATGAATTCGCTCGTTTGGCTGGCAGGCAGCATGGTGTTGCTCGTAGCAGGTGCAGCCTTTTATGCAAAAACACACCAGAGCACACTCCCCGTCCAAGAAACAGCTGTGAGTTCCGGAACGCTCGATGCGTATATCCAAAGCCTCTCAGCAACAGGATCACACTTGGCTAAATCCCCCGTTTATGCAAAAGGTGAGCTTTTGGAAGTTGTGTATTTCATAACTCCAGAGAGTACTCTTGAGTTTATCGCAGATCTCCATCGTCTTAACGAATGGCTTACGCCCGAGTCACTCAAGATCAACGATACCAAGACCCCCATCATCGCACTCGACAAGCCGATTGCAGGATCAGGAAGCACGATCATCAAAGTAACCGGTCGCGCAAAGTTCCCTGGAAATAGCGACTCAATGCTCGGAGATTCGACAGCAAAGATCGAATTCACAGGAAAGAAAACTTCAGTGGTAAGACCGAAGATCGTACAAGAAGAAGCGAATACACGCGATCTCACGCTTGTTGCGCAGGATTTTTCGGTCAATGAAAATAATCTCATCCAAATTACTGGACTCCCCGAAGTAACGAAGAAAGTACGATATCTTAATATCGGCGGAAAGAGCTTCCCTGCATTGAATGCAAGCGGCAGTGTATATGCGGTCGTAGAGCGTGGAGAGTTTGAGAAGGGTGAATACTTCGTTGGAGCATTCTTGGATGATGGGAAACTCGTAGGACTCGATGGAAAGGTAAGCTTCACCGGAGAAAGAAAAGCGGTGAATATCGTTGCAATCGTTCCAAACCGAGTATCATCAGAGAAAGAAACCTACGTCGTACTTCAGGGAAATGGTCTGAGTAAGATTGTATCATTTCAGCTGAGTAATAGCTTCATTTTCAAAAACCCATCGTTTAGTATCACAAGCGATGGAGTCGCAGTAGTGAAGATCCCAAAGGGTCTTACGCCTGGTAGTTACATCTTCAATATGATGGACACGAAGGGGATCTATACGACAGATACCACAACGCTCACGGTGTATTAATTTCCCTGCTATGAATCTGCAAAAAATCTCATATCTCCTCATATCCACCTGTCTATTTTTGGGGTGACTTACAGCAGAAACTTCTGCGGGCTACATCGTGAAGAATCTTGAAATCCGAAGCAGTGGAACAGGTGCGTATTCTAGTACTCTGAGCGCCTCAAGTAGTGGATCAGCTATAGATTTCCGCATCGGGATAATCACAGATGGAAGTGAACCTCTGCGAGCACATCGAGCAACACTCTCACTTCCTTTAGGATTTACCCAAGCTGGTTACACAGCCGAAAGTATTGATTGTACTACTGGGATAACAAACGTATCACAGACATACAATAACTTCTCTTTTGATTTTCCTGGTGGACCGGGCTGTGAGGTAATTGTACGCGCCAAATATCAGACTACTGGTGTTACAAATGGTATATATCAGCCATACGTAACGGTTTCTGACTCAACGGATGGCGTCTTTCTTAATGGAAATGATACCCTCACAACCAGTAATCAAGCAAGTCTTACTGTTTCTTCGCTTATTGCGATCACACGAGCGATCAGTCGAGATATCAATAAAGATGGATTTCTAGATCGGTTTGATCTCACATTCAGTAATCCAGCTGCAGCTACTGGACCAATCGGACCGATCATAGTCAGAGGCGATACAAAGACGGCAACTGGCGTGCTATTTCTTGCAACACCGGGATCATACACGGGGGTGATCACATTTACAGACGGTAATTTCCGAGGATACGAACTTCCACACATCGAAATCCCCACAGATGTAAACTATCTCACGGGAGATTATTTCACACAGGTCGTGGAAGATAGTGCGGCACCAAAGATCACTGCAACCCCGCTCGCATGAGCCTACACAGGAAGCAAAACCGTTACTCTCAGTTCAAGCGAAAGTGGATCCATTTACTATACATTTACAGGAGTAGCGAACACAGGATCAACTCTGTATTCGACTGGCATTGTGATAAATTCAAATCGTACGCTGAGCACATTTACCCAAGATATCTGGGGAAATAGCAGCACAGGTTCATTTGTATACACATTTAGCTGTCCGCTCGCCGCACCGGCAAATAGCACCCTAGCAGCATATCCGGGCTGTACTATCATCTGTAATACTGGCTACCAACTCAACGGAAGTGTGTGTGAGGCTATTCCAAGTTCCGGTGGTGGCGGAGGCGGCGGTGGCGGAGGAGGCGGAGGCGGTGGGTCTATTCTCATTGATTCCTGTCCATTCGGCGATACTTCAGGAAGCCTTACTGATGGACGATGTACTCCAGCGGGAACTTCAACTGGAACCACAACGTCTACAGGGGCGACTTCTTCTGGTGGGAATATAGATATTCCTGGAAACAACGCGGGACTCTCCCCTCTCGGTGGTCTCGGATCAAGCACACTCGATCTTCCGTATTTTGTATCACTCGAAGCAGCGCGAGATTATCTCTATACACAAGTAAAGGATCTCGCGATCCGTAAACAAATAGAATCCTACTATGCGCAACTTGCCTTCCCCGATGCAAGATACTATCTCTCGTTCGATCCTGAGCTTGCAAAGCTCTACAATAAATCGATTAACGCATATGCACTCTATATCCTTCGCACTGAAGATATCCGCGCAGGAAAAGAACTTGCATCTTCACGTCTAGAAGCTTCGAAGGCACTTGCTATACTCACGAGTACTCTCTCTACTTTCGGTACGCGTGACACGCGATACGTGACCGCAGTGAAAACGATCGGAAAATACAAAGCAAACATCTACCGAACCAAGCAAGCCACACTCATCAAGAGCCTTCGTCTCACAGAGCTGAAATACCTCCCAAAGATCAAGCGACTCGCGATCATAAATAACCTCGATCAGAAAGGATACCTTGCCGCAATCGATACATACAATCAATATGTACTCAATACAACTATCGCAGTCCGTTTCACGAATGCAACTGCATCAGTTCGAGCCGCAGCAAATAAAGCAGAACTCGACCGACTTGCACTCATCAAGCCAATCTTGAAACCTTTGGCACCAACAACCCCAGTGATTGTTACGCCTCCAGTGATCACTGCTCCTCAAAAAGTAAGTGATCTCTACGAAATCACGAGTGATCTCGCAGTTGGCAAAAACAATCTCGAAGTATTCAAGCTCCAGACTATTCTCAAACACTACGGATACTTCGATCTCGAGCAGACAAATTATTTCGGAGATTACACCAAAAAGGCGTTGGTAAAATTCTCATCCGAGAAACTTAGAATATATAATCCAAATGGTCTTTTCGATAGCACTATTCGAAATGCAACTATGAATCTCACCTGGTAAGCGAATATATAAAATCCTCCGAAGCTTGTACAAGCCAAGGAGGTTTTTTTATGACCAAAGATTTCAATTTTGCTATGATTTCTAACTTGCAAGAAATCATTTCTGAGATATTGTCAATATGATAAATATGCCTATGGTTAAAAATTCACCCCCGAATCATACGACTTGATCCCCTTGAGAGACGGGGCAAGCTGAAGAACTTCGACTAGAAGTTCTTCAGTCATCAAAAAAGGTTCAAAAATACGTTAATGAGATCCTGAATTACGGATCAGCTATTTTACGATACAAAAATCAACGGCCCGGTGATACCATCATTGACAAAGAGGTAGCAAAATGGGGGTATACCCCGCGTGAAATACTCTATCGTGTCTCTCAAGTACTCATGACTTTCATCGAGGACTGAAAGCGAAGTGAAGAGATTTTTCGCGCACTTACAGAAGTTAATTTAACACTGGATACTGAGGTTGAGAATGTATTTGATGCTGTACTCATGCTTGATGCAGCATTTCAGAAATATTTTCCAGAAATGAAAATACACATCCTCATTGCAAATGATGATAACAATTCTAAAGCAGGCTCAAAAAATCCTGTAGCAAACATGCTTGCTGATATGATTGAAATGCAAGGGGGTGAAGAAGGTGATTTAGAAAATACTACGTCTCAATCAGACAAACTCAACAAGCTTTCTCGTCTTATTTCAGTCGTAAAATGAACTATCAACAACGAGCAATCATTGCCTAGAAATATCAATCTGATTGACGAGACCGAGTATAGAAATCTCCTAAAAAATGACAGTCAACACAGTGTGATTGGTCCACGAGAAGCAAAAATGCTTGATCCAGATATTTTTGGATCAAATATCTGATCAGCGCTTTTCCATAAACTCAGAGGTATCGGCACAATCGTGTTCATAGGAAAAAATGAGAATCAATTCCAAGAGGATATGAGCACTTCGATCCTTGAGGCGAAACTACGAGAAATTACGATGACTCTAGGACACATAGCGAGTCGCGAGGAAAACGCACGAGATACACTCACTAAGCTCCCAACACGAAGGTACCTCCTACAAAATCTCGATACCTATTTCAAAGAGGCGCTCGAGTCCCAGTCACATCTGAGCGTAGTGGTAATCGACCTTGACAAATTTAAACATGTGAATGATACTTATGGGCACTCAGTTGGAGATTCAGTGCTCAAAACATTTGCAAATGTACTCGCATCAAATTTGAGCAACAATGATATAAAAGTACGTTATGGCGGTGAAGAATTCGTAGTTGTTTCTCTCGCGAGTCCACAGAACACATATATAGCAATGCAACGAATTTCTCAGTTATTTCAGTCTTTCACTTTTGGGATAGATGCAAACTGAGTGCAGAAGATATGTAGAAATGGATGAGTCACACTCTCTCCGGAGCTCACAAAGTACAATTCATCATTCAGTGCCTGAATCGACAGTATATCGCCAGAGGATATACTTGCACTGAATGGAAATTACAGTGACGCATTTCAAAAAATGTTCGATAAAGCAGATGCCAGGGTATACATTTCAAAAAACCATGGAAGAAAGCATATCGTATCAGCAGATTCTGAGGCAGCCATCGAAGCACTTCCGGTATCGACGACCTAAAAAACTTGGGGATCTATCAAAAAACTCATTCATATGAACTATCCTGCAAACTCCGAACTCGCACTCACATACTCTGAGCTTTATACTCTTACCAATGATATAAAGAATTGGCGAGATATTGGGCTGTGTATCGAGCGAATCAAATTCTGGCATGAGGCCATGTCGGAAGTAGAGGATACTGAAACGGCTGATTTCATCATGACACACCTCATGCAACTTGAGGCAGATTGGAAAATGCACGAAGCACTAGGAAAGGCTTCCACATTTCAGCGTCATGTAAGTAAAATTTTTATGACACCGGAAAATAATGAGAGAGCCAATCCCGAGTACAACGCACGCATAATGACCGAGGCAGTGATCAAGAATATGCAACTTTTCACAAAAATGAAAGACCGCATCGAAACTGTAAGTCGTAATTTCCATCTTGGGTAGAGATTCTTGAATAAGTATGCAAATACAAAAAAACCACAGTAGAACACCGTGGTTTTTTTGTATTTAATATCCAATCAATGCGAATTACTTTCAAAGTTAATCATTCACACGATCCTTGATGCTAATCCATGCAATACAGAGGCTTTCATTCCCTATGTATGCTCATCATCTTTCAATTTTGGAAGAACTATTCGTTTGTAAAATTCTCCCAAGCATTGAGCATTTGAAAAACTTGCAAACTGTGGGGTAAGTTTTTTGACTGCCGCGAGTAGCGTATCATCCAAAATATCAGCACTGATGATAAGCTCATGTACATAAATTCATGTAAAAAACTCCACCACCACATTCGCATCAACCGAATCAAGGCTATATCCGTTGATCAGATACTCTTGGCGCAAGTGAGACAGGATATATGCAAGGGGCAAGCCTATTGGATTCTTGAATTCATTGACAGTGACAAGAAACTGAAAATCCTCATCACTATCGAGATATACGCCTACATTGCAGTAGTTGTCCACATATTCAGGCGTTCCATGTGCCATGAATACCTCGCTTACATCAAATATATCTAAGTTCTTGTCATGGATGTGAATTATTTTTCGTGATTCGTGTCAGACTTGAACAATATTTACATGAATACCAAGCCCCTCCAAAGCAGACATCAGATATACTTCAACATCTTCAAGAAATACCCCGTCTTGGTGCACGCTCACAAAATCCACAAACTCGCCCACACTCAGATCAAATATCTCAAGCGTACCAATTCCAACCTTCAAAAGAGATTCCCGATCAATCTCTCCATCATATACAATTGTTACTTTCCCAAGCTGGATCAGTCGCGTAAAGAAAAATGCCGCTTGTGGATCTCGATCAAATCGATCAGTATAGATATGAGTCCGAGGAAGCTCAAGCAGTGTATGAATTTGAGCTGTGGGGTCAGCAGGGATCATGGGCATTCCATGTAACACCTCTCTATTCATAGGCGCACCCGGGAACTGTAGAATCTTACTCATAAGGAGCTAAATAGTAACGCAGTGTACCTACTATATGAATATGAGTAAATAATCAATAATATGATTTGTCAATAACCCTAGACTGCATTTCTCATAAGAAGCTGAATTAGGAAACATTGAGTCTTCTTTGGGTTCAATAAAACATATCTTAAGGCCATGGATGATCGGCTCCCTTCTAGCAAGATTAGCAATCTGAACCCGTCTTGATTTCCTCATATCCACCAGATCAAGAAAAACATAATTTCCGAGCATATTGATATCTCGCAATAAAATCTATTTTTCATCCGTTATCACCAGTTCCCCTCCCTGCCCAGAGCTTCTCACCTGTTTTCGGCAAATACAAATGTCGGACTAATTGCAAAAATAACAGACCCCCATCAAATTTCATCAGCAAGACTACTGCTAATTCTTTACGCCTAAAACTCTATCCTTTAGTTCCCTTTCCTTCCCCAGAAATAGATACCTCAGTGCTTCAAGTGCAAATTCCTGAACTCGGAATTTCGGATCAGCAACCACTTGGAGAAAGTCGTCCCAGGGTAGTTTCTTACACTTTATCAACTCTCAGCCTTCATCGAGATTCTGGTCTTGTTTTCTGATGCAATTGCGTGCTATGAAAACATGACTGTCGCAATCGATTCTCGAAGATCGAGTATATTTTCAGAATAATTCCCAGTCATCACTCACCAGACCAGTTTCCTCAAGCAACTCGCGTTTTGCGGTCTCAATAGCCTCCTCCCCTTCCTCGCACGATCATCCAACCAGTCAGAAAAATGGAGACCTTCCTGGTTGCTCTTCTTCGAGGATGTAGATCTCTTCATCGGGAGTAACAGCGATAACATCGACAGAGTGGTTCCTTTTGAGTCGCTCCCATGTCTTCTTCTTTCCGTCGAACATTTCCTGCTCCCACTGATAAACATCGAATGTTTTACCTTTGAAGACGAGTGTGGCGTTGTCGGGGATTGGCATGTGGATGTGGAATTATATAATACTAGTTACCAGAAGAAGATTTACTGGCAGTAATCTGTGACAATATCTCAACATCTAGATTTACAAGCTCAGCAAGATAATCTATCGATATACTTGGTCTTTCTATTCTTACTTCGTCAATCAAGGAAGACAAAGTACTATCGTAAGGATCTACGAATCGGAACTGTTGGAACGTTCTACCAACTTCAAGCAGGAAAGTATATTCATCTAACTCAGTGGGTCAAAGATCATTTAGCATGATATTATCAGCCTGCTGCTTATCCAGCCCCATTGCAATCCATAGATCATTCATTCTCTCTTCTTGAGCCACAAGTTTATACATAGCACAAACATGACACTGTTTAAGAGAGAGCCACCATTTCGGCTTTCAACGATTCTTAAGCAAGTTGTGCGTATCTAGCGTTCTATCATCTTCAAGCCCCATTGCAACTATGTGCAATGGTAAACCCATCTCTATACACTTACACGCTGATGCATAATTTTTGCGCTCGAATTCCTTAAGCTCTTCCTTGAGCAGTTATGTGAGATTGCGGTCTCCATATGGATTCTCGATACACTCCATATAAAAATCCGAACCAAGATGCTTTTCATAAACACCATCTTGGTTCATATAGAGTGCTTTCTCGAAGTCAGTATTTGGGATTTCACCTCGTATGAACTCCCATGTCGGAAATCGCCCCAGAACGTTGCGATTTCATCCGGAAAGTCATGGCTGATAAAATCCTGTTTCTACCTGGCGCAGAATAGGCCAACTCCGCAAATGCACGAATTCCAAGGTACTGATAGAAGAATAGGATTATAAGAAACCCCCATACAGTTAACCTGTACGGGGGTTTCTTAATCTCGGGGGTAGAAGAAATCGAAATAGATATATCTATCGCAATTTCTCTTTTCTCGAACGATCCGAGAAAAAATTTGATTGAAATTGTCTAATAGTGGCCCACCTGATGAACTTGATCGAACTTTTGTTCTTAAAGTCCTAATTGCCTATCAGGAAAATGCCTGAGAGTTATCGCATGAGAGACTCAGAAAATTAGAAACAGAGAATTAATCTTGTAGTCCTTCGATGATCTAAATCTGAGCTTTAAGATGCTTTGTTCGAGATGCTATACGAGCTCAGGAACTCATTTACGGAGTTTTTACGAGAAAGTTACATAATCATCTTACCAGCAAAGATGAATGGAATTGCAGATTACCTAAGAAGGAGGCCGTGAAGATAAATCAGCTATCAATGGACGCGCTTTCCTCATCCAGCCTGAAATATTAACAGTTTATTAATTAAATTTAAGATTGCTTTATAGTTTCTTCTTCTTATGCTTCACAGAGCCTCAAAATCCTTTGGAGCATAAAACCAAAACACAGAAAGGTATCCGTAACAACCATCGGACATACTTAGAAATTCTCAAGCCCATAAAGCAAGAGTGATTATCAAGTAAAGACTCACAAGATTTCGTAGGGGGCATGCCCCCTACTTTTCTTAAAGCATCAAATCATGAAAAAAACCCAAAAAATACTCCTTATGATCGGCGCATGCGGGTTATTCTGCATACTCGGCTGATCGGCCACCTACTTTTTGTTTCCTAGAGTGGAAACAAAGGTTATTCACGAACAAGAAGCACCATACGTACTCAAGGACCCAATTGCGCCTAATCGGGGAACCTATTTCGAATTCGAGATATCAGAACGAGAAAAGCGGAGCAAGACACCGTACTCGATAGACCCGGATAGTGTCACTATAAATATACCAGCATTCCTCAGTCAATCTGCAATGCAGAAGGAAGAATTTTTCCAAGAGGCAAAACGTATCGGAAAGTATGCGCTCACTATCAACCTGACCGATAGCGAGAATCTGGATACCGACGAACTACGGAAAATATTTTCCGTATTCAACAACTTCAAGAGGCTCAATCTTTGGTTCTATGCGTATCCTCCGAACTATTACGAACTATTCGATATAGTAAGATGGACTTCGGATCCGACGATGGAACTCTCCGTTAATGCGCCCGGTCCCAACTTCCCCTTCTGATTCGATGCCGATTCGCTGATAATTCGCGCCAAGAAAATGGCAGAAACCCAAAACAAAGGAGTTCCATTGGCGGTCTTTTCTTTCGGTCTGAACCAGTTTGGCAACATGGTATTTACGCCTATGCCGCAAGCCGAAGAGAGCCTTAAATTCTTCCCCGCTAAACGGCTTTTGGTGCACGGCATCAATATCCGTCCATACGGTGAGCGAAATGGCATCCCGACAACTTGAAAGACCAAGGCAGAAGCCTTCTTCAAAGAGAGTCCTATAGAAGAAATGTGGGTGATGGCGGTGGGCGCGAAGAAAAACGGGAAGATTACGCTTTCAGGATTTTAAAGGAGCGTTCTATGAAGACTTCCCATGTCGTAACCGTGATCTGATGAGGCATACTCGCGAGCGCAGCCTATTTCTTGAACGCTGAACAAGAGGAATCGGATATCTCAGCACTACAATGAGATGTGAAAGCAAAAATTCATAATGCGTCGGGATGACGAGATATGAATGACTTTTTCAAAGAATGAATACCCAGTTCTCAGTATTCATACGCCCAAAATGGACAGGATTCCCTTGTTTGGCTCGAGAAAAATCCAACACTGAAAATGCGTATCCAAGGAACTTCTTGGTACAGGGATTTCCTATCCGGAAAATTGGACAGGGAAACATTCGAGAGAGACCTTCTGACAGCCAATTCCATAGAGCAAATTCTCTTGGGCGATTCCGAAATACTTCCAAAGATCCAGTACCAGGATTGGTGGAAAAAATACCTTCGCGGAGATATCGATCCATCGACTGCCCTCAATGGCAACATTCGGGCATTTGTGCAGATTGAAAAATTTCAGAAACAGAATCCAGAAACGTATGCCAGGATCACAAAGAATCCTCGTTGGATAAATGCCTCCTCCAATCCGCAAGACCCAGATCTTATCTCGCAGGGCGAAGCAATAGAAACGGTAGTTGGAAATGTGAAGAATATTGAAGCTAATTCGCAGATGAAGGAAAGACTTGCTGCATATTGATATTCGCCCGCAGATCTCTATGAAACCGATTGGCAAAAAACAGAAGGGATAATGAGAATATTTCACGATATCAGCCTATTGGAAGACCGAGGAATGTGGTCCACGGAAGAAAGAAGGGAATTTCTCGCCACCGATATAGGGAAAGCTTATCTGGATGGAAAAATTGATCCAAAGACTGCACTGGAAAACATGGAAAAGATTGCAAGAAGAATGAGGTAATACCTCAGATCTAGGGAATTTCATAAAAAAATCGTTGGACTTTCAGACCCGACGATTTTTTTATGGTTGATTACACTTTACTGTTCCACCATTCCATTATCCGAAGAGAAACCCGTTTAGTTTGCTCTTCGGAAACAGAGAGCCCCATGTGATTAGTGAGATGATCCTGTAAAAAATCATTTAGAGCATCTATTCCTTTATCATCGTGAAGAATCGAGAGAATTGGATATAGAAAACAATCGTATTCGTCCTCTGGACCTCACTCAAATGGTAGTACTCCAATGGGGTCCCAAGCGTTGAGAAGCCACATAAGGCTCGCGATATCGTCTTCCGAATATCGAGAAAGGTCAGGAGAGTGATTGCACATATTGATGGGATTTAAAATTGCCTTGCGTCGTGAATAATTCGCACCTATGCATCCACCCGAAAAGCTTTTCTGAAATACCATCTTGGTTCGCATATAACGCTTGTTCAAAGTCGACAACTGGAATTTCACTTCGGATGAACTGCTAGATTTTAATGGAAGGGGGTTGCATGGAGAAATTGTTTCCGACAGTGTATCCAATCTCACCCCTCTGTTAAGCAAGAATTAATTTTGTGAATGAAAAATTAATAAATTATTCACGATTAGTTGTATGCATAAAGCAAATACTCAAGAATCGTCATTACTTTGAGACCCATAAGATTCTTAACGAGCTTCGATAATTCGGACATAAAATTTGTTTATTGTATAATGCTTTAGTTTATCTTTAATTCGTAATAATCTTTATATGAAGAGGATAATCTAGTAGATTGAGGGTTGAAACTATTTTAGCTTGGAATATATGTACATGTTCATATATTTACATCGAATAAAGTGAATCACACGCATCACCAAAAAGGATGCACATTGCTTTAATAGTCTGTTGCAATCGTACAATCTAGTGTTATGTCAAAAAAGAACCTTAAAAAATTTAAGAGCATAGACCTATTTGCCTGAGTAGGTTGAATACGAATTGGATTTGAAAATGCGGGATTTGAAACAGTTTTCTCGAATGATGCAGAGAAATACTGCAAGCCAACATTCGATCTTAATTTCAAAAAGACACCACTATACATAGATAAAATTGAGAATGTACCTTCGGATACGATTCCAGATTTTGACTTCTTGCTCGGAGGCTTTCCATGTCAGCCTTTTTCTATTGCAGGATACAGGAAAGGTTTTAACGATGCTGGTCGTTGAGATCTCTTCTTCGAAATCATTCGCATCCTCAAAGAAAAAAATCCTCAAGGATTTCTATTAGAAAATGTGAAAAACTTGTACTCACATGACAAGGGGGAAACCTACAAGTACATGAAAAAACAACTTGAAGCAATGGGATATCTAGTGACAGAAAGTGTATTAAACACTATGCACCACGGGAACATCCCCCAGAATCGAGAACGTATTTATATAGTGTGATTCAAGGATGAAAAAGCATTCAATCGATTTCAATTCCCTGAAAAGATTAAACTAACAACAAAACTCAAAGACTTACTTGATGACACTGTTCCTGAAAAGTACTACTATCATGGAAAGTCACTCAATGAGAAATTGCTAGATGTGGTCACAAAGGAAGATACTGTATATCAATGGCGTAGAATATATGTGCGCGAAAATAAGAGTGGCGTTTGTCCAACTCTTACTGCAAACATGGGAACTGGCGGTCACAATGTGCCAATTATCAGAGATAGTCACGGCATCAGAAAACTCACTCCACATGAGTGCTTTAGAATACAAGGATTTCCAAAAAATTATAAGCTACCCGAGCTCGCAGACTCACGACTATACAAACAAGCAGGGAACTCTGTTTCCGTACCGGTAATACAGAGAATTGCAGAGAATATTATTGAAGCATACAACTACGAGGACTAGTTTGTAATTCCTATACATGTTTTTTTCATCACAGGATCGTTCAGAAAAGGAGAGATACGAGAAACTACTAAAGATTCTCTGATCACTTTCAAATCTTTTCTCGGATAGCAACACACCATATCTTTACTACAGAGGTGCGGAAAGGGCATTTTGCAAGGCATTCAATGCACTTGACCACTCACGAGGAGATACAGCAATCGATGCAGGTAAGAACGATATAGGAATTGGTCTTAAGACATTCCTTGCATGAAACGGGAAAACGTTCCAGAAAGTCGCAGAATTCAATCAAGAGAGTAAGAACTTCCGAGCGATTGAAGATCCTATTGAATTAGTTCATGAAATTGCAAAGCTTCGAAATGATCGACTGGATTTTGCAAAACGAATACATGGCGTAGATTCGCTTATTTATCATTGTGTCACCAGGAAAACATGAATCTTCTCGCTGAGTGAAGAAATAATGGACTATGTTGACATAGCTAAAATCAGGAAGGTTGTTGATAAGTGAAATACTATACACTTCCATGATTGAATCCATCAGTATAACTTTAGCAGGACAAAGAGTACGCTCTTAAAACAGTTTGAGCTTAGCCCTATCTACAACTTTAAAGTAGATATCCTCAAGAACCCATTTGAGTATCTAGAAGATAACTTTGGAAAAGACGAAGCTGATAGATTAAAAGAGGAGGTATTTTCACCTTCAACTCCAACAATTACTGCATCGGTTGTACTACCATTGTACTCGGAAAGAGGATGAGTACATGTACCGGAAAGAAGTGGTCTCAATGGATGGAATGCTGACGGGCGTGTACGAAAGCTACGTGAAGTGTACATTGCAATTCCAACTTGGATATACTCTGTGCGGCCTTGATTTTTCCCAGATTACCAAACACCGTTTGATTTAGTCCTGCCAAATGGACAGATATTATCCGCAAAAGTGTCTTCAGGAGCGAAAGCGACACCCAAAGCGCTGTATAGTAATCCTAATGCCAAGTTAGGTGAATGGTTACTCGGTGAAGTTTTACATATTCCTGAAGGTGAACTTGTCACCATGGATACCCTTAAAAGAGTGTGAGTCGATAGTGTCGAACTATCTAAAATTGGAGACACCCGATTTGCGATCGATTTCAAGAAATTTGGATCTTATGATGACTTTCGGACGAGTGTTATGGGGGAAGGTGATGATTGAGAGGAAGATTAAAAAAACTCAGGCTGTACGCCTGGGTTTTTTTAATCTTCCAATTTCTCAGGAATAAGGATTCTAAATTTAATACCTTCATTTGCACATACAGACATAAGTCGACCAATAATATTTTTGAGTTGCTGGGCTAGAAAATCCTCTGTAGGTAAAGCAAATATATCTTGCAATGTAGGTAAATCGAAGAAATTAATTGCAAGCACTAATTCCTTATTTAAATTCGGCATTCCTTTGAGTAGGCCAAGAACCATCTCTGGTTCAATTCAAGTATTATTACAAATTATTCTTGGCTTTTTTACAGTCTTTCATTCTCAAATGTTACAAGTAACGTCTGTAGTTAATAGTGAGTTAATTCTGCTAAACGTTGCTAGACTATTTAAAGAAAATCAATCTAAATTCTTCAATGCTTGTGAAACAAGATCATGAAATTTTGCAACAGATTTAGTTGTACCAGAAGTAGCCTTAGAATGTATAAGTGTTATGCTATTTTCAGTGGTATTTAAAACCAAGTGGTCTGCGATTTCTTGTCACATATCTCCACAGATAAGAAGACTTCATGGTCGATTAAAGTTATTCTCAATTTCTTTAAATATAGAAGTATTGGCCCAATCTGCATTTAACCCTAAAGAATAATCATTAGGTACTCACTTTTCAGATACAGTGGAATTAAGAAAAGTGCTTGATTCAAATACATGAAAGACCTTGTTTACATCAATATTTGATGCTGGAGTTTTTAGCAATTTACCATTAGAAAAGGAAAATGTTCTATTATTCCGAAAATTAAGTGTATACAATTTTTTATTTCTCATTACGGAAAATATTGCATCACTGATATCCTTCTGAAATTCTCATTCATTTATTTGTAATTTTTTAAATGTAAAAGAACTACTATTTCTTTTAAATGAAAAGGAGAACATCGTATTTCACCCAGAATAAGTTGCATCTAATTCGTAGTATCATCAGATTCTCTCAATAATTTTTTCTAAGACTATCTGGTCTAAAGTTGGAAATTCGCTAACACATGCTGTTCTAATTTCTGTAGATGCAAAATATACATTAACCGGAGCATCGTCTCAAAGTTCCTCAAAAGGAATTTCGGATGAGAATCCTTTTGATATTCTTGCATAAGTTGAATCAGATTCTGATTCTGTGGAAAATTTTTCAAGCAACAATCTATACTGAACAACAAGATCCGACAAACTATCACCTGGCATCGTACTTGAAGGAAAAGTGAATTTTCCAGTATTATAATGGAAAGTTGTACTATTTGAATTGTTATCTTTGTCTCCAAGTTTTATTAAAGTTAAATGAAAATCAGCTGTATTCATTCCGTCAACAGCATTATTTAAATCATCTCATTCGTAAGATTTAACAGAAATTCATTTAGCTTTATTCTCTGTACTCTGCATTTTTGCTAATTTCACAGTCTCATATCCAGCCATGTAATTACCAAGTTTGACTTTACTAAGATCTTTAGTGCCTGCATAGTTAGAGATTCTAGAATTTACTGCATGCTTTTTAGATATAAAGAAGTAGCCAGCTATATGAACAATTAGTAAATATCCATGTTTTTCATCCTTTAGTTGTTTTAAAATATTTAAAGGAAGTCCATCAGTCTTGATAAATGATGGGTCAGTACGGTATTTAAAAAGCAGAAATAGATACTCAGCATTTCCATTCCTATCGCTATATATTCTTGTTAGAAATTTAGGATTTTTAGAAGTCTTTTTAAAATTATGCGTGGTCTCAGACCAAACTTTAGAATCTGACTTAAGTGTTCTTGTGGCAATTTCAAAGAAAACCCTATCAATAGAAAGTCGACCCGAATTTTCTATGATATATGGATCTAGGTCAAATTTAATATAATCGATCATAGTATCATTTAGAATGATAAATTTAAACTAAAAAAATCACAGGAAATATCTAACTACAGAGATTGACTGATAATTTAAATCTTTGCTATTGCATCATCATACCCATCCCAGTTTGGGTTATAGTCACTATGGAATGGTGGTCAGAATTTAGGATAATCAGGAAGAATCTGCACATTTTCTAAATCTTCTAAATTACATAATCGAAAACTTGGGAATGGATGTACTAAGATACTATCAGAAACCCCATCAGTCTGAACAATATGAACTTTAGTACTTTTCTCTCCACTTTTAGCTGTGTAAGTATAGACGGCATACGGATTTCAAATTCTTATCCCCTTTCATTTACCCTCCTTACTATATTCAAACGAAATCTGTTGCCGATTTACAATTGCAACCTTCAGTGTCTCTAAGATGTTCATAAAATGAAAGTGATGAAATACAAACCTTACTACACTCAAGAAACCAAGTAAAAATACAAAAAACCTCCCATCCACACCAACAAAAGTGTTTCAAGGAGGATTTTATGTTTGATTTCTAATGGTGGAACGACTTCTTCAATCAAATTTTTTCCGGACTCTGAAATTTCTGGTTCCATAGAGGAAAAATTATTATTTATTAAAAATAAATACTTACCTGTTTGATAGAAAATAATTGAACTTATGATCGTATGCAAAATCACCAAGGCTTTTCATGTGTCTAGTAAGAAATTTATCATTCCAAAGATTTAAAAAATCACGATTGGATCATTCGATAGATTTTTCAAACATAAAACGATCCCTAACCATATGCAATAAGCAATCGCAAAGCTGAATTCAATCAAAGCATCTTGAGTTGACAAAAGAAAATCTAAGCGCAACTTCACGGTCTATACCCCTTCATCTATTAAGAGTGGCATTAATACGTCACTCATAAACAGTTTCTAGCTCATTCATTCTTGCAACCTCAACAACTCGTCATTCCGTTTCAAATATGTAGCCACTATTAGATGATCTTCTATCCATAAAAATAGTAACGGTTCTTATGTCCTTGAAGAGTGTTTGGGTTGTAGTTCAAGAAGATTTCATTTTATTGGCCAATCAAAAACAAACCTGATTTGCGAAATAGTCATGATGCGATCAATGAGCAGCTATCCACTCTGGTCTTTCCTCAAAAACGAATGAATGAAAAAAGACATTGTCTGTGTTTAAAAATTCATCCAACCAGAGATTAAGCAATCTCCACTTCCTATCGTTTGTAGAGGAAAACTCGCAGGCATGAAGCGTATCCCATGTTCTTGCTTTAGAGTGAGCATTTCTCAGACAATTCAAAAAGGCGAATTCATCCTCAGAAGATCTTGTGATCAGCTGGCCGATTATCCAATATGTTTTTCAGGTTGAGTCTTGGACTTTAGATTCATCAACCCAGATAGACAGAGCGCTCATTATCCTTTAGGCGGAAAAGGATCGTTTCAGTATGAGTTTCTTTCACGTATTTTTCCATCCTCTCCGTGGATAATTAGCTCAGATTTCTGAGTTCTTGCCATTTCCTTTGCAACCTTGATAGCTTCTTTCTGGGTTGGAAGCACTTTAGATGCCTTCTCTCATCCTTCTTTCTTAACAGCCCAGCCATTGCTATGCTTAACCACGTGTTGATTAGCCATATTTATAAAGTTAAAAAATATAAATTACCGAATCCTGCTTGGTCTCTTCTTGTAAAAAGCCACCCCAAGAAGCATCAAGACTGAAATAGCGATTGGTGGCAATAAATAGAGTAATAGCGCATAAATATTGTAAGCCAATGACAGGATATTGTTTAATATCTCAACAATTAGTGGGAGGATTTTAAAGTACATAAGCCCCATTAATCCCAGCCAGGTCAGCCCTTTTGCTGAATTATATATTTTCCAAGATCAGAAAATATCCACGCAAATGATTTTTAGAAGTTGATAATATCTTAGAAAATATAGCAAAGCCCCTAAACTTACAAATACCAATGCACTCAAAAGAACCCTAGACCAAGGAGGCATAGAAACTGGAGCTATTGGTGTCCATGTAAAGTTTTTTCCAGAAAAATATATCCAAAAAAGAAATGCTAGTGAGATTGCAATGGAAACCATTACCTCTTTGAGATTTTTACTTAGAAATTCAGAAATATTGCGTTTATACCAAACTATCCCCTTGGTTCGTTGCATAATTAATCAATCAAAATATAAATATTATTCACTAGCCAATACCTTCAGTGGAATTTGAAAAACTTGCTTCAAATAAGCCTCAGTAACGCTTATGAGGCGCTTTTGTTCATCGGAAATCCTGCTTTTCGAGAGGCCTGGTTGTACAATATAAATATGAGTTTCGTGCTCAAAGCACTCAAGTGCTTTTCGAATTTTATCCAGAGTACCCGCATCTCATTTTTCAAACCTTACCGGATTGTCTCATCCGCGCTTTAAAAGTCGTTTTATAGTTTTTTCTATGTCATGCCACCGTATACTCCTTTGAGCCTGACCACAAACTTCGTATAAATCTGCAACTCTTGCTCAAGGTATTTCTTCATGAGACCATTTGCAGTGATAAAGACTAAGTTCTATCCGTTGATTCGACTCATCAATATTGATGGCCACAACGTCGGCTATCTCACCAGATCAATCATCGTTGAAAACGACACTATATTTTGGATCAGCTAAAAGATCTGAAATAATCTTAAATTGGATTGAGTCCGAAGCTTTTGGATTAAGACCTTGAGATTCCTTCTTTATATCAATACCCGACCAATCAATTGGGTCAATAATTGAAGGATTGTATGTCTCATGGGAATAATCCACCGATATCAAGACGTTTCACGACAAAACGGAACCTTCTGCGAAAATAATTAAAGGAGGATTTTCATTAAGAAAATCAGCCAAAGGCAAGCTAATAACGCCTTTTTGGATAAAAACATCCGAACTAGATATTTTTATAATTTGATATTTTGGCTTATCATCTTCCTCAAAAATTTTCAATTCATAAACAGTCTCAAAATTTTCTCAGCTAATTTTAAAGGAAATATTTTCGGTTTTTGATGGATTGTTAAGGCTTATTTTTAGTTTCTCAATTCATGCACCCTCATTTGGATCTCCAAAATGGACAAAGTAGGAGTCCAAGTACCTGTAAACTTGCTCATCCCAGTCAATAGAAATAGGGATATAAGCAGGACGTATTTTAACTTGCTTAGGCTTTAGCGTCTTCTCAAGAAGATGTCGGAGGTCGGCTGATGGGTTATTAAGCTTGTTTGACGTGCTTTTACACCAATCTTTCCACTCCAAAATATTTCATCGAAGCTTGGACCAGATTTTTCCTTTATTACTAGCTCCTACACTTGATGCAATACCCTCTTCAAATCAAAATCAGAAAATGTTCGTTTTTATTTTGTTCTTTTCTTCGGGACCCGTTAATGCTTTCGTTACATCAAATCCGGCATGCATGCTATAAGATCGATTTTTTGAAATCGGGTCAGTCAGTCATACGGTAAACAATTGCAATCGATTCAGTCCATGGAAAGAACGATAAACCTGCTCTCAACTAATAAGCGAAACGTACGGAGAAAAGCAACTCAATAAGGATTTTGCTCTTCATGTGCTATCCGATAGCACATATGCCATATTCTTCGCCTCATCGTACGAAATCATATGAATGGAATAGTCGGTTTTTAATAGATCTTTGAAATTTCAGAATTCAGGAAAATCCCTCTTTTTCTCTATGACTACTAAGGTTTTCTCACTCGGATGTTCGATCCACCAAACATCCTCCTCTATAAAGTTTTCTTTAATGCATTTATTTAAGAGTTCGTGATCCCATTGAAATTCGCGCACCTTAAAAAACATAGCACTAAAAGGAATCCTCACATTTTGGATGGGTAATTGTTGCTGAAAATCGGGCTCATTAAATCAGGCAAGAAAATCCAGAAACTTCCTATGCTTTTTTATTGTCGATGCACTAATGTTCGAGATGATCTTATTCCAATCAGCGTTCTCGTTATATAGCAACTCTAATTCTTTCACGAATCAGCCATCAAAAATATTTGCAATAACAGTAGCATTTCCGATGTCGTCTCAAGCTGAACGAGTAAATCGCCCTATTACTTGCAATGTAATTCCAAGGCTTTTAGGCAAGGTATGTAAAGCGGCGATTTTTAGATTTGGCAAATCATAACCCTCTCAGAGCATATCCACACAGACAACAATTTTAGATTCTAATTTCTTCAGGTTTTCTAATGCCTTATTTTTATCCGATGCTGGTAATTCACTATGTATGAGAACCGGCCTTAAATCAACATGTTCGGCATAATACGCATCAAAGATACGAGAGGCTTCTGCAATATTTTCGCATCGGGCCATCAATACATGCTTTTTTCACTCGGATAGATCCATTCTTAACTGAGAAATAGCCATGCTTGCGATCTCTTTGTTTGCCTCTTCCTTATCTACTTTTATTACCGATTGGAACTTGATATTTTTGAAGTAGCCCTCCTGTTGAGCTTTTCAAAGTGGATAATCATAGATAAGTTTTCCATCTATTATTTTTCTATCGTTTCTAAATGGGGTTGCTGTAAACTGAAGAACTTTTCTTGCTCAGATTTTTTCCCTAAAGGCGTGCCAAGTTCTAGCACCAATATGGTGTGCCTCATCGACGAATAAGTACTCTATCCCATTAGCAAGATGCGACTGTAGATTGTTCGGCATTCAACCCAAAATACTCATTGTAGAGACAATCACGTTTGAAGTAGCAAGAAGCTCATCAATTTCAGTGATATCTCTGGGCTTATGCTTGAGAATTGATACCGAAGGATGTTTACAATTCTCATCTATAACCTGGAGCTTCTTTAAAATTCACAATCCTAGAAATTTATTAGCTATTTGTTCACGTAGGGCATCAGTTGGGACGACCACTAAAATAGTTTTTTGTCGTAACGCAATTAATGAGGCCAACATAACCTCCGTTTTTCCCGTTCCCGTTGGCATTACAACCGTTGCTACGGAATCCGAAATGGAATTATGCGAAATTATACTACAAAGAGCTCCAATTTGAGGGTTTCGCAGTCACTGATCTTTTAAAAAGTTACCTCCGTTAACCCAACTTCCAACAGCAGAATTTTTATGTGAAACAAAATCAATATCCCCCTCAAGGAGGGGATGTTTTTTCCAAGAAGAATCAAAATTGGAAAAATCTAACCCATCGAGTGTACGAGTAACAATAACCTTATCATACTGCGAAATTAGCGAAGATTTTGAATTCTTCTGAATCAATAAAATCCTTTCACCAGCATCATCTGAAAATAAAAATCATTTAGTTCAACGCTCCGAAATAACATCTTTACGGAACTCCTTCTGGATTCCGTAAAGGATTTGTATAGATGTGAAATTTTCTCAAACCTTTTTTGTATGTACAATTCCCGGAAGTTTGACAAGCATATTATGATTCTAGAAAGTAAATTAAACCTCAAACCGATACCCCACCATCACCTTCTCCTTCCCTATCAAGACAAAGTCCGTGAGTTCCCGGATAAAGAACGCCTTGTCTTCCATTCAAAATTGTTCGACCTTGCCCCTGAGCTCTTCCATTTTAGACGAGACTGCGTTCATTCTAGTGCGGTTCACTTCGTAGTCCTCTAGTAGTTTCTTGAGCTCGGATTTCCGTTTCTCGGCCCCCGCAAGCTCCAGCGCTATGTCTTGTGCTATAGATCGGTAAACCTCCGCGTTCGCCTCGTCTTCTATGGCACGCCTGAGAGCATCCTTGTAAGCTTTCAACTTCTTCGCGATTTCCGCCTCTATTTGGGCATATTCCCTTTTTGTGCTACTTTCCCATCCTTCGCCCTTCTCCTGTCTGAGCGAGCTTTCATAGGCTTTAAGAAACTCCGTTTCGCTACGGATGACAAGCTCAATCTTCGGCCATACGATTTCCATAAGCTTCGTCTCGGATATGTCCTTATTCGTACAGACGTGGGTCACTTTGTCTTTTTTCTTCCCTCAACAGCGATAGTTTCCGGTTTTCTTGTGCGAAAGGTAGTAGTTGAAAGCCTTGCCACACTCACCGCACTTCACGAGTCCCGTGAAGATATGGTTCTCCCCACGGTTACGCCGTATTGTCTTCGAGCCATCGAGAAGTTCTTGCGCCTTGTGGAAAACATCGGCTTCGACGAGCGGCTCACATGCCATGATTATCCATTCGGACTCTGGACGTTCATACTTGTGTACCCGCTTCTTTCCATCTGGATCTCTTTTTTTGACGTGCTTATGCTGGAAGCACCTATATTCCCCAATGTACGCGGTTTGCCTGAGTATCCGCACGATGGCAGTCTGCCGGAAAAGTCCCGTATGGATTTTTTCCTTGTGCCCTTCGCCTTCCCGATTAGTTCATATACCGCGTGCCGTCAGGATAGAAGCAATTTCGCTAGTCCCCTTTCCTTCTTTTACGAAAAGCTCGAAAATCTCGCGTACCACCTCGGCTTCGTCCGGATTTACAATCAGCTTGTTCCCACGTCCGTCGTGCTCTTTCATATATCCGTAGGGTAGCTTGTTTCCGAAAACGAAATATCCGCTCTTAGCCTTCGATATGCGTCATTCACGAGTTCTTTCAAGCAAAACTTCACGTTCCATTTCTGCGATAGCTCCGAGAATGGTCAAAACGAGCTTTCATGTTGGCGAGGCTATATCAATGGATTCGTCCTTGGAGGCGAAGTTTACTCCGATAGACTCCATTTCCTGTATGAAGGAGAGTAGGTAGTCAACCTTTCGAAAAAGGCGGTCAATGCGCCACACCAGAAGCACGTCTATCTTTCCGGCAATCGCGTCCGCACGAAGTTGGGAAAGGCCGGGGCGCTCATACCACTCGGAAACTCCGGAATGCCCCTCATCCCGGTATATAGTCGTATTTTCCACGCTCCACCCCTTATTCTCATTCGCAACGATCTGAGCAAGACATTGGCGTTCTTGCATATCAAGCCCGAATCAGTCGGTGGCTTGCTCAAGCGTGGAAACGCGCAAATAAAGACCGATCCGCTTAGGGGCCATGCTTTTGTCATCTCGGTCTTTTTCTCTCAGCATAAAAATAAACGGTTAACGGGTCGGTAGATACTGCACGAAGTACCAGTACGCGAGAAGTGCGAGGGAAAATGCAATGGAAATGCCGAAAACAAGCCCAATAGCATGTCCACGGATACGCTTCTCGAAGATATACCGGAAATAGGAAACCCATTCGTCCTTGGAAACAGGTCGGCCCGAACCATACCCATAAGTGACAACCCTTTCCGCCTGATACCCCTTGAGTTCCGAAAGCTCAAAAAAATCGGAAACCGTCTTATTAAGACCGGTTTTCTGATTTATGGTTTCGGTCATCGCTTTGGCCGTATCGAGGTGTATCGTACCATTTCCTACGACGAGCTTTTCGATCAGAGAGGTTTTTACCTTCAAATTATTCGCCCATCCTTCGAGATCTTCTGCAAAGAGGCTTTTGAGTATGTCCTTACAAGCGGTCATGGCGTTTTTGTTTAACGTATATCTATTCGTCCGTCTCTTCCCAGTACATATCGCTCACGAGTTCATCTAGGGACAGGTTGAGAACTCGGGCTATCTTCGTGATATTTTTCAGTTGCGGATTCTCGCTTTCAGCCCGTTCGATTTTCATGTAGGTGACATTCGGAACTTTCGCGAGCTTGCAAACCTCATCGACTGAAAGGTTCAGCTCGTCCCTTCTTTTCCTTAGTCGTTCGCTCAGTGGTACGGATTTCTTTTTTCTCGGCATAGTTGTTATACAGTGGTATATAACCTATTATATATAAATATAAAAGAAATCAAGCGCTGTAGAGAAAACTATTTTTATAAAAATATTGATTTACCGATAAATGTGCATATACTTGGTCATGCCAAAAAACTTATACATATTCTTGTATTATCGAAACGATGATAGATGGGAGGAAATTAGTACCCTCTCCTACGCACATTATTGCTTCGATAATATGTAATAGGTTTTTTGGCGATATAATCAGGGCTAATTTCCTCCTTTTTATATTGCCAAAAAAGCCTTCAACCAAGTATCTGTTCTTTGGTAATAAATTTACTTTTATTACCATTTTTTATTTATGAAAACCATTGCACAAGCACTATGCGCGACCATTGGAACTTTAATATTTACTTCAAACGCCTTAGCGTACACCCTTACCGATCTCGACAAGAGCCTCGCCGATAAGCTCTCTGCGACTATCTCGAAAGAGATACAAGCCAAGGGTGAGAGCTACCGTCAGAAAGTCGTTTCGAACCTCGAAAAGAGCGTGACAAATTCGGACGAACGGAATTCTGCCATGGCATCCCGAATACTCCGACAACTCGGGGAGTCCAGCACCGTAGTACCCCCTTCAACTGTACCGGTATCAAGAGCCGTTCCTGCCGGATCGTACAAGAGCATCGGAGATATTGTGTACTCGAAAGATGGGAAGAGTTTGGCGTACGGAGCATGGGGCGGGAAGAACTGGATAGTCGTGAAGGATGGCTTTGAGATCGCCAAATACTCCGCAGTTTCGGCGCTCACCTACCTGCCGGACAATACGCTCGTATTCGGTGGGATGAAGCGCTCATATATCGGGAAGGCCACATACGATCAATGGTTTATTTCTCGCAATGGAGTGGAAGATGCCAAGCGGTACGATGTCCTCGGATACTACCCGAACACTAACGATTGACTCATATTCGGATCTATACAGAGTAGTGAAGTACCGCTCAAGTTCGCTTATTCACCGGACGGTAAACACCTTGCGTTCGTAACACAGAAGTACGGGTCGTATCCGGGATATTACGGGAAAGCCACGGTCATAGAGGACGGAGCTGAGTGCGGGTGGTACGACAAGGTTTTCGGTCTGCAGTGTTCGCCGTCCGGGAGCGGTTGCGCATTCATCGGACAGCAGTACAAGACATATTCCGAAAGTACGGACAAGAACCGCCTCACGGGACCGAGAGTGAAAATGGGTCTGGTAAGTCCCGACCGAAAGAACTACACCGGATTCATAGATAAATCCGTGTTGGTCGTAGATGGTAAGGAGCACCCCGGATACGACTACGTGGACGGATTAAGATATTCCCCGGAATGAAGCCTTATTTTCCGTGCTTGGAACGGGAAGAGTTGGGTGATCGTGAAGGATGGAAAGGAAAGCGCGCCATACGACTATATTTCCAGCTTTGAAGCCCTTTCCGGAGGACGTACGGTATTTCTTGCACGCAAGAACGGAGCAACGATGATCGTCGATAATGGAAAGGAGTACCCGTACGGATTCCCGAGCTGGAACATAACCGTATCTCCGGACAAGAAGGGCTACGCGGTAGCAGTAAAGAGGATCGGTTCGGAAACATCGACTGTCTTCGCGGACGGGAAAGAACTCACAGGGGACTATTCGTTCACCGATTCGCCAAGCTACACTCCGGACGGACGCATTGTGTACTTTGCGAACTCCAAAAACAAGACCTATCTCATGATCGACGGTAAGGTGGTTTCCAAGGGCTATGCGCTCGCAAATCCTTCGTCTCTGACGTTCTCGTCGGACGGAAAGCATTTCGCTTTCTCTCCGAAGAACTCCCAATGAGGGAAGACTATATTGGTAGCTGATGGAAAAGAAAATTCGAAGTACGACTACACGCAGAATTTCTCATGGTCTCCGGACGGGAAACGCTTCTCGTTCGTCGCGCAGAAAGGAGGGAAAGAATACGTGGTGATCGACGGGAAAGAGTCGAAGGCGTATCCTATCGGAAGTTCCGATACCATGAAATATTCTCAAGACGGAAAAAGCTCGGCGTACTTCCGGTTCGTCGGGGGTATCGGAACCGTCGTAAAGGACGGGAAAGAAATGGTAGGAACTCACTCCTACCTCTATCTCCCGGACGGAAGTTTCGTATACGTAAGCAATGAATGAGGAAAGGCCAGGGTGGTGAAGTAATAGGAGACGCTTCGGAGACATGAAAAAACGCGGTATGACCGCGTTTTTTCATGTCTTGCCTATATTGCATTCCGTGCGAGATAGTCTCGATACTTTTCGGCGACCTCGTGCTCTTTTGCGAGTTCCCTTTCGATACTCCGAAATTTCTTTTGCAGGTAGTCGAACATTTCTTTGATCGGGACGAGCACGAGCTCTACCCCCTCTCAATTCGTCTCGTCCAGTTCCTCATCGTCATGCAGTCCGTCGCGGTATACGTATTTTGCAATATTCATGAGCTTATTGCGCCTCGCATACTGGCATATCGTTTTACGGTCGAGCCCGAGGATTTCCGCCATGTGTTGGATTTCGATATACACTCAATCAATGTCGGAGTTCAGGTGTTGCCAATCTTCGAGCCTTTCTTTGTCCGTCGGGTTGTAAATTATTACCCGGCTCGTGTCTATTATTTTCTTGGTTTTCATAAGGGAGTTTTCTAAAGGAGTAGGAAAATTTTCTCCGCGCCCTCCCGGCATTCCGGACGGATAGCCATCCGGAACAGCCGGAGAGGCGTGGAGTATGAGTTATGATGGCGTATGTCATGGTAGCTGTTGCCATATATAGGTTATGAGGGAATAGAACGGTTTATATCGGTTCGCCGTTGTATATGACGGACAGCGAGGATTTTCCCGAGTAGATGTATCCGATCCCTATCTTGTAGTCGAACACTCCAAGGGATTTCAGGAGTCTCGCAACTTCTCTCGCGGTTTCCCGTGAAACGAAGAACTTGGAAGGTGTCTCATCCGGAATAAGCATCTTTCCGGAGTCTTCCGCGTCCATGACATAAGAAAATACATCTTGGTCTGCCATGAGCTTGATAAGCTCTTCGCGGTTTCATCCACTAGTACCGGCGGTAATGGTGGATATCTTCTCAAAAAAGTTTCTCATACTTTAAAAAAAGTAAATGAATAAAAAGTTTCGGTTCGGGTTGTGAATCCTCCCCTTGCCGTAGAGTGGTTTTCCCTCTAGGCATTCAAAAAGTATACTCAAATAAAGGATAATTTCAATCACTATTTCTCATCCGTCAACTATGAAGTTGAATAGGACAACGAGTGGCGTATCAAAAATGAAGCCGAAAAGAGACCCTGTACCCCGGCAACTACCGTGCACGCTTCATTGCAGGGATTAAAATCGCTTCCATAAAGGATTTCAAAGACTTCAAGGCTATTTCCGAAGATGCCCGAAATCCCCGTATACGGCCGTTTTCGAGGGGGTATTTTCCGTCCCGCCGGACCCGCCGGGGTGTCTAGGGGGATAAAAATGAAGTCGGAAAACTGGGGCGTTTCGGGGCATTTTTTAAACGTATTGAAGCAGGGTTATTTTTCGAGACTTTTCTTTCCGTTTCCTTGCAAATTTCCGCGATATATGGTGTAATACCCAGGTTCTTACAAACAAAAACAAAAAAACGTATGTCCGAGAAGCCTCAAAATTTCGAGGCCAAACTTGCCCAGGCTCGTATCGAGGACTCTCGTAATAAGCTTGAGAAGAAAGAAACGCCCCGCCCGCCAGAAGTAAGAGAAGATCTCCATAAAAAGGAGATCTTTTCGAGCGTCCTTCCGGATATGAAGGCGACCGCCAAACAGGATATTGAGCAATTCCAAAAGCTTGTCGCGGAACTCAAGGAACGCGAGCTCTCCTTCTCGAACTTCGTCTCCCCGGAAAACATGCTCGGGCTTTCAACGCTCGTGCGTGGCGACGGGAACACCTTCTCTTCCGACCGTCTCGAAACCGTCGAGAACGTCTACGAGACGGCGAATCTTCGATATCTCGGACTCGTCCGGTTCGAAGGGCTCATTGCATCCGGCGCGAGGCTCGAAGCAATCAAGAAGGATGCTTTGGTCGTGAAATTCCTCGCCTCTCCCGAAGGGAGACTCATGGAAGGCATTCTCTTCGGAAAATGAACTCCCGAAGACCTGCAAGCCCAATACTCGCTCGACAAGGCCCGAGAGCTCAAGTTCGGGATCATCCGAGGGGACGAGCTCGCGCAAGATTGGTACGACCGACTCAAGGGCACGAAATTCGAAGCCGTTGCCGAGAAGGAAAAGATGAACCTTGGAGACCGTTCTCTCCGAAAGGGTCGCGAGTTCGCCAACTCCATGCTCGGTCTCGATTCCCTCGCGGCTCTCGTTGCCGGAGTCGGGTTCGGTCGCGTGGCAGGCATGCTCGTCGCACGATCCGACAAGCTCCGAAATATCTCTATGGCTACCGTGACCGCGATGAACGAGTCCAAGGTGGCACGCATGGCGGTTCCGGGGGTCAATGCGCTCCGTTCGACCGGAGGTGAGACAGGAATAAAAGCCCTCGCGAAAGGGGGTGCGAACTTTCTCGCCGAGATCGCAAAGGGTTTCGCGTATACCGAGATCGCCCGAAAGGTCGGAGGGGAGAAGATGGCGCACGCCATATCCTACCCGCTCATGTTCATCCCCGGAGCGAAAGGGCAGTTCGAAGCGAGCCTCAGGGTCAGTCTCGCGAATAATCCGGCAAACTTTGCCCTGTTCGCTGAATGGATCAAGGCGAAATACGGATCATCGGACAGGCTCGAACAGGCTATAGTCGCAGGAATGGCCGAACAGATGAGACGACAGGGAGGGGCGGTAGGTAACGCCGAAGCGGAGGTCATGAAAAGCGAGGCGAAAGAAGCGGTAGCGATACTCTATGCGACCCATGCGGGAGAACCGAAGGGAATGGCAACCGCGGTCGGCACGAATATCCAAGTCCCGAAAACGTCCCAAGCATGAATCGCGGAAGGCGTATGATCCTCGGAAGCCCAGAATTTCCCGAACATACAGAAACCGAAGTCCGAAACCTTACCAGTAACCCCGAACGCACAGGCCAAACAACAAACGCAACCAGTCCAAACCACCGAAACGAAAACACAAAACGAAGCTCCCAAACCCACTGCCGAAAAAGCTCCGAACGCTGTTCCCGAAAAGCTCGAAATACGAACCGAGAAGGAGTTCGAAGCGTTCGTCCGAACGGTATTCGAGGAACACGGGGCACTCAGTCTCAAGAACCAGAACCAAGTCGTCCAAAGCCTTCTCTACAAGTGGAAGGAATACTCCCGCCTCGCGGTGAAGAACTGACCGAAGGGGAAGCAAAACGCTTTCGAGGCCGGATCTATCCTCGACGCGGACGCGGTTGCTCCAATAGACGCGAGGGAGCTCAAGAAAGCCCTCGTCTCCTACGTTGACGGGATGCGTACGGTATCCGAGCTCATGGAAGGGATCGACGACTGGGCGCTCATGTCCTCGAATTCGCTTTTCCTCGCGAAAAAGGAGTACCGCTACGTCCCGGACGACTTCGATATATCCATAGACCGGAAGGATCTCGCGAAGGCTTGGCAACAGCTCCAAAGACTCCTAGCCTCGGGAAAGGTCGAGAACATCCACAAGAAAGCCATAGTGGGGCATGAGAAGCTTTATCCAAACGGGGGCGACGTTCCCGACGCGGACATTCCGGGTCTCATCGAATCCGGGAACTTCAAGATCGTCTTCGATCTCAAGACCAAGACTGGAAAACCCATCGAGACCGAGTTTTTCGTTGAGGACAAGGGACGGGGCTTCACACAGATCGGGCACATGGATCGAACCATCGAGTCCGTGAGCATCAAAGGGAAGGAGATCAAGTACCTCTCCGAGAAAGACGCGGTGGAAGGGTATCTCGTGAATCTCGCGGACGAATGACCGAAAAACAGCGTCGAGAGCTTCGTGAAAGCCCTTGAAGCCCACATGGAGAAGAAAGCCCAGTGAAAGGTTTGAGAAAACGAACTATTCAAGCCCCCGAAGGCAAAAGACGGAACCCGCAATCTCAACGTGCTCTTCTATCTCGAAGATCCGCGGGTGCGAAGTCCCGAGCAGATATTCCCGACGCTCATGGCAGTTGCCGGAAACTTCCGGAAGCAGTGAGGCGAGAAGCTCTCCCCTGCACTCGAATCCGTATTGAAACCGGAAAACCTCGAGGCGGTGAAGAAAGACTTGTGAGCGGTAATCCGTGATTTCCGGAAACTTCCGGAAGAAAGAAGCCTTCAAAAACTCCCAGATTTCGAAGCCTTCCGCGACAAGCTCATACTTTGAAAACAGGAGATTGCCGAGATTTACTACAAAGCGAGCAAAAATCAGTTGACAAAAGGTGAAAGAGTGGCTTTTAAAGAAAAATTGAGTATGATGAGCGACGATTTGGGAGATCGAATGAAGTTGCTCGGAAAAGATAACTTATCCTTTGCTTATTACTATGAACTCCACAAATTCCAGTTCGGATTCATCGATCCAACCATGAAAAAATTGAAACCAACAACTAATACAAAATAATATCACTAACCAAAACCTATCTATGTGAATAGAAGGCAACAGCTTCCGCATAGGAGCAACCCCAGATGATCACGCTTGGGCTGAAATGACCAAAGAGACCCAAGACGAGCTCGACTCAAAGAATTTTGAAGGCATGATCTACGCTCAGTACGAGCCGAAGATTGCTGATATTATTGAGCAGGAAATAGGATTTCGGCCAGACTTACGTGCGCGATCTTTACAGAGATTCGAAGGGTTTAAACGACGCCAAAAAATGGCGATGGCACTTTCCGTGAGCGGAAAAGAGAAGGATGAAAAAGGACGTACTGTCGCCGATCACCTTGAGGTAATGCGCATGGAAGCTGGCGATTTGGTTACCCAGTATACGGGTGATGCTTGGGACAAGTGGACTGAATCACTTGCAAAGCAGAACAATATGCCTATGGAAAAAATAGGACGCTTGACTGCGCCATTCCTTATTCGAATTCGTGACCGTCTCGCTTCCGAAATCCCAGTCCTTGATGAATAGCTCACTATGCAAAACTGTCCGCAATCCTGCTAATACGCTGGGGTAATTTCAAAAGGAAACTTCAAGACTTCTCGGACATGCTTCGAGAAGTCTTTCAATCCAAATTTTCACGAGCAATGATAGCTATCATTTAAAATTTTCCTATGTTCACGAGACCTAAACGCGAATTAACTGAGAGGATCGTTGAAATAGCAATCGAGGATATAACTTCAAATATAAAGAAGTTTCATAATGCGAACATAGATGTAACTTATGAGGTAGCGAATGAGCTATGATTCAATGCTCAAAGCACGATTCGCAAGGATGGAAGTTATCATATTAAAATTAACTCTCAGGTATTCGACTCCATCTTTCGCATATACAATGTCCTCCTGTACAAGAAAAACACTTTCTATTCATTGCTTACTTTGGGTGAAAGTTACGATGAATTAAAGGCGCAGTGATACCTTGATCTAATGTTCCAAATGTCTTGCAGGCTCGTCTTAAATCACGAGCTGTGACACATAGTCAATGGCCACCTAAGATATAAAAGCAAAGTCCTGATGAAGCCCGAATGTTCGATGTTTATGAATGAGGAAGAGGGGGGATGATTGGAACACTTAGAAAATCAGGTTATGGAAGTTGATGCTGACCTCTTTGCTGCTTACTATATTCTTGCCACACTTATTTTCGATGAAAATATCGAAAGCATTAATCGCTCTGTGCCAGGGCTGATTAAAGACAAAGAACATGCTGTCATGTTGTGACTTATAGCATCAGTGATAGTTTTTAGTATCCAAGGTATGGGGCGAAAGAGAGAAATATCCAATCTTGAAGAGGAAGATTACCCTCCATTAAGAACCCGATGCTTCTTTTATATCAAGAATCTATTGGTAGCATACAAGAATCTCGAAAAGAAGGAGTTTTTCTTGAAAATTGATTTTCTGGAGGAGCATATATGGAATGTTGAGGAGCACGTCAACGCCTATTACAGAGAATACATGAAACAATCATGATCTTATTGTGACGACTATAGCAACAAACATAGTCTTCACGAGATTGGCCCTAAGTACAAGAGGCATTATGATTTATTGGAAGCCTATTGGCATGCGGAAATGATTCATAAACTAGAGAAGGTATCCCACGTAGGCCTATTTTGACCTCGAAAGACTATATAAAACAAACCCGTAGGACTTAGCCCTACGGGTTTGTTTTAATCTCGTGAATAGAAGAAATCGAAGTATACGTATCTCTCGTAATTTCTTCGTTCTCGTGCGATCCGAGAAAAAATTTGATTGAAGTTGTCTAATGGTGGACCGGGAGGGACTCGAACCCTCGACCTAAAGATTAAGAGTCTTCCGCTCTAACCAACTGAGCTACCGATCCATAAGGTGAGTTCGTGAGGCGTTTGCCTCTCGAAGCTCGCGAAATATATCGAAAAAAATCGTGAAATCAAATTTTTTATGAGGGAAGTTTTTTGGAATGGATGAGGGCGAGGATAACTTGGTCGAGTTGGTACTTGGCGATGGCGTTGGTGGAGGCAACGTCGGTGATGGTTTTGGCGAGGAGATTGAAGAATTCGGACGGAAGACTTCCGACGCGATCTTGGGCGGATTGTTCGATGGCGAAGAGGAGTTCGAGGGCTTCTTCGCGTTTGAAGCTCTTGGTGGCATAGTAGTCGGCGATAGCGGATTTCTCGATCCAGATGAGTCACTTAGCGAGGTCGCGGGTTTCGGAGCGGATTTCGCGGGCGATATCGGCGGTTTCGAGGAATTGGACGCGTGAGGCGATGGTCTCGAGGAGGGATTCGCGAGATTCGAGGGTGAGGAGGAAGATCGTGCGGGTTGGGACGTCTTCGAAGGTCTTGAGGAGCGCGTTGGCGGCTTCTTTGCTCATCTCGTCGACGCGGTGGATGATGATAGCCTGGTATGGACCGGAGGACATCATGGTTGCGCGGGAGATGATGGCGCGGATTTCCTCGACTTTGTAGGAGTCTTCTCGTGGGGCAAAATACGCGATATCTGGATGTGCGATCTCGGGAAGTTCTTCAAAAAAGACCTTGTGCGTGAACAAAACCTGGATGATTTTCTCGATCTGTGAAGGACTCACAACGATAGGAGCGACGCTCGAACCTGCGATAAAACGATCAAGAACGGATGAAAGACCTGAAGAGAGTGACAAAATGGACTTTATTTCGGAGTATTTGTGCCTATTCTATGGCAAACCTTGCCTGTGAAAAGTCTCATTTCTTTCTATATCGAATATCAGCTCCAGATTCTCATCATCTGTGGGCTTATTATTGCGTTTGTGCTTTGGAAAATCCCGGTAGTTCGAAAGATCTCGGGATTCTTCGCTAGTCTTTCCAATCGCATGATCGCACTCCTCATGCTCTTGATCATATTGCCGATCGTAGGATATGGATTGTATTTTGTGTTTGGACTCAATATTGGGACGGTAGAAGTAAAGATCACAGGTGGATCGGATGTACTTGTTTCGATTAAGCGAGCGGATGTGAGCGTGGTTGAAAAGGCGTGCGGTGACCTGTGTGTATTTACGGGTGTCCCCGCTGGATCATATACCATCGTATACAGCGGAAATGGGATCGAGGAAACCCGAGAAGCCATCCAGATAGGACGCGGGGAAATCGTACAGAAATCATTTACTCCTGTTGGAAAAATCGTGCTTGTTCCTACTGACAAGACCCCTATCAATCAAAGTAGCAATCCTAACTCCCCTCTTACGTTTGCTTGAGCATTTCGGGGAAAAGAATACGGACTGAGCGAGAAACCATTCGGATTTTATGATGCAACGAGCAGTGGACAGGTGCGCCTCTACGAAGGAAAATCTATCACTGCATACCTTACCGGCTCGATCCAGTACGGGTATTTTGTAACGAATACCTCTGATAAATACATCCACATACTCGATCTCGCAAGCCTGAAGACCTACGATCTTCCTGCTCCAGACGAGACTCCAGTACTCAGTGTCAAATCGATCGGAAAGGCAGATAATCTCCTGATAGAAACACTCGACGGTGTATGGCTTCTAGATCTCGTACGGATGAATACAACAGAGGTAAAACTCTACGATGATCTCGCGATGAGCGCACGGGGAACACTTATCGGGCTTGTTCGATCAGGAAGTGATACAAAACGCTCACTCCTTAATGTCACAGATCGCTCTGGTGATGTTCTCATCGATACAACACGCACAGATAGCAAGCGTGTCTTGATCGAAGGACTTGATGCGATCAAACACATCCATACAGTCGCCGGAAAATTCATGGTCGAGTACACGAGTGGCGAATGGTCAAATCTTACCGGAATACAATAATGGCAACCAAAAAAGTTTACTGGAATACGATCGCACAGATCGGAGGAAAAATCTCAACAGCACTTATCTCGATCTTCCTCATCAAGATCCTGACGAACTACCTTGATCTTGCGGGATATGGACTCTACTCCAAGATCTATAACTACCTCTCGATCTTCTCAGTGATCGCGGATCTCGGGCTCTACACAGTCACAGTTCGTGAGATTTCGGCGCATAAGGACGATCCAGAAAAGGTTCGAAATATCGCAGGAAATATCCTCACGCTGCGCACCGGGATGGGACTTGCGATCATCGCACTCTCACTCGGGATGGGACTCGTGCTTCCAGGATATGACTCGAAGGTCGCCCTCACAGGGATCTTGATCGCAGGGATTTTCACCCTATTCGGACTCATGAATAGTTCGATCATGTCGATGCTCCAGGCATATCTCAAGACGGAGTTCTCGTTCTTCTCAACGACCGTCGGGAAAATCGTAAATCTCCTCGGAGTGATGGCGGTCGTGTTCGTGCTTTTGCCGAAGCCGTTTCCGGTGGGTGGATCATTTCCGTATGAGGATCTTGCATTTACCCTCGTGATGATCGCAGGACTCCTCGGAAATATCGTGATGACGGCGATGGTGTATTTTTATAGCCTGAAGGTTGAGCGAGTTGGGTTCCGGTTTGATCCGGTGTTCATGAAGTCGATCCTGAAGTCTTCCCTTCCGTATGGACTTGCACTGTTTCTCAATGTGGTGTATTTCAAGGTAGATGTCATCCTACTCTCGATCCTCGAGCCTGCAGAGACAGCGGATCGTGTGATCGCACTCTACGGGGTGCCAATGAAGATCGTCGAGGTTGGGATGATGTTCGGGACGGTGTTTCTGAACTCTATGCTCCCGCTTTTTACCGCGGAGATCGCTTCACCGAAGACCCTGCTTCCACTGATCCGAAAGGCATATAAACTCCTTCTCTTCTTCGGAACTGGGATCGCGGTATTCATCGCGAGTAAGCCTGCGGAGATACTGACTTTCATCGCGAACAAATCCTACCTCGAACCGATCGCGGGATATACTTCGGCAGATGCACTAGTGATCGTGAGTTATATTTTCTTGTTTTATTTCATCTCGTCGCTGTTCACATATCTGCTCGTGGCAAGCTCGCATCAGTCGAGACTTCTCAAGATCAATGCGATCGTGACCGTCGTGAATCTCGTCGGGAATCTCATCATCATCCCCTACTATTCATTCGTCGGATCTGCGATAGTAACGCTTGCTTGTCAGATACTGCTTTTCGCACAGACCGCCTACGCGACACGAGACATCGTGAAGTTTGATTTCTCACCGAAGACAACGGGTGCGGTGGTACTCGGAGTGGTTGCAGCATTCGCTATGATGAAACTCACAGACAGTGTGATCACGCGAACGACTGAGCATTTCCTTGGAAATGGCTTTGTCGCAAACTTCGCGGAACTCAGCGTCGCGGCAGTGCTTTTCACGCTCATCTACGCGGGGATCGTATTCGGACTTGATCGCACGATGGCAAAACTTAAAATGAGCCCATGACAAAATTCATAGATATCAAGACACTCGACTACATCGAGAAGGCGAATTTCAAAAATCGCTCTTTTGAAGAATGGCTTGAAGAAGTGAAGGATTACCAGGTATCGGATAGCGGAGAAATCCGTGCGATCGAGAAGGCGCACTTCTCACTGGAGCGTGCGAGCGAAGACCGCGTAGACGGGACGCAGCGAGCACTCGAGATGGACCAGCGACTCCTCATCGTCCTCGCCGAGATGGAACATCGCGGTGTCTACGTAGAGAAATCCCTCCTCGCGGATATCTCCGAAGAACTCGCGATCAAGGCTAAAGCTCTCGAGATAGAAATGCGTGAACTCGTTGGTGAATCGTTCAATCCCCTCTCCGCGAAGCAAGTCCAGTACATCCTCTACGAGAAACTCAAGATCCCCGCAGGGAAGAAGATCAAGACTGGATTCTCTGTCGACTCAGAAACCCTCGAAGAGATCGGAAAGACCTATGAGATCGCGAACATGATCCTTGCCTACCGTAGCTACGAGAAGCTCCGCAGCACCTACGCCGAAGGTCTCCAGAAAGAAATCAACCACGTCACGAAGCGCATCCATACGACCTACCGCGAAACCGTCGCGAGCACCGGTCGACTCTCGAGCGAAAATCCAAACCTCCAGAACATCCCGATGGGAAGTGGATTTGCAGCGCAGATCAAGTCAGCATTCCGACCTCAAGAGAGTGATTGGACGTTTGTAGTAGCGGACTATTCGCAGGTCGAGCTTCGAATACTCGCGATGCTCTCAGGAGACGAACACCTCACGGAGGCATTCGAGATCGGAGAAGACATCCATATGCGAACGGCAAGATTCTTGTTCCCGACGAGTGAGACGATCTCGAGCGAACAACGACGCATCGCGAAGTCGGTGAATTTTGGAGTTATCTACGGGATCACGGGATTCGGACTCTCGAAGATGATCAAAGCAAGCCCCAAAGAAGCCACACTCTATATAGACACATTCTTTGCAAAATACCCACAGGTAAAGGCTTACTACAGAGACCTCCTCGACAATGCTCGACTCACTGGGTACGTAGAGACGTATTTCGGGCGACGACGATATATCAAGGGCCTCACGGACGCGAACTCGATGATGCGGGCAGGAGCTGAGCGCGAAGCGATGAATATGCCGATCCAGGGAACCTGAGCGGACGTTGTGAAACTCGCGATGATCGAGATCACCAAGCGGCTCAAGGTCACGCCACACCTCGGTCACCTCATCATGCAAGTCCACGACGAACTCGTATTCGAGTGCCCTAAGGTACACGCCGCAGAACTCGAGAGCATGGTCCGTGAAGTCATGGAAGGAGTATTTCCTCATCCACGCGTAAAACTCAAGGTCGATATCCATAGCGGAGACGACTGGAGCAGTGCGAAGGGATAGATTGCATCACATGACTCAAAAATCCGAAGCCGAATACCTCGTAGATACGATTCGTATCTATAACGAGTGAGCGAAGGTGTTCAGCGAAAATATCACAGAAACGGACGAATATCTGCCCTATTACGAGCAGTTTTTGAAGGTGATCCCAGGAAGGCGAATCGTAGACCTGGGATGTGGCTCGGGGCGAGATGTACGGTATTTCAGAGAAGCGGGATACGATGCTATTGGAGTAGATATCAGCAGTGGCCTCGTCGATCTCTGTAAGTGAGACAACATAATCCAGGAGAATGTTATACTCGGGGATATCATACATGCAGATGAGATATTTGAGCTCGCAAGTGTGGATGGCATCTGGATGAGTGCCTCGATCGTACACATGAGCAAGGAACTCGGGGCACAGGTCATAAAGCGCGCTCACAACATCCTCACTCCACATGGATGCATGTTTGTATCTGTGAAGCATCGACGAGTCGGCGAAGCGCAGGAAACAATCAAAGAAAGCCGAAGTATACCAGGAGCCTACAAACGCTACGTGTACTACAGTGAAGAAGAAATCCGAACTCTCTTCATGGAAAATGGACTCACAATAGTATGGTCAGAACACAAGATTTCTACGAATTGAGGAGATGACTGGTTTGTGGTAGTTGGAGTGAAAAGCTAATCAAATAGTTTTTCCAATATACACTTGGATACATGCGGGCATTCTGTATAATCCAGCCATGTCAACAACCTCATCCCGCAGAGACGAAGTGCTTTTTGGACTTCTTGCTCCTGTTATACAAAATATTTCCCGTGAACACATCGAAGGATTCGGTCGTGTAAACCTGGTGCGATGCGCTCTTTCGATGGATGGAGCGTATTTGGATTGCTTCATCATTTCGGAGACGAATGGTGTCGCATGCGCGAAGGCACTTCGAGATTTCGAGCCGATCGTGAAGAAAACAGTTGCTCAAGCGAAAATCCTCGGGAAGATGCCAAAGATCCGATTTAAGCATGATACCAAGCAAACAGCAACAGCATCAGTAGAAGATATCCTTCGAGAAATAGAGTCGAAATATGATCTCAGCATCTAAAATCAAACGCTGGTATCGTGGAATCGTTCGCAATATTTCTAACAGAAAATTTCGCGAATCTGCCGCCAAAGAACGCTCCCAGAAATTCCTCTTTGAGAACAATCGTAAAAGTTCTCCGAGTTTTTTTGAGATCTATCAGAAGGCTCGTCGTGGTGCATATTTCAGGCCGATCTACTCTGCATTTAACAAGAACCAAAGTCAGTTCAAGATCGCATTCAGCGTGGTAGGATTTCTCCTCGTATTTCTCACCGGATACATCACGCTGCTTTCTCCATATTTTCGTATCTCGCCCAATCGTGTGATCATCGAGCGCGGGCAAACAGATGAATTTTCTGATGTAAATATTGCCTACAAGGCGATCGAAGATATCTACGGACAATCGCTCTGGTTTGTTTCGGCCACAGAAGTAAGAGCCGCAATCCAAAATCTCGAGAAGAATATCGAAAAGGTCAGCGTACAACGCAACTATCCAAACGGTCTTAAGATCATTATTGAGTCATTTGCACCGAGCTTCTCAGTCAAATTCCATGGACTTGGTCGTCAATTCTTGCTCACAGCAAACGGGGTGCTCATCCCAGATAACACAAAACGCACTGATCTTCCGACCATGAGTATCTATTCAACCGAGCTCATGGAATCCGCATTTCTTGACTACAAAGAAGCAATCTCCCCTGCTCGAATGAAGCGCATACTCGCACTCACAAATGCCTTCAAGGAAGAATTCCCAAAGGTGAGCCTCGTTTCACTTACCTATTACAAAACTGAGAACGAGATACATCTTTTCTTGGAAAATGGGACACGGATCATCTTCTTGCTCGATGATACCCTGGAGAAGGAACTTCAGGCGCTCAAGATTACTGAAGGAAATACGCCTGGACTGCTTTCTGGCGGAGAGTATCTCTATATAGATACTCGAATTATTGGGAAGATTTTCATCTGTAAAGACAAGGTGCTCTGTACTAAGAATCTCGATAAAATATATGGAAACTCCTCTCGTTAGTCTCCCGTATGGGATGAAAAGTATTTGGCAGGTAGTGTATTTCGAGAAAGAGCTCATCTTGCTCGGTGGAATTGTGCTACTGATCGGGATTATCATCCTCTACAGATCATGGAGACGAGCTGAGATCGAAGCTCCGGTCGTGACAACCAAGCCATCGCAGACAAACTGGCAAGCACGATACAAGACTCTTAATCCGTCCAATGATGACTTTGCAGGACGGGTAGAATCTCTCTTGATCGAATACGTCTTCGAAGTGCACCACATCGCACTCCAATCTTCTCTTACCACAGAAGAAAAAACACAACTCCTCCACGAACCTGACATCGTAGAATGTCTGCGACTCTCACGAGATATTCGATACGCCGCTGCCGATAAAGTCGCCACTCACATCGATACACTCGATCAAATAGCCCAACGTATTTTCAAATAATGCGCGTACTGTTTTTCGCTCCTGAATTTCTTATCACGATGACAGCAGTCATGGCGTGGATAGGAGGAATTGTGTACGAAAAACAGCTTGCGATATATCTACGAACCAAGACACAAACTGGCAACACCCCCACTCGAAATCGTTGGATTCGTGGGATATTGGGATCACTTTGTATCGTGTTCATCGCCGTTGGATTGAGCGATCCTCGCATCGTAGAGTCTCATGTCGATACCACTAAAAATGGGATCGACATCGCGCTAGTGTTGGATATCTCCAAGAGCATGCTCGCAGAAGATATCACCCCGAATCGTATCGGTGCAGCTAAGCAGTCGATCACGCGATTCATTGAAGCTCGCAAGAACGATCGGATTGCTCTCAATATTTTTGCGGGGAAACCATTTCTCCTGTCGCCACTGAGCTTTGATACTGCGGCACTGGTTTCTATCGTACAATCCATCGGAGTCGATACGATCAAACAGGAAATCCCTGGGTTTTCTGGAACTGCGATCTGAGATGCACTCATCCTCGCGGTAGAAAGCCTACAAAACGATCCTACCCGCGAGAAGATCATCATCCTCCTCACAGACGGCGAGGCTAATCTCGGGATAGATCCGAAGGCAAGCGCACTCTATGCCAAAGAAAAGAACGTCAGTATCTATACAATAGGTCTCTGAAATCCGAAAGGAACAGAGCTCTATACAACCAGCCCTGCTGGCAATCGAGAGTATTTTCTTGATGAAAAAACTGGGAAGCCGCTCATCGCAACAATCGATGAAAAACTTCTCACGTATATAGCCCAGAGTACTGGTGGAACATACACCAATGCTATGGATTCGTCTGCGTTGAGTAAAATTTTCGAAAAGCTTTCACATCTTCGCGTTCGCCCCATCGAACAAAGCACGCCCGAAGTCTCAAGCACACCCCTTGAACAATACGCATTTCTATTCGCAATCTTGTGTCTGGGTGGACTGTTATACCTGGAAAGAAAGCGACTTGATTCCTGACTAGGATCGGCATGTTAGTGAGTATTTTTGTTGGGATCATAGCTTTGATCTATGCAGGATATCTGCTCTTTCTCAAGCGCAAACCGCACATCGATCCACAGAGTAAAAATTATGTGATCGTCCGAGTTTTATACCTCGCAAAACGTATATCAATATTGGTGGGATGTGTGCTTTTGACCGGACTATCGGTCTGGATGGTGGTTCATTATTCGGGTAATACATTTCCTACAGGATCGAAGATCGTCATCCTTGTGGACGTCTCAAAAAGCATGCTCACACAAGATATGTCGGTCCAGTGATCCGTCATGAGTCGTCTCGATGCTGCCAAGATCCGATCCTCACAGCTCATAGAGAAGTTCCCGGGGCATCCGGTTTCCATCGAAGCTTTTGCAGGAGAAAGTCGCATCGTTACACCATTTACCCTCGATACACAGAAGCTACATGAAGCCCTTGGGATGCTCTCACCCGACATCGTAAGCACTGGGGGGTCTGATATCGTAGACGCTGTGAATAACGCCTTTACAAGATTCGAGACTCGTGAAGCTGGGACGATCATCCCCATGAGTGATGGAGATGACAGGCCTGTCGATCTCACTGCCCTGCATTCTGCAGTGCGAACCTATCCAAATATCCGTGTCGTGAGTATCGGGATCGGTGGCTCAGAACTTGCGCCGATGATCGTTGGGCACGATATCCTTGGCAATATTCAGTACAAAACCTTCGAGGGGAAAATCCTCCAAACCAAACTCGAAGCCGACAACCTCAAGGATATAGCCAAGCTTACATGAGGTGAATACATGGATTTTGATGATGGCGTAAATATCTCAGACACACTCTGATCAGGCGGTGAAATATCGAAATACAGTTTTTTACAGATTGCGCTAAAATTCGCAGGAATCCTCATCATCGTTGGACTCATTCTCCCCTATCGTAAAAGATGAAAAAACTAATCCTACCGTTCTTGATCATCCTCTTGCTGGTTGCAGGGGTTTTTCGAGCTGGGATTTTGAACATACTTCCTGCTTCATGGCTGGTATTTATCTCGCATACATCCATCCTGGATCGTTCTGATCAGAATATACTTGCGACAGATCTTTATCATCAAGGAGAAATATCCCACGCTCAATCACTCTGGGAATCAGTTTCTAGCTCAGGAATCAGAGACACATTCTCTCGGGATGCATATTTCAATCTTGGAAATCTTGCATACGAATCTGCTGGGGAACAAAAAAAGGTCGATGATCAGATAGTACATTTACTCGAAGCAAAAACTCACTACGAGAAGTCTCTCGAAATCGAACAAACCCCAGATGCAAAGGCAAATCTCGAAGTGGTGATCAGGTTACTGGAGCAACTACAAAAGAAGCAAGAAGAGGAAAAAAAGTCAGAGCCGAAAAATACTTCATCCGAGGATACCCCAGAACAGTCGAGCGGATCGGGAAGTTCACAAGATTCTACCGGAAAATCTGAGTCATCGCAGCAGTGAACAGGATCATGATCTCAAACCTCAGATACCAACTCATGATCTCAAACTGGAACTTGAGGAACATGAACATGAACATGAAGTGATCTCACGAAGGATTCCAAGAAAGGAGGATTCACCAATCAATGACAAACACAAGGACTTGGTCGGGATTTTGGAACGAGCACCTGAGCGAGCCTCACTCCATCGGAGCGAGCACAGCTCGACGATACCCTTGCTCGCATCCGCGATCTTCAACAAAAGCGCGGTGAATACACACGACCCGACGGTACAAAAACCCCCGATCAGTGACAGTGACTCTTCGAGCAATTCCTCAGAAATGATCCACTTTTCCAAGATATCCAAAATGGATGAATACAAAAAAGAGACTGGTAAGGTCTCTTTTTAAATAAGATGTTGTTTACTTTTTATTAAATATAAAAGTAATTTTTTCGGTATCTGAAGGTACTGGGAAGTACTCATTTGCTTGTGAATGCTCTTTGTACCAAAGTTTTCTAGACTCTGTTATATCACTCACTGTTCAATCTAACGATGTAAGAATGATGGCACTAGTGTAGCATGTTCGTTGTGATAAACATCGAACGAGTTCATTGTTAACAAACAATACCCCACTTCAATTTCAAGAGCTACTTGCATAATTTGAAACAATTTTGATGTTTTTTGCACGAGTCTTTCAGTGCCTTGGAACAAAAATCTGCGTACCCACAGGGTATTGGACGCGGTATGTTACTTCACTAGATATATCCGGTATAAAGTCTTTAATGTATCTGTCCGCCTGAGTAGCGCAGTAGATAGACACATGAGCCTCTTCTCAGGAAGAAATCTTAAATGTATTTATAGAAAATTTTTCATATTTTCATTGTATAAATCCACCCTGAAGGGTTCTTTTAACTCAAAAAATCCTATCATTCTGCGAATGCGTTATATCAGGAATGTATGCGCTATTTTGAGTTGTCTTCGCATCTTTTTTCTGACTTATACACAAATACTCAAACTGGGTCGATTCTTGAATAAAACCACTTCAAGATATACCTGGAAGATGAATAATTCACCCGCTTCATTGATATGATGAATAGTATGCATCCCATGAGATTTCATTGAATCAAAGCATTGTTTGCCCAGTTTGCACCGTTCTATTGAATGGATTTGCATTTGTGTCTATAAGCACAGGAAGACTTAGTTCGTACCTTGAACTAGCAAATACACTTTGCATCATTCAAACAAAAAGAGCGAGCGTTAGAATGTTTATTAGAACAGGACGCAGCATCATAGCGTTAATTGTAAACTATTTTAAAATATGTTCATACTAATGATAATGAACCGCAAAGACAAACTAACATCTCCTAAGGCTGTAAATGAACTCAAGAAAACCCTGTCATAATGACCGGGTTTTCTTATTGACTGATTACCAAGGTACCTACTACGCCACTGTCTCCAAGTTTATCAATATCCTCAATACGGCACACAAATATGGGAAGGTGTTCGTCTTTTGCGAGAGCGATTGCACTCTGATCCATGATGCGGAGATTTTTCTCAAGTGCTTCTTGGTGTGTTACCTGAGAATATCGCGTAGCATCGGCATGTTTTGCGGGATCTTTGTCGTAGACTCCGTCCACCTTTGTACCCTTCACCATCATACCACACTGAAGCTCAAGAGCTCGAAGCACCGCCGCAGAATCTGTTGTAAAATATGGATTTCCTGTTCCTGCAACCGCAATCACCACTCGCCCCTTCTCAAGATGTTTGATCGCACGACGTCGGATGAAAAGCTCAGACACTCGAGCAATCTCGATCGCACTCATGATACGAACTTCTTGCCCCTGCTTCTCGATCGCATCACCGAGCGCGATACCGTTCATAACCGTTGCAAGCATCCCCATATAGTCAGCACTCGAACGATCGATCCCCTTTGCAGCACCCGATACACCACGGAAGATATTTCCACCACCGATCACGATCACTACTTCTTTACGACCGATCTTCACGAGATTGACGATCTTTGCTGCGAGCGTATGGAGGAAATCCACATCGATCCCATGATCGTTTTTCCCTTGTAGGGCTTCACCTGAGAGCTTAAGGAGGTATCGTTTGTGTTGGCTAGTCATAGAAATTTGCATAAAAAAACTCTCGAACGAGAGCTAAAAAATAAAGAACGACATCGTGGCTGCTGCCGCGAGGAGCAAGAGCACGAGTACGATGAGTACATAAAGAACCGTTTGTGACTTTGCAGCTTCAACAGTAAGTGTAGTGATTTTATCTTCGAATTGTTTCTTTTCTTCTTCGGTCTTGGACTTCGCAGACTCGAGAAGGAAAGTAGCCTTCTTGTACTCGATCATAGAGATCGAGTTTTTGAGTTCGGATTCAGCATGACCCGCACGGTACGACAAATCCTGGATCACTCGATCCTTCTCACCGATACGCTTCATCGCATCTTCGTAGAGATCGCGATAATCTACCATCACTGGTTTACGTCGGAATCCTGTGTCCGAAGGCATCTCATCGAAGAAAACAATATCCTCTGTCTTTACGTTGTCCGTCGCGCGAATGAGCTCTGGCTCTGATCCCTGAAGCATAACAATATCCTCATCGTGGATGAATATCTTCTTTCCCTTTCGTTTCGTACGAAGCTTCCCCGATTTTACATATCGGTCGAGTGTTCGAGTAGAAATTTCGAGAATGTCTGCCGCCTCTTCGCGGGAATAAGTATAGGACACTGGCTCTGGTTTTATCGTGGAGTATTATAGAGAAAATGAGCGAAAGGCAATGAATCATGCGCGGTTCGTTCATATTTTTACTAAGTAAATCCCCGTTCTCACGGGGATTTACACTAGATATCGAGATTACTTACGTGCTTAGCGCGACTCTGGATGAATCGGCGGCGTGGTGGAACTTCTTCTCCCATGAGTGTGCGGAACACTTCATCGGCGAGTTCAGCTTCTTCGACGCGTACGCGGTACATCTTGCGGGCTTGCGGATCCATGGTTGTTTCCCAAAGCTGGTCTGGGTTCATTTCTCCGAGACCCTTATAACGCTGGATACCTTCGGTAGTAACTCCCTTTTCAGCCATTACTTTGATCTTCTCATCGTCAGAGTATACATACCAAGTCTCTTTCCCCTTTGAGAGCTTGTAGAGCGGAGGATTGGCGATATAGATATGACCGTTGTCGATGAGAGGTCGGAGGTAGCGGTAGAGGAATGTGAGCAGGAGTGTTCGGATATGAGCTCCGTCGACGTCCGCGTCGGTCATGATGATGATACGGTGGTATCGAAGCTTGCTGAGATCGAACGTATCTCCGATCGAAGTTCCGATCGCGATGATGAGGTTCTTGATTTCTTGGTTGGCGAAGATCTTGTCGAGTCGAGCCTGCTCAGTATTGAGGATCTTACCTCGGAGTGGGAGGATCGCCTGGTATTCGCGATCTCGTCCTTGTTTGGCTGATCCACCGGCAGAGTCTCCCTCTACGATATAGAGTTCAGACTTTACTGGATCTCGTGACGAACAGTCAGCGAGCTTACCTGGGAGAGTCATCCCTTCGAGTGCACCCTTACGGATGATCGTGTCTCGTGCGTTGCGAGCCGCGAGGCGAGCACGGAATGCGAGGAGACACTTCTCGATCACAGATCGTGCAGTGCGAGGATTCTCCTGGAAGAAATCATAGAGTGCTTCGGCAGTAACGCGTTCAACGATACCACGAACTTCACTATTTCCGAGCTTCGACTTAGTCTGACCTTCGAACTGTGGTTCAGCAACCTTTACTGAGATCACCGCGGTGATACCTTCGACCATATCTTCATTGCTGAGATTGAGGTCTTTTTCCTTGAGGATTTCCTGTTCTCGGGCGTATTTGTTGACGATACGAGTGAGGGCAGTTCGGAAACCTACGAGGTGTGTTCCACCTTCTGGAGTGTGGATGTTGTTGACGAATGTAACGATTTTCTCAGAGAAATCATCCTTCTTGTACTGCATCGCGATTTCTACCTGAACACCATCGACGTTCTTGTCGACTGCGAAGATATCTCCGATCGCCTCATCACGGCGGTTCATGTGGAATACGTACGACTTGATACCTCCTTCGAAGTAAAATCGTGATCGTGCACCACTTCGCTCGTCGATGAGTGTGAGAGTAATCCCCTTCGTGAGGTATGCCTGCTGACGGATACGAGAAACGACTGTATGGTAGTCAAAATCCGTTACCGAGAACATCGTGTCATCTGGCCAGAATCGAACAGTTGTACCACGCTTGTCCGTCTTTCCAACCACTTGGATATCTCCATCTGGAACTCCACGCTGGAAGGTGAGCTTGTGGATTTTCCCGTTGAGATGAACGAGGGCTTCGAGGTTGTTTGAGAGTGCATTAACAACCGAAGCTCCAACTCCATGGAGACCTCCTGAAACCTTGTACCCTGACTCTTCACCTCCGAATTTACCTCCGGCATGAAGGACCGTAAGAACAGTTTCGAGGGTAGACTTTCCAGTCTTTGGATGAATATCCACAGGGATACCACGACCATCGTCTTCTACGCTACAACTTTTGTCAGCATGAAGGGTGACAGTGATATTCTTGGCGTGTCCAGCCATGGCTTCGTCGATCGAGTTATCGACGATTTCCCAGATGAGGTGATGGAGACCTCGTTCATCGGTAGAACCGATGTACATACCGGGTCGTTTTCGAACGGGTTCTAGTCCTTCGAGGATTTGGATATTACTCGAATCGTACGTTGCGCTTCCACTCATGGCAAAAGGTATCAAAAAACAATGGTCGAAGTATACGCAAAAAGAGGCAATTGCAAGGGAAAGAAATCGCATGCATACAGGAATACTTGCCACAATTTTGACGGACGCGCAGAATATGATGTAATACCTCTATCAAAAACATCTCTCAATCCCCCAAGATGACTACGTCGATTCAGCATCCTGATGAGCAAAAATCAGCTTCATCCGTGATCCGAAAAACCTTCGAGCCCAAACAAAAAATCCCACCTTCAGCAGTCAGTGAAATCGCATTTCATCCGACTTTTTGGACGGAAGCACCGACACAGATCACACGACAGGAAAATATCGTACATTTTTTGCAGAATGATAGCGCAATCCGACTGCAGATTCCGGGTTTTAAATCATTTCTCATTAAGTCAGTCGAATCCAAAAAACACCGCAATGGCAGCTGGCTTTTGTGTGGGATTCTCGCGATCAATCGTCAGGGCGAAGAAATGGGTGGAGCTTACCTGGTTGAGCCTGAGCAGATCGCCAAATGAGTACTCACAATTCTGAGAAATTCTGATCGATATATGATTCGACGATTTCAGGTGCATTTTCCACAGGAAGCACGAAGCGAGAATACAGAAAAAACAAAACATATCAGTCTTGGATGCCTCCTTTCTAAAGAAATCAAAGCCCTCGAATTTCTCGATAAAAAAGTCTTCTAGAACTGCATTTGCAACCGTGTGGGTTTCGATACAATACCGCCATGATCGAACTCCTCACGAAGCACGCTCGCGATATCCTCACAAAAAATATGCTCTACACCGGTGGGGCATGTATTTTACTCTACGATATCGAGTCTCCCCTCTCTCGTTTGCTCGCTGAAGCATATGACCGTGCCCTGCCACCAGAAGCTGTGCGCAAGGTATTTAAAACTGACGAGCAAGATTCGATTGCTCAGATGCTCTTTGATCTTCCTAAAGATGCTCTCGTAATTCTCGTTCAGTCAACCAATTTCCGACTCTCAGATTTCAGAATTCGACTCGAACTCTTTCATCGTGGGATTCATGTACTCGAGCACAACCACCTCGCATATATTCCCGAGGAACAATTCGAAACGGTGATCAACGCGCTCGAATATCACACACCAGAATATCTCGAAATATCGAAGAAATTTGAAGCTGCGATCCAGACATGATCACCCGGAGAAATCACGATGCGCAGCGGTAAGAAATTCACCCTCTGAGCCCTCGAACGACCACGTGCAAACTCGGGTGATTACAGCGAAAGTGAGAACCGCGGAGGAACATTTCCGATCGGAGAAATCTTCTCTGAGTGCATAGATCTCACGAGCACTAATGGTGAAATCGATATCTTTGGATACCCCGGTATGGACTTCCAGATGATCGTCGGCGAGACCTTCACCGTCCAAGTGCGCGACGGCAGAATCGTGCGTGATGCAAACCACCCAGAATCGTTCAATGCACTCATGGACAAGATCGAAGCCAGTGAAGGCGAGATCTGGGTCCGCGAGATCGGGATAGGCCTCAATCATGCCATCTCACGCAGCAAGCCACTCTCTGATGTAAACTATTTTGAGCGGCAATACGGCATCCACCTCTCCCTCGGTAAGAAGCATGGTATCTACGGAAAAAAGCTCCCAAAAGAGGAGCTTCAGCGGTTTCATATCGATGTATTCTTGGATGTGAAAAATATCCGAATTGGGGAGTTTGAGCTCGGGTTTTAGTCCCCACCTCCAAAAAACTCCGCCTCAAATCCCTTCGATCGAAATACTACGCCGTCATACGCCATGATCGCTCACTCAACCTTACCACTCATAAGCAGGTGATAAGACTCCTCAAGACCAAGTACACAAAGTGCGGTAGCAAAGCCGTCGGCGACCATGCCGTCTGGTGAGCTTACAAATGCCCCGAGTACTTGATGGGAACTCGTGCCACTGCGAGGATCGACGAGATGGTGTGTATCTGCATTGATACGACGTTTCGCACCCGAGGAAGCACAGAAAAATCCATCCTGTATCAGGATTTTTCCGATCGCCTTTGTGACATCCCGTGGATCTTCGAGTCCGATCTCAAATCCTCACTTCGCATAAATATCTCCGCCGAAATCCACTAAATACCGTTCATATTTTGAAAGGTATTTTGCAATCTCGTGGAGCATATACCCTTTGCCCACACCACCGAATTCGAGTCGCACGCCATTATGAAGAATGACGCGATCGAGACCGAGTTCTACGTGTTGATACCCGATCTCGCAGGTGTTTGCGATCTCATCCTTACGACCATAGCCGAGCCGCGAGAGCAGAGATCCTACTGTCGGATCAAATGCACCGCGTGTAAGCCTCGCAAGTTCGAGCGCAAAGTAGATCATTCGATGAGTTTCTTCATCTACTTCTGCGCTGCCATTTTTACACAAAAGATCGAGCCAGTTTCCAGGAATAAATCTCGAATATTTTTGCTCAAATGCAGATATTTTCTCTTGAATACAACGAAAATCCTCGTCACAAGACGAGGATTGGTCGATATGGATCCTCAGTGCTGTGCCGAGGCAGTTAAGCGTGAAGACCTGCATGTATTAGAGAGAATTTACATACTGAGTGAATGCTGCAGTTGTAAGACTCGCTCCTCCAACTGCCTTGAGGTTGAGCTTTGAGATCTCCTTTCCAACCACTTCTGTTGCGATTGCATCCTTGAACTTCCCCTGAAGCATCTTGCTTACATCGTTTGTTGCCTTCGCAGTCACTGCAACAGCAGTAATTTTCCCATTGGCTGTTGTAACTGAGAATTCTACATCGTCCTTTCCTGCAGGCGTAGAGTATGTAACCGTCTTTGTATGAACAACGGCTGAACTTACTGGAGCTGGGGTAGCTGTAGTTGGAGCTACAGTACCAGTCATAGTCATATCAGGCACTGCTGGAGTTGATCCAGTAGACGTTGCTCCTGTTGATACTGTACCAGTCATCACGTCTACACCTGTAGAAGTCGATCCTGTCATAACAGCATCTACAGAACCAGTAGATGCTGTTTCAGTCGTAGTTACTGCTGGAGTTTCTGTAACAGGAGTTGTTGTGGGAGCTGGAGTAGACACTGGAGCTGGAGTAGATGTACAAGAAGCAAGTGCACCTACCATGGTAAGCATCGCTGCTGCTGGAAGAATCTTTTTCATAAAAGTAAGAATAGGAAAATACCGCCAAAATGTATATCAATACTAGAGAAAATCAAACCAAACAATAGTGACGTGAACTAAAAATACTGTGAATTTAAACTGATTTAAATTCACAGTATTTTAATCCTTCCACTTACGCGAAAACTTGTCTCGAATTCGTCGTGCTTCGTTCTTTCCGAGTTTTTCTTCGAGCACGAGTGCGAGCTCTCCGTCTTCTTGCCAAAGTGACATATCGAAGTCGATACCTCGTTCTTTTTTAAGGCGATAGTCAGAATAATTTCCGTAGCTAATGATGAGCTCTCCGTCTTCTATGATCCAAAGATGTGACGCGAGTTTATTGACGAAATATCGGTCGTGTGAGATAAAGAGGATGGCTCACTTGTAGTGACGAAGTGATCGTTCGAGAGATTCACGCGCATCGTAGTCGAGATGGTTGGTTGGCTCGTCGAGGATAAGGACATTGGCAGGCTTTTGACCGATGATCGCGAAGAGGATCTTGGAAACCTGACCACCCGAGAACGCAAAGAGCGGTTTCTCAAGATCGAAATAATCAAATCCATAGTTCCCCAATAGACCCGCGAGTCGTTCGCGTGTGTATCCCATACCATGCAATTCGAAGTTCTCATAGAGCGTTTTGTCGAACGCGAGTTCTTCGTGCATCTGAGAATAGTACACAATATCCGATCATTTTCCTCCACTCGATATCCCATCGAGGAGTGGGATTTTCCCGAGGATCGTCTTGAGAAATGTTGATTTTCCGACACCATTTTCTCCAACAATACCGATGCGATGTCCTGCGCCAAAAGTAACCTCTGGGATGTAGAAAAGTGGCTCATCACGACCGATGAATGCTTCCTTGAAATACACGATCTTATCCGACGGACGCTCCGTGAAATTCCACAAAAATGTTGGTCGAAATGGGATGAGTGGTGGCGGAATGAGCTCCACCTTTTCGAGCGCACGTTCACGACTCTTTGCAAATCCAGCGCGCGATCCAGCTCGGAATCGATTGATGAGTTGCTTTTCGGACTTGAGATGTTCTTGCTGTTCTTCGTAAACCTTGGCCGCCTTCTCTTCGCGTTTGTATTTCTCGGCGATGTATTTGGAATAATTTCCATGATAAATCTCAAGCGGTCGAACCTTCTCTACATCGTAGATGATCGAACACGTTGCATCGAGGAACTCTCGGTCGTGCGAGATGATCATGAATCCCCCTTTCCATGTTTCATTGATGTATTCTTCGAGCCATTCTACCGAAGCGAGGTCGATAAAGTTCGTCGGTTCATCGAGGAAGAGGAAATCCGGTCGAGAGAGCAGGACCTTCGCAAGCGCCACCTTCGTTCGCTGGCCTCAGGAAATTTCTTTGATAGAAGAATTGATCAGCTCAAAAATCCCAAGTCCACGCGCCACTCGGTCGATCTCACGCTCGTAGTCGTATCCACCGTATATGTGAAATTTTTCAAGTGCTTCACTGTATCGTTCTACACCATTTTCATCGTCCATGTGCTCTTCCGCGTAGGTGAGCTCTTGCTCAAGTCGGAGGATGTCGGTATATGCAAGTCGGAGCTCATCTTTCACACTGCGATCCTCCACATCGAAATGAATCTGCGAGAGATACCCAAGACTCATTGATCCTGTATTAGAGATCGAACCATCGTACGCCGTGATATCTCCCGTGATGATCTTCATGAATGTTGTCTTCCCTGCCCCATTCGCCCCGACCATACCAATTCGGTCGTTCTCGTTGATCACACACGAAAGCCCACGGAGTATATCCGTGCCATCAACTTCGTACCGAGTAACGTCGACGCTTAAGTGTTTCATGGGCTGCATTGTAAGAAAAAGCGACTTTTTTGGAAAAATATCTCAAAAATCCCATCCAAAGAGCTTTTCAGACTTTTTCAAAACTATGTTTGACTAATTTGTCTTATAATGCTCAAATATGTTTGCAGCCTTAATTTTTAATCCAAATAATTTGCCTATGATTCTGTAAACATACCAACAATATATACATGGGGACAAACAAGAAGCCACATATTACACCCGTCTATCGATAAACGAATTTCGGCCCGATATGACCATCTTTCGGTGTAATCACAGCTTCCAAAAAACCTTCCTTGGCCGGAAGGTTTTTTTTATGTATTTAACTGATGAACATCCCATCTCAAAAACTATAGAATCGATAGTTATTTTTGATCGCAGAGTCATAGAGCTCGAAGAGTTTTTCACGTCCGATGAGTGCGCTAATCATACAAAGAAGCGTGCTCTCTGGCAGATGGAAATTGGTGATGATCGCATCAACAATCCCGAACTCATATCCAGGATAGATGAATATCTTTGTGCCCGCTCGCACCGAAGTGGTGTCCTGAGAAAATACCCGAACCAAATAGTTGTCCTGACTGTACACATCCCAGAACGCCCTTGCTGCATCAGAAATAACGATCTTATGGCGTATCATCGGCCACAAACTCGGGAGTGACTCGAGCGTACGAACCATAGTTGTACCTACGGCCATGATACGTTTTCCTGCAATTTTGAGCTCTGCAATACACTCAAAAAGTGCAGCAGATACTTCAAAATATTCTTCGTGCATCTCATGATCGCGAATATCTACCGTGTTCATGATCTTGAATGTCCCAATCCCAACATGAAGCGTCGCGAACGCCGTATGAATTCCCGTCTGATCCAATTCACCAAGAAGCTTCTCACTAAAATGCAGCGAAGCAGTCGGAGCCGCGAGCGAACCG
>JBMOJK010000020.1:0-17971 GCA_049315825.1 Patescibacteria group bacterium
TACAGTTGTGATGTACGAGCAAGACTTCTTCGGATCATTCGTGAGTGCCACGAGTGATTCGTAGTAGTCAGAGAGCACGCGGTCGTTGCTCAAGATACGTGCATCATCTTCCTGAAGCTTCCACTGTGTGAGGTATTTCTCACGGCGGTCCATCGGGAGCTCTCCGATCTGTCGAGCAGCGATGTACCCTGGAGTGATCACGAGCGGCGGAAGATCGGGTTCTGGAAAGTATCGATAGTCCATCGCATCTTCCTTCGAACGTTGAGAGTGGCTTTCTCCGTGCTCATCGTCCCAACCACGAGTTTCCTGTGTTACGATACCTCCTGCTTCGTAGATTTCTTCCTGGCGGAGGAATTCTGCATCGATCGCGCGACCGATCGCAGAGAATGAGTTAATGTTCTTGAGTTCTACACGGTTGCGAAGTTCTGATGAGCCGATTGGTCGAAGCGAGATATTCACATCACATCGAAGCTGACCCTTTTCCATGTCTGCGTCTGAAGCACCGCACCAACGCATGAGCTTTTGCAGCTCTTCGAGGTAAGCGATCACTTCATTCTTCGCTCGGAAGTCAGGCTCGGTTACGATTTCCATGAGTGGAGAACCAGCTCGGTTGTAGTCACAGAGAGTCTTCGTACCAGCATGTACGAGTTTCCCGGCGTCCGTCTCGATATGGAGTCGGTTTACGCGGAATATCTTCGACTCTCCTGCAACGAATGTTTTCACAGTCCCGTGTTCTGCGATCGGGTGATAGAGCTGAGTGATCTGGAATCCCTGTGGAAGGTCTGGATAGAAATAACTCTTACGATCAAAGATAGACTTTTCATGCACCGTCATACGAAGCGCATGTGAAGCACGAACCGCAAGGTCCGTAACACCAGCTGTGAGAACTGGGAGCATCCCGGGCATCCCCATGCATACAGGACAAACATTCGTATTTGGCTCATCAGCGAGTTCGATCGCGTTGGCACAACCACAGAACATCTTCGTTGCAGACTTGATTCGCACATGGGTTTCGAGCCCCATTACTATTTCGTATTTAGACATATTTTGATGGATTTACTTCAGAAGGCCTCATAGTACACAAGCTCGTGGGATTTTCAAAGTAGAGTTACTGATTTAGTTATAAAACACAGGTGAAAAATAGAGTAGCAGATTTTTGCCAGAGATACGCAACTATGCTAACATCGAGATATGAGCACACATGAAGCCCTCCTTACTTCAGACGTTCAACAAAAAGCTCCAGAAAAAATCTCGGAGTCTTGTTCGTCTGTCGAATGACTTATCGCACGAACGCGCTGTCGTATTTTTGGCCTTGAAGCCAAGCACGAAGCCAGTGTTACACAAAAGTCCTTACGAGCGTCTATCGATGTTCCAAAACTCACCGAACATAAAGCCAAGTTAGATATTCAGGCGCTTTCAGAGATCCAGCCATTTATTGGGAACGATACGATGACTCGGAAGTTACTTTTTGGTACACAAAAAAGCGTTGTCGACAAGAATGGAACTTTTGCATCTGAAAGCGATCGGAAAACCTGGGAAGCATTTCAGGCTGCACCACAAGAGCGCAACGAGAAAAATCCTCTCTACAAAAAGCTCGCTAAAATCAAAGGACAGTCTATTAAGCTCGATAAAAATATCGAAGAAGTAGATTTCCGACAGAATCTCAAGGATCTTTGGCAGGAGAAAATTCGAAGATATGGATCGAGAAATCCTCAACTTCAAGAGTTCTACAATACCCGAATTCTCCCAGTGATTGAACAAAAAGAACCATGGACAAAAATGAGTCTTACGGAACTTGAACGATCTATTGATCGGGAGTTATTTGAACTCAAGAAAATCATGTACATAAGCGGAGGTCTCAAGAAAGCTCCGTACAATCTCACAGATCCACGCAAAGAAGCGATAGCGATGAAATTCATCTCAAGCATCAGCGCACGAGACCTTATAGAACTCTCTATGACAGAAATCATGGATAAAAACGGTCGAAAATTCAATTTCAAACTCTACGATACCTTGCTACAGAAGTGAGGCCTCGAATATATCGCACACATCCCCGCACTCGGCGATCCATATGTATCGTTTGGGAACTACCAGCACACCAAGATGTCCGTAGGCTGACGCAACCAAGCCTGAAAAGAAGCCTGAGCGAACACTGCTGATCGGGTATTTGCTAACAAGAAACTCCTCGGAGATTCCTCCATAGAGAATTTCCCAATCGAACATCACCATCGAGCAGCATATCTTCTTGCTGTCCACAATATTGCAACTACTGTTCGCATGCTTCCTGAGGCTGACATGCATACATTTATTACTGAGAAGAAGGTTGGAAAAAAGACCACGAAAGAAAAACACACCATCGTCACTCATCCACTCGCCACACTCGAGACTGCGCTCAAGAAAGATCCCGAGATCACATCGTCTATCATGCTTCAATATTTTGCAGCATCGCACAACAATCCGGCAAATGCATTCGATGGACTTACTGACTGGCTCGAGAACTATGAGAAGGTAGCCTCAAAAGCCTGAGATAGTCTCTGAAAGCACTTAGAGCTGATTGCAACCCGCGGCAATGCAGACCGACAAAAGTCCAATAGCACAAAGACATAAACTCCAACATGTTACGCAAGAAAATCCCTAAAAGCCTTGCATTATACATAAATTCCATATACTTTCGCCGACTCTCTGCTCGGAAAATGAGCTTAGAGCCGGTTTTTTGTTCTACGCTTTCTTCCTCCGTTTCCTTCGAGAAAGGGCATCGGCTTCGAAAGATCAACAGATTACCGGGCAAGGATTATTCACTATTTTTTTCTCTCTTATGACGAACCTCGTCAAGGACATGCTCGCAAATGCGGTGCATATCGGAAGCAAGCGCCAGTACTGGTCGCCAAAAATGCGTAACTATATTTACGGTGTTCAAAACGGTGTTCACGTTTTCGACCTCGCAAAGACAGCCGCAAAGCTCGAAGCTATGAAGGCAACACTCGCAGACCTCTCTGCAAAGGGTAAGACTGTTCTCATCGTCGGAACTAAGGTTCAGGCTCGAGAACTCACAAAGAAGATCGCCATGGAAACAAACAACTTCTACATCGATAGCAAGTGGGTTCCAGGTCTCCTTACAAACTTCCCTACTATCAAGAAACGAATCGCAACTTACAACACAATCGAAAAGACTGCAGCTGAAGGAGGTTTCGAAGGTCTCACAAAGAAAGAAATTTCTCAGAAGATCAAGGAACTCGAAAAGCTCAAGAAGTCATACGAAGGTATCAAGGATATCCGCCGCACTCCAGATGCCATCTTTGTAATCGACGGACACTACGAGCACCTCGCTCTCGACGAAGCAAACACACTTAAGCTCCCAACTTACTCACTCCTCGGATCTACAGGAGACATCGACCGAACTACAGACTTCGTTCCATGTAATGTAAACTCAATCAAGTCACTCACTTTCGTACTTGATTACCTCAAGCCAGCTCTCAAGCGCGAGAAGAAGGCTGAAAATCCACTCAAGATGGAGCGCATGACTCCACGAGCTGGAGACGAAGCTGCTGAAACAACTGAAGAAGAGTCAGCTGCATAATTTCTTCCTATGAACAACGAGCAGAATATTTTTGAAGAATACACTGGCCCAAGCAAAGAACTTCGCGTTCTTGCAGCAGCCTGCTATATCCCCTTTGGATTTATTCTGCCGTATCTTCTTGGAAAGAGTGATGAAGCATTCGTCATGTTTCATATCAAACAGGCACTTGCCTTCTTCGGTGTACTCATCGTTTTTAGCATGGCGCCGATCGACGGAAGTTCGGGATTCGGTACATTTCTCTATCTCATCATAGCTGGATGGACTGGATACCGTGCTTACGGATGAGAACTCTACATGCTCGGATTCGTCCGATTCGTCGCGGATCTCATCTCAAAACAATCTAAATAATAACTACAATACCATGGTTACTGCACAGCTCGTAAAGGAGCTCCGTGAGCGCACGGGTGTCGGAATGGGAGACTGTAAGAATGCTCTCGTTGAGACAAATGGAGATATTGAACTCGCTATCGAGGTTCTCCGCAAGAAGGGAATGGCTAAGGCTGCAAAGCGTTCTGGCAATGAAACATCTGAAGGACGTATCAAGTTCGTAACAGAAGGAAATACAGTTTACGTGGCTTCTGTGTCATGCGAAACTGACTTTGTTGCCCGCAATGAGACCTTCGAAGGGATGCTCGACGCATTCATCGAAATCCGCAAGAACTCAGCTGACGATGCGTCTGCAATCGCTCAGGCTGAAGAGCTCAAGGCAAGTGAATACACACTCAAGGTTGGAGAAAACATGAAGATCCTCGCTCTCACAAAGATTACAGGAGACGTGGTTGCTTCATACGTTCACTCAAACTTCAAGAATGGAGCAGTCGTTGTTGCCAAGGCAGGAACAGACGTTGAAGCTCTCAAGATGGTTGCTATGCACGTAGTTGCCTCACAGCCTCAGGTAGTTTCTCCTTCAGACGTTGCAGAAGACTTCGTAGCTAAGGAACGAGAAATCGCTCTCGCTCAGATGGCAGAAGATCCAAAGAACGCAGGAAAGCCAGCTGATATCCTCGAGAAGATTATCGAAGGAAAGATGACAAAGCTTCGTGAAGAGAACGCTCTCCTCACTCAGCCATTCGTTGTAAATCCGGACCAGAAGGTCAAGGACTTCATCGGTGCTGATACCATTGTTAGTTTCGAAAAGTACTCAATCTAATATGACACTGAAGCAACAAATCTCTCATGAAGATTCTGAGCGTACTAACTTTATGCAAATGCGCTCAGAAGTTCGCAAAGAGCTTCTCGCTGAAGAATTAAGCGACAATAGTATCGGCAGACTTGCTGAACTCGTACAACTTGATGTTCTACGTAGAATTTCAGTACATTAATAAGTTCGAGGGGAAACCCTCGATATAGCTCCATAGTTTATCGGCTAGAATTAGGGACTCCAAATCCCTCGGGGTAGGTTCGACTCCTACTGGAGCTGCCATGAAAAAATAAAGAAGATCCGCGAAAGCGGATCTTTTATTTTCCTTGCAAATTTTTCTCTAGAGTGCCTGTGGTGTTGAGTATTGATTCCATGATATAAGACAAGCCCTAGAGCATTCTTCACTCTATGACTCACCTTCTAAAATATCCTACAGCTTTCGAGAGTCTTTCTGTCGTCATTTTCATCAAGATAAAATGTGCAGATTTTCTTCTCACGTACAACATTCTCTATGAAATTGTACTCATAGTATACATCATAACTACAGTCCGCTCACTTTCCATTCGAGAGAAGACCATTTGTACAGAAGGAAAAATTCTTATGTTTAAGAAGGATTTTTTGATCAGATTCTTTGGTATATCCACCAAATGGAACATCGAGCACTTCGTATCCGATCGTATTCCCTACCCGCTTTCAAAATCCTTTCCCAAGACTCCGTCACCTCGGGATAAAGTTCTGACTCTGCCATTGAAGCTCTGAAACCTCAAGCCTTCAGAGCTTTGCATCAAACCTTGAAAAGGTATCGGGCGTCTTATCATTGGAAATTACGATATATTTTCCATCGTCTGTTGCACAATATTCGCGCACAAAACGTCCGACCATAACATAGTCCTTTGGCCAATTTGTATACGGGATTTTGTCACCCGCGCTTCGTATGTCACCCAGCTGCTTTTCTATTGGATCAATAAGAGAAGTCCGGATGCTTCCTGTCCAGCCACCATCAGGAAATCAGCTACATGTAAATTCTCGCACCGATCCCGTCCAAATAATCGACATAGTAGAAGTTGTAATTCCTCCAGTCATCACAGTCGGAGGTTGCAGAGTCTTTTCTGCATTCTTATCAGCAATATGAAACATCACCGCTCAGATCACGCAAGACACTATCAGTCCATATATCGTCCAGCCTGTTGAAATTTTCATAAAGACACTGTAAATACGACTTTATTACTATATGAATTTAGATTAAAAAAACATTGCAAATCAGAGAAAAATAGTGTTTCATTCCCGCGATATTTCCTATATTGCCCCATGGAAAATGTAAGTTCACACACTGGAACCACTCACCATTGAGTTCCTCCATTTATAAAAAATGCAACGAGTGAAGATCTAATTAGAGTCTATTCTGATCATGTTTTTTGAAGTCTCACAATTTCAAGACATGAAAAACGGCAGTACGAGGAGGCTATGCGAGCACGCTGAATAGATATCTCCAAACTACGCGGCGATCTCTTGGCAAAGCAGCACAAAGAAAGCGTAGAGCAAGCAAGATTGTTTTGAAAATTCTTAAATACCTGAACACAATTTCTCGTAGATAGCGTAAAAAGAGCGAGTACATCTATTGTCAATTTGAATCGCTAATATTTTCTTATGCCAGTCAACAATTCACCACAAAAAACACCCAGTCCAACAAATACTCCAAGTGATTCAATAATTACGATAAACGATGCCACCTTGGATCTACGAGACTTAAAAGAGCATGAACTGTTCTTATTGAATCAAAAAGTCATGGAGCGAACGGTGCGAATCTCGACAATCGATAGAGCGAAGTGCCACTGTGAAGTTGCACGACGAAATATTGAAAAAATAAAAGCTGCCACCAGTTTAGTACTTGCTTATCACAGCAAAAATCAAACCAGAATACGACTTAGCTAGTCGTTTTTTTGTATTTCGGTTGTCTTTTTAGGATAAACCGAGAAAATCTACACCATGAAAAATATAGCCATCATCGGCGGATGAGCAGCCGGCATGATGTGCGCTGCGAAGATCATCGAAGACGCCATCGAAATAGGAGAGATTTCACAGATCAAAATCCATCTCTTTGAGAAGAATAATGTACTCGGAAGAAAGGTATCCATCTCAGGCGGATGACGCTGCAATGTCACCACCGGGATCAGCGACCGCAAAATTCTCCTCTCTAAATACACTCGTGGAAGTGAATTTTTCAAGCGCTCGCTTGGGAAATTCGGACCCAAAAAAGTCGTAGAATGGTTCGAATCGCACGCAGTTAGACTCAAGTGTGAGGATGATCAGCGTGTATTTCCCGTTTCGGATAATGGAGGTGAGGTTATTTGGGCATTTGAATCACTCTTTCGAAAATATACAGAGCAGATCAGCATACACTTCAGCACATCGGCAACATCTATTACGCATAAAGACACGATGTTTATCGTGGAAACATCAAGAGAGCAGCATGCTTGTGATATCGTCGTACTCACAACTGGTGGAAATGCTTACGCGCATACGGGATCATCTGGTGATGGCTACACACTTGCCTCCCAACTCGGACACGAGATCACGAAGCTCGGACCTTCCCTTTCAAGTTTCGAGCTGAAGGAAGAATTCTCCAAGAATCTCTCTGGGATCGCATTTGAACGCTCTACTCTCACGAGTGCAGATGGGAAAATCCGATGCGATGGACCAATCCTACTCACACATTTCGGGATTTCAGGTCCGCTGACGTTTACATTCTCGTCACAGATCGCATTCGAGTCGATAAGCAAGGATCAGTCATACAGCCTCAAATTCGCTCCACTTTGCGGCTGGGACATGCAAAGCTGGGATAATTATCTCGAGAAAGAATGCCGCGAAAGCCCCACAAAACTCGTCGGAAATATCCTCGTTCAACTCCTCCCAAAGCGTTTCGTCGAAGAGCTCAAGCATGCAGGCTTCATATCGAACTTGCACGTCACTCTCGACAAACACGCAGCCAATCTCTCACGCGATGAGCGCAAAGCACTTGCACGACTCCTTGGAGAATGAATCCCACTCACAGTCATCCAACGACGAGCTGGTGACGAATTCGTCACGGCAGGAGGAGTAGATACTACCCAGATAGACGATGAAACTCTTGAATCCCTGATCACTCCAGGACTCTATTTCGCTGGAGAAGTCCTCAATATCGACTGAGTAACTGGCGGATTCAACCTCCAGTGCGCCTGGGCTACTGGCTGGAATGCTGGGAAATCTATCGCCTCAAAGCTCACTGCACAATCAAAGTAGATATCTGCAGAATTTCGCTATACTCACACCTATGAAACACACACTCATCATGCTCGCAGCGGGGGTTTCATCCCGCATGAAGAAGGCACTTGCCACTGGCTCAGAAGACATCGATCCAAAACTCCTCGAAGAAGCAAATACACTTCCAAAGTGTATGCTTTCCGTTGGAGTAAATGGACACCGTTTCATAGACTATCTCGTCTATAATGCGTATCAAGCAGGATTTCGAGATATGATTATGATCCTACATCCGAACGATATGATCACAGAATCACACGTCCGAGATACGATCAATGGATTCTGTATGCATGATCTTACGCTCAAGATCGCACGACAGTATATTGCGGAAGGTCGTGAAAAACCCTTCGGTACAGGCGATGCTGTTGATCAAGCACTCACACAGTGTGAACTTGCGGACGATGAATTCTTCACGCTTACTAACTCAGATAATCTCTGCAGTGTAGAGGCATTCCGTAAAGCATATGCATGTGAGAAGAACACCATCCTCCCCTATGATCCTCTCTCACTCGGTATTGCCCCAGAAGACCGAAGCCGATATGGACTCATTGCGAGTAACCCCGCCGGAGAAACTGTCGCTCTCGTCGAGAAGCCCGACGCAACTGAGATCGCACAGATGGAATCCCTCGGTCTCCGACTCTCGATCAATATGAATCTCGTCACTATGCGAGTAGGTGATGTTGTTACCCTTGTACACAATCTCGTACCACACCCCGTCCGAGATGAGAAAGAAATCACCGACGTATATACTTCCCTCTTCCAGGCAAACAACCTCAACTGTGTTGTGATCGAAGAACCTATCCCGGACCTCACCAGCAAAGCTGATATCCCACGAGTTCAGTCCTACCTACGAGAAGCATATCCCAACATCCAATAACATGAAACAGCACGAATTTACACTTCGAGAAGAAACGATTGAGCTCTACAAGCTCCTCAAGATTCTGCGTATCGCTGAAACCGGTGGTCAGGCAAAAGAACTTATCCGACTCGAAATGGTAGGTCTCAACGGAGTAACTGAATACCAACTCCGCAAGCAGATCAAAGCGGGTGATGTAGTTCAGGTAGAAGACAATACAATTACGATTCTTCCTCCGAAATAGCCAAGAATTTTCGTACATCATCCGATCTAAATCCTCTTCGAACAAGCTTTTCGAAGAGTTTTTTTCGCCCTTTGTGATCCGCACGATCGAGCTTTGAACGCTCGGATTCAAATGCCGCAAGTGGATCATCGATTTCATCTGTTATACTCTGAGCAACCAAGCTCTTAATCTGTGATCGAAACCGTGGATACTCACGACAGAGTTCACCCTCGATGCGAACCGAACCATATCGTCGATCCTGCAGGGTCTTGATTCGCCTACTGATCGTAATCTCATAGAGTGAGAAATCCGAAAATTGATCCTCGTACTGTGCAAATATTGCATCGATATCTGCCTTTTGAAATGACTTCGTAAGCAGTTTCATCCGCAAATCCTGCAGTGGCTGACCGAGCGAAATAGCCGAGAGTACACGAGACTCTATCTCGCGACGATCGTCCATGAAAGGAGCTATCTTCGCAAGCACCTGCTCGACCATCTCGGGATGCGCAGCCTTACGGGTAATCTGAAAAGTGAGTTTCTTGATCGAAATATTGTAGCGAGAAATATACCACACTGCGTATTCGAAGAGTCGCTCGAAGGTCTCAATTTTACGATTTTGCTGAGCCATGGGTGACGAAGAGAATTTTAGAACGTCGATCGAGTTTACCTACGAGTTTGCTGGGGGTTTTTATGTGCTGAGTGATCATATTCCGAAGCCATGTTCACTTTATCCCCTTTACTCCATGTCCGATGCGATCATTTGCTACATCTACGAATTCTACTGTGAGATAGTGCGGGATAACATGCCAGTCGATCATTTTGCGGTACGAGAGTGGCAAAAGATCGATGAAAATCACATCTTCCATCGCAGCAAGTTCACGGGTGATTTTTTCCTTCCAGAAAGTCACTAATCCATGTGCTTCGATCGGGAGTTTATAGTTTGGTATCTGATCCGATGCTTTTACAAGACCGAAAAGACCCGAGAGGATGAGTACGTGCTCGTCGAAGAATTTCGCTGCTCTCTTGTCAAAGCTGTTTGCACCGATCGCTCGATACATTACACCATCATAACGCTCTATTGCAGGAAGTGTTGGGTTCGCGAGGATATTTGCATTGAGTGATTTTGCCTGCTCGAAACGCTTATCGATACACTTGAGATCTTTGTTCGTTGCAGTTGCAATAATATGAGATGGAATCTCGAAATCAAAAGAGCGCGAGAGCGGAGTTTGAGCTCCGCCTTCGCGCTTTCATTCTGATGGTGGTATGAGATAGACGAGTTTCATTAACGTGGTCTTTTTGAAAGCTCGTAGAGTATAGTGATTTCGCTTCGGATGTAGAGAAGAATTTTTTGTTCTCGAGTAGTATGTTGCTTTTGAAGCTGAGCATTAATATCTGCAAGCAGCGACTCGTAGTATGGAGTAGTACGACCTCACTTTGCGACTATCTCAGTGCGCATTTTCTCGATATTAGCATCAATTGGACCGAAGATACTCGGTGCAAAGCGACGATCAGATGACCAGTCGTAGTTATCGAAATCCGCACTCGTATACGTTACTGCATATGCTGGGAGCGAGTACATAACGCTCGTAGGCACAGGATCAATCGCTGGCGGAATGACAACCAGAGTCGTAACCACTGGCTTCGTTGGATTGGCGGGTTTTTTTACCACAACCGTGACTGGTTTTTTAATAACCACTGGGGTTGGTGTAGGCTTAGGATCTGGCTTCTTCTCGGGTTCTTTGGCTGGAAGTGCAGGATCAGTGCGCGAAGGCACATCGACCGTAGTCTTCGTTTCCGAAGGTTTTGGAAGATTTTGCTTCTGAGTATCTACGAGCTTACCGCGAATATACTGAAGTGCGATCTTTCACTTAAGGGATGAGCTTCGTTTGATCTGAAGATCGAGCGAACGTATTGTAAGCGTGAGTGATCGATAGAGCGTAATATGGGAAGTTGTTGACTTCTTCTGAGCCGCAGCTAAGTAGTTTGCATAGAGAGAATCCAGTGCGGTCTTACCAGCCTGAGTAAGATCGTTGGAATCAAATCCTACTTTACCAGCGAGGACGTCTGTACTGTTGAGCTGTACCGGTGTTTGAGTGGTGCTACCTGTTGATGCAAGAGTGCCTGCAGTGTCACATTTTCCGTCATATAAACTTCCTGACTTATCACCGGATGGACACACATCTGGAGTAAATGGTCCACCGCCGATGACAATGCTTCATCCACCTCCACCACCGCCTCCTCCTCCACCACCGCCTCCTCCGCCAGATGATCCAACGGCAGTAACGATGATCTGACACGAACCAGTTGCAGATCCATTCGTAAGTGAAAGCTTATAGAGAGTTCCTGTATCACTTGGTGGTGTTACCTGGAGATTTCCACTCAGTGGCTGATTTCCAAAATTGGGTTCGAGAGAAGCACTCGTAGCATTGAGACTGGTCCAAGTGAGTCCTACAGCAGTACCATTTGTGACACTTGTGGAAGACGCCTGAATCGTACAAGTTGGCGTAACTGCGGGAGTTGAGGTTGTCACCGCAAAATACGAGAAGTTAGAAGTTGAGAAGCTAATTTTCCCATTTGTATCCGTAGAAATTGCACCCGTTCCTACTGGATTCCAGTTCAGTCCATCTTCGCTGCGAAGCACGGTATATGGAGTATTTACTGGGAGTCCTGGGATCGTAAGCGTAATCGGTCGTGAAAGGGTCATACCAACACCAAGCGTATCAGCACCCACCTTCGCGATCTTTGCGATATTGAGACCGGAAAGTGGCTCATTTGTACCTACAACCTTCGCGTCCTGAGAAACGAATCGTGTAGGATCTACAAAATCCCCAAGGATAAATCCTCCGTTCCATTTTACTGACCCCGAAGAGCTTGTAAGGTCCGTGATGAGCGTCTTTCCAGTTCCTGTAGACTTGAGTTCAATACCATCTGCAGACTTGAGAGTGATAGTCTGAACTCCAGTACCCGTTGCTGATGTCAGGATGATTCATGAATTAGAATTCGAAACAAGCGTTGTGCCCGTCTGATCTACTGTGAGATTGTCATACTTTCTAAATACTATATTTCCTGAACCAGTGACTGTATTCTGAGCAGAAGGAAGGATATCAGGGAGAAGCATTGCACCCGAATAACTCGTCTCTGCGTATTGATTGGTAAATACACTGTATCCGAACTTATATGTACCTTTCTCTGGTATCCAATCACGACCAAAGTCGTACTGACTGTTTGGCTTTGTTGCGTAGTTATCAAGCTCCCATGAGTTGATGTTCTCCGTGACACTATTCGGGTCATTTGGGTTCTTGGATCGGCTCGCGAGGATATAGCCCGCCTTATTTGAGTTGAAATTATCAGATTCTACCTTGAGTCGGATATTCATGCGGAGACTTCCATCATTGAGCGCCTTGAACTCTGGACGATACAATGCCACTTTGGCGGGAGCAGTACTAATATCCTTTGCAAGATCATTGATCGTACCAAAATGAGCTGTATCACTTACGCCGTAGAGTGCCTTGTAGATTTTCCCGTAGATCGAACGATAATCGATACCGATTCCAAGCCAGTCATTCTTGGCATTCTTCAGAGAGAGATTTCCGTAGATCTTGTTAGAGAGCGAACTGAGTAGTGCTTGGTTGTTGGAGAGAACAAACATTCCACCACCCTGACCATGGTCCGTTCCGAGGTCACCGTTCACCTTGATCGTTCGACCAAATTCAGAGAACATTACGATGGTGATATTCTGCGTAGACTTCACATCATTAAAAAATGTAGTGAGATTCTCTGCAACCTTACCTACGTTGTAGTTAAGATCCTTTGGGATGTTCATCGGGTCAAAATTCGACTGAGGAGCGAGCTGGTTTGAGTGTGTGTCGTATCCTCCGTCTGCTTGCATGTAGAATGCCTTTCCTACGTTATTTGCAAGGAGTGTCCTAAGGAACTTGAGGTTATTGATATTTCCATATCCAGCACCATCAGGGCCGTTTGCAGCCTTGGAAATCTGAGCAATCTCATCAACTCGAATAGCCGCCTTAAAAAGATCCCCTGTCTGTTGTGGATAGGTTCTTGCTCGCATTACGCCTCGTAGCGTATTAAGTGCTGCATCACGATCCTTCTGTGAGAGATAACTGTTCGAGAAAATTGCTCCGCTTGGTCCGATATTGATATATCGTCCACCTCGAAATACATTGGGTCGTCGACCAGAAAGCGAGATCGTTGCTTCAGAAGTTGGCTCGTAGCGAATCAACTGACCAAAGACACCATCCGCATCATCGAGTGTTGTATTTCCATACGATGCAATCTGTTTTTGTGCCTGATCATGATCACGTGAATGGTTCGGCGTTCCTACTCGATTGAAGATACGAAGATTATTCGAATCAAACAATGACTTAAACGATGGAGCTGCACCACTTCCGTACGCAATAGCATTATTGAGATAGAAATCCCCTAGATCAGTAACGTGCGAATTATCAATCACGATTGTACCACCAGATGCAGTGGTACGCTTGGCCACATAGTCTGCGTATTCAGACTTTGGCATTACTCCATGAAGCCAATCATAACCACCTCAGAGCTCTACGAAGAGGATCTTCCCTGTTGCGTTTGCAAGTACTGATTGAGCAAGATTTTCAGGCGTTGTGCTCAGATCGTATCCTGTATTGAGTACATATTCAGGCTGTGCGAGCATCATCCCGATCACTGCTCGAATCTTGGTAGTCTGATACGACGGAGTTGATGGCTTGAAAGGTATCGCGTTTCCGTCGCCATCCTTATAGAGGAAATCCGTAATCCCCGTCTTCACATCAGCGGGCAATGGTCGCCCTGATAGAATCTTTGTTTCCAAGAAGCTGAACATCTCAGTCGGAGTGATCTCGCGTGAGAGATTGGCGGTCGAGAGATTGATCGATCCAGAAAATACTGGAATCGCACCCGTTCCTGTTCCAAGAGACCCAGAGGACACGAGGATATTCATCCCAACTGGATCGTACTGACCTGCTTTGATCGACAAGACTCCAGACGCAGTAGTAAGACTGAGTATTGGAACTACAAAGTTAGAGGCCGAAAGTGGAAACTGAACCGTTCCAGTAGCCCCGCTGCCGGTTGCCGGGATTGTGAGCGCGCCAGTAGAAACATTGAGCGTACCGGTAAAGGTATTCCCTGTAGATGTTGCAATATCCGTGAGAGCAGTGATCCCGGTATTGGTATATGGGAGAACATCTGAAAGCTGATATGAACCAGATTGTGTTCCAAAGGCTACGCGGCTTGTATAGCTGATCCATTGATTTTGAGTATAGGTCGAGAACCACTTAGCATTTTCATCGAAACCTTCACGACCGAAGACACTTCCTGGGAAATATGGTGTCCAGTTCATGCGTCGAAGCAAATCAGCATCGAGGATCATCGGATCGATCGCGGCAGGGGAATTCGTATGTAAAAGCTTGATCGTTCCAATCATGAGCTCAAGCGGGTTCTTATACGAAACAGAGTTCATCGCAGTATCCGAATACATCATATCCGAAGCAAGTAACCACTTCACTGATGGAAGAATATCGAAATTATTATTCACAATAACACTCGCGAAGCTATCAAGCTCGGTACGAGTTGGCTTATCATGAATATAAAATCGATACATACGATCCGCCAAGAACAGTGCGATTGCGTCCGCGCGCTTTGCAAAAATATAGTCTATCGTGTTGTCTGCGAGCCCATTGTTTCCACCGATGGATGCTTCCATCATACCCAGATCGAGCGTACCAGATGCAGAGACAAACGGGAATGTTGCATTTCCTATAAATGCTCCTGAGAGGAAAATAATACCTGTCGAAGTATTATGCGCAGTTGTGTCATAACGCACTGCATGCGTCATAGCATCAGACTTGAATCCAGTGAGGATTCTCGCGATAGACGCAACATCGGTTTCTTCATAGTTACGGGTGTCTCCGTTGTCCTTTGATTCACCAACTTTGTACTCCCCCATCATGAAGAGCTGGAGTAGTTCACGCCCGTAGTTTTCGTTTGGATTTTTCTTGTCTGTTTGGTCGAGGAGATCGAGGAATTTTCCTTCGGCATAGTCTCCTACTGCTCCGTTGTTATACAAGATATGCTTGAGCATATCCTTGTAGTTTCCGAGTGTATTCGCGTAGAGAAGATCGTGCTGATCCTTGATATCTTTGTAGCTAATTTTATCAGACTGATTGACCGAGAAAATATCTTCGAAGAGTGAAAAGAGTTTTACTTTTGCTTCATAAGGATCACGAGCATATCGCATCTGATAGAGACGATTCATGGCATTGCCGTCTCACCAGTTGAATGAACCACTGTTCACGAATGCAGTGATTTCGCTGTCGTACTGTGTGCGACTTGGACCAACTGCATCAGGGAAAAGAAGATTCACTGCAGCTGTAGCCGATCCAGCAGTCATAAGCTCGTCAATCTTCGAGCTAATTGGAGCAAAAAGCACCTTGCGCCCAAGGTGCTCAGCCTTCTCTCGACTCCATGGTGCGCCCTGACCATTGGTGCTGACCGCATACGTTACTGGCATTACCGCAGAAAAAAGCGTAAATAAGGCAAGTACCATCGCAAGAACCTTCTGGAAAACTGAATACATGTGGATCAAGTGAGAAGTTTGCAGATTTATACTACATTTGAACGAAGAGTCAATCTAGAGAAAACTCGAAAGAAAGACAACTGCCAAGACAAAAATACACAGCGCAGAAATCAAGGGTGAGTAATATGCAATTCGGCCATTAAAACTATAAATTCGTTCGCGCATTCGATGTGTCACTATCGCGAGCGTTCCAAGACAGCTAAATACTCCAACCCCGAAGGCAAGCAGGAATGGAAGGGCAAATTCCATTCTACCAATCGCAAAAAGCACCAGCACTATACTCCATGCAAACGTACACGGTGCAAGTCACGCAAAAAATGCGAGCCAAAGCCCCTTTCTGTTCGGTTTTATACGCTCAAGTCCTGTCTGTTTATTTCGGATCAATAAACGCAGTGCAGTGACAAACAGTACGATGGAAAGTAGCAAAAGTCACCACGCTCCATACATTTCAATCTTCCCAAGAAATTCCGCAGGATCAAAAAATCGAAAGACAAATTTCGCAAGCAGCGTAATAATCACTATATCCGCGAGATGAATACACGTGAATATCAAGGCATACAGCACACTCGAACCCATAGTCGCACCTTCAGCAAGAATATATCCCACCATAAATCCCTTTGAATGCCCCGGTCCGAGTGCATGTAGAAAGCCAAGTGCTGCAAGCAGAAGCATTACAAGGCCAACTCCCAATACATCTGCATCCCCCGTACGGAGCGCATCGATATGACTCAATATTTTCTTAAATAGTGCGAAAAGTGTTGTGTCGTTGGAGGTAAGTGTGATCGGCTTTGATGGATGATCACTGGCTTGTGAAGAAGTGCTGTAATCTCCCGGCGCCATACCATCGCCCGATTGAGTAATATTGGTCGGGAGAGAAAATGGAGCATCCGAATCCTGCATACGACGTGTTTGCCCCGGTGAGACATCTGCAGAAATTGGATTCCAACCGGACATCACCTCTTCATAGTCTGTATAATGATCACCATCGGTATCTTTCTTGGCAGGATCAGTTCGATAGAGCTTTTCTTCTTCGTCAGAGAGGCTGTCATTGTCACTGTCTACTGCTTTTGTGACTGCTCACGGCGCATATGAGAATGCTGTTTGTTTTGCGGTAAGAACCTTATAAAGCAGCGTATTTCCGGTTTTACCATCATACAAAAGTACTCGGTTGGTTTGAAGTGGGAGCTCACTAAAAATATCTACTTTGAGATTGAAAATATTGATCGGAGCAGGACATTGAATCGAATACCGAATCGGGAATCCAGAGGTAAAAATTTCGTCCACTCACAAATCCGTCGTTGAAAAATCTCAGATTTTACATAGAGTATCCTCTAGGCTCAGGCTCACCTTTTGGCCAACATAATCAAACAAGTACGTTTTATATGTATAGTAATCTCAGTATGTAAGGGCTCGCATCGGCAATCCCCTTCTTCAGAGGATTGCCTCTACTTCACTTGGATGAAGATATGTAATCCCTTCGACAGTAGATTTATGAAGCGTGAGAGTGGACGACGAAATATCGAGCGGATGTGCTGATGCATTTCCCCAGAGTAACAAACTCAATACCGTGCCAAGAAGTCAGAATTTTTTGATTACATGCATAATTTGATTGTATGGAAATACTCATTGTCGCAATCATTATCACGATCAGCCTTGGGATTGTGATATATTCGTTTTTCTTTACTCAAACCAAAAAACTGACAAGTGGGAAGAAATTTTATTACGCAGAACAGATTATGCAGACTGTTGGACTTGCTGATCGTGAAGCCATGGTGATCTGTGATAAGATACTCTGACACATTCTCAAAGATCTCGGCTATAAATGAAAAGTTGCAGATCAGCTCAGAAGTAAGCCCATCGTCATCCCCAATCTTCATGAGGTATGGAGACTTCATCGTTTGCGCAATAAGCTCGTACACGAACTCGATACCCCAACCGGCAATCTCGCACGCGAAGCTGAGAAATACCGACACATTCTCACTGACCTCCTCAATCAAAACTAGGTGGTTTTTTTGAACTTTTCTTGGTAAAAATTACACAAGTTTTGGAGCTTACAGGTATCACACTTTGGACTTCGAGCCGTGCAATGATATCGACCGAAGAGTACAAATGGATGATGCATCCCGACTCGCTGCTCAAGCGTCAATCTTCGAACGATGGCCTTATCTGTTTCTTCTGGAGTTTTTGTACGAACCAGGCCTATTCGGTTACAAACACGATGAATATGAGTATCTACCCCAACATAGGGAGCATCATAAAGTACGCTCAGCACCAAT
>JBMOJK010000021.1:0-17392 GCA_049315825.1 Patescibacteria group bacterium
CTTACCTCACACACCAGAAGACGAAGTGATTTCTTGAGAGTAGACAGAGTCTGATTGTAGATCGTGATGCAATGCATTCGTTCTAGTCAAACGTCAGATACAGATTAAAGGAGATAGTCCATCCGCAGGTTCTCCTACGGATACCTTGTTACGACTTAAGCCCAGTCAGTGATTTTACCATGGACCCCACTATTGCTGCGGGGGCTTCCAGTAGAACCACCTCCCATGCTTTGACGGGCGGTGAGTACAAGACCCAGGAACGGATTCACCGTGACATAGCTGATTCACGATTACTAGCAATTCCAACTTCATGGAGTCGAGTTGCAGACTCCAATCTGGACTGAGATCGGCTTTGGTGATTGGCTCACCCTCGCGGGTTTGCTGCACATTGTACCGACCATTGTATCATGTTTGTAGCCCCAGGCATAAGGGCCATGCTGATTTGACGTCATCCACACCTTCCTCCTGATTAACTCAGGCAGTCTCGTTAGACATAGTAACTAACGACATGGGTTGCGCTCGTTAACGGACTTAACCGAACACCTCAAGGCACGAGCTGACGACAACCATGCAGCACCTGTCTTCGGGTCCCTTGCGGGTACTCCCCCGTTTCTGGCGGATTCCTTCGATGTCAAGCCTGGGTGAGGTTTCTCGTTTATTGTCGAATTAAACAACATGATCCACTGCTTGTGTGGGTCCCCGTCTATTCATTTGAGTTTTAATCTTGCGACCGTACTTCTCAGGCGGGAAACTTAATGCGTTAGCTTCAAGCACCGGATTACTCCGACACTTAGTTTCCATCGTTTAGGGCGTGGACTACAAGGGTATCTAATCCTTTTCGCTCCCCACGCTTTCGTGCCTCAGCGTCAATGCGGTTCCAGTAAGCTGCCTTCGCTTTTGGTATTCTAGTATGTATCAACGGATTGCACCCCTACTCATACTATTCTGCTTACCTCTCCCCGATTCTAGGGTGGAAGTTTCGGATGCAAACACGGGGTTAAGCCCCGGCCTTTCACATCTGACTTTCCACTCCGCCTACGCACTCTTTACGCCCAGTAATTCCGGATAACGCTTGGGGCCTACGTATTACCGCGGCTGCTGGCACGTAGTTTGCCGCCCCTTATTCCTGTGGTACCGTCATTATCTTCCCACAGAAAAGAAGTTTACACCAATAAAGGCGTCATCCTTCACGCGGTGTCGCTCCATCAGGCTTTCGCCCATTGTGGAAGATTCCTCACTGCTGCCTCCCGTAGGAGTATGGACCGTGTCTCAGTTCCATTGTGGCTGGTCGATCTCTCAATCCAGCTATCCGTCATTGCCTTGGTGAGCCATTACCTCACCAACTAGCTGATAGAAAGCATGCCCCTCCCAAAGCGCCTTGCGGCTTTACCCTTGCGGGACTATGCGGTATTAACTTATCTTTCGATAAGGTATCCCTCACTTTGGGGTAGGTACAAACTCGTTACTCACCCGTTTGCCACTAGTAGGTCCTTGATGTAATCGCAGACTTTCCCGTTCGACTTGCATGTGTTAGGCGCACCGCTAGCGTTCATCCTGAGCTATGATCAAACTCTTTGAAACTAGTTGCCTGGAGAATTCTTTTCTCTAGAGGCCTCCGGAAGGGAGCATAGAAAAAAGGAGGGTCTACCAGGACTTTTTTGATTGTGTACTTGTTGTATCTTTCTCTCAAGAAGACTTCGTCTTCTTGTGTGCGGGTTAAGGAGCAGATTTCGGGACAGCCCCGAAACGTGGTGAATTTATATAGAGAAAAGCTTAAGAGTCAAAACTTTTTCGTGCTTTTTCTTCACAAAATCTTCGCAATTACAAAAAAGCCTCATTTTAAGCCAAAAATACACCTTTATATATGGGGCGTTTTTTGAGGGGGTAATTTTGATCATATTTTTGGCACTATTTTTCCTAAAAGCATCATAAAATCCCCTTCGTTTTAGAAGGGGATTTTATGATGCTGAGAAAATGAGGCAGAACTAGAAATTCTCTGTATATTCAAAATCTATTTAGATATTTTGGTGAGATTGGATACATTCATCCACCCTTGCTCAAACATCAGTAAGAAATAGTTGTAATTTTTCTCCTGGTATATTGTTTACCATGATGTTCTCGGGTTTTACCTCAAACCCTCCAGAAATAGGAAGTCCTCGTTGCTCAAGAAGAGATTTCACTCTACTAAGTATTTCTAGTCTTTGTGTGTCGCTTCAATACGACTGCAAGTTCTCTCATGTAATTCTTGGAAGTGTCACCAATACCCCATCTTCGTGAGCAATGATTGAGAAATCATTAGTAGTGAGTGGATCTACAATAGAAACTTCTAGATCAGAATCTTCTATTTTTCATGCCTGTTTAGCCATATCGCTCTGTAGTCGATAATATTCAGTCACTGCGTCGCGCCCGAGTGGATCATACAGCTTTAAAATCACTGCCGGATCTTGCTTATCCAGAAAAACCATACTATCCCACCCGTGTGCTACGAGCTGAAATTGAGTGCTGAGTAAATCAGTATGCGAAGAGTAGTTTTTCACGGGATGCTATAATATATAGCAATAATTTACAGGATGTTGGGGTTTTTGTCTAAATATCGAACGCTATCTCAGACTTATTAAGTATAAAATCCCCTTCATTCTAAAATGAAGGGGATTTTATGATGCAGGATTTCGATGAATTGTAACTTTGAGTGCTTTATCTGAGGACTTTTCAGACAGCAATTGTACGAAAATATCAAGATATTCATGCTGCCCCCATATACATTCTATAAACCTAAATTTTATTTGAATAGAGAATACTCAATAATTGGAGCTTCTTTATAGCACAGAGCAGAGATATTGAGAACTTTTTAGCAAGTTCGCAGCCTCTAATAAAAATAAGTCAGACTCTAAAAATCTGACTTATTTTTGAATATCGAATCATGGTGGGCCCACCTGGGATTGAACCAGGGACCAATCGGTTATGAGCCGACTGCTCTAACCACTGAGCTATAGGCCCGCTCTAAAGCAGTGCAATAGCAGTATATAGAAAGCTTACACAGGTCAAACGAATTGATGAATCTCCCTCTTTGTGCCATTTATCTCAAGGGGGTTCTCATGCGCAATCCCGTCACCTTACAAGAAAAAAGACCCATTTCTGGATCTTTTTTCTTCTTTGATTTTTTCATGGCGGTGGATGAGGGATTCTTCCTTCGTTTCACTGCGGACGCCTCGGGCCAGAGTCCAAGTTGTTGGACTCTTAAAACGCATGCGCGTTTTACCCTTGGTTCGAATCCCGTCACCTTACAAGAAAAAAGACCCATTTCTGGATCTTTTTTCTTCTTTGATTTTTTCATGGCGGTGGATGAGGGATTCGAACCCTCGCGGCACCTTGCAGCGCCCTACAGGTTTAGCAAACCCGCCTCTTCAGCCACTTGAGTAACCCACCGTACTATTTCGTGCACGCGAAAGAATATGGCAGTTGCTCAGAAAGTCAAACGGGAGTCATAAAACCTGTAATTCTGAATAACTTTCCATATATGTTCCGAGTTTGACAAACAAATATAGATAGTTTATAAAAACTACCGACTACTTACTTATATTTATGTACGAATACCAAGACGACTATTTTCAACTCAGCCCAGAAGATCAATCAACTGTGCACTGTATAGATAGCTCTATTGCACATGACGCTGCTCGCAAAATCAATGCAATGGTTCATGGTCTCGCTAATATTGGTTGTAATATTACTCACCAACAAGCCTCAGATATACACTTTGAGCTTTTTCTTAAAAAATAAACCGTCCATGTGGGCGGTTTATTTAAATGTGAGTCGTATATCAAGAAGTTCTGGGATATTTCCTGTACGAACCGGCGGTCACCAAGTTCCCCAACCAGACGATACATAAAATTCTGTGTTTCCGATCTTCTTTCCGCCCCAACTAATCTCAAAAATACTTCTCGTGATCATACTGAGTGGCCAGAGTTGTCCATGATGAGTATGTCCTGAAAGCTGAAGCACTGCACGTCCATCATCGGCAACTTGGCGAATTGCACCCGGCTGATGATCCATGATGATGATCGGAAGATGAGGATCAACCTCACTCAAGAGTGCATCGAGGGTTTTGCGTGGTTTTCCCGAGAACATTGGATAACTAATATCTTCTCTTCCAACGAGCGTGAATGCTCAGCCGAGTACAATACTTTCATCGCGAAGCATGGTCACTCAATGTTCGACAAGATACGCATCTGCACGTTCTACTCCTCCGATGTGTTCATGATTTCCATTGACTGCAAAAACACCCAACGGAGCATGGAGCTTGCGAATCGAAGTTCCGATATCTTGCTTGATTACAGGCTCAATATCTTCATCAATAGTATCGCCCACAAGGAAAATTGCATCTGGCTTTAGTGCATTCACATCTCGAACAAATCTTCCGAATCGTTTTTTTCCAATAAGCGTACCAAGATGGATATCTGTCGCGGCAACTATATGAAATTCACCACCCGCACCATTTCACTTTGGAAATGTATATTCGAGTCTTCGAATAGCAGGGTGTCGAGCATTCTTCCACCCGTATGCAGAAAGCACGAAACTTGCCGTCACCAGGCAAGTAAGCACACTCAGTGTAAGATACGGATCCGCGAGATTAAGTACGGGGAAAAATTTGCTCGCAATAAGCGTAACAACCGTAAGCCCCACGAGTCCAATAATGATATACGTAAGCATCGCCAGCCAGAACGACCCCACCCAAAGGATGAATGAAATGAACGGATTTTTATAAAAACGCTCCAAAATACGCGCCACAGGGAACATAAGGGCAATAACCCAGAAAAGAACAGCGAATACTGGTTGAAGCATGGGAAATACCGAAAGCGCATTCATTCCATACAAAAATATGAATCCGTTTACCACGAGGTATCCAGAAACAATGAATGAAACAAATGCGAGTATTCGGTAACGAGACATATTGAATTTTGCAGGGAGTGTAGTTGGAAGCTGGAAAAACGCAATGCGAAGGGATGAAATACATCGTGTTCAAATTCTCAAGCCAAAAGCAAAAGAAAGACCCCCTTGCGGGAGCCTTTCTTGTTTCGATTTATAATGGCGGAGAGACAGGGATTCGAACCCTGGGTACCTCGCGGCACGACAGTTTTCAAGACTGTTGCAATCAACCACTCTGCCATCTCTCCGTAGTCGAAGCCCGCACATAGTAGGGAAGAGAGAGAATTTGTCAAAACGAATCATTTTTTGATTTTAAAAACTTTGCAATAGACTAGGCTACATATGCAAAAATTTTCGCTTCCTATTGCCATTCTCTTGTGCAGTATTTTTGTACTCACGAGCTGTTGAAAAACAGATAATACGTCCAATAACTCCGGTACATCCAATTCGGAAAACGGGGGAATTTTCGATGAATGAACACCAGAATGAAGTCTCGAAGATCGTATGGATATTGCTCGAAAGCGTGTTGCACTCCGATCTATTATTCGGAAATGAGACTACTACAAAGCTCGCAACGACGCCGAAACTGCAATCAAATACTATAAAAATGCCCACGATCGTATCACTGGCGATGCAAAAACTGCACTCAAGCTTGCAGATGCGTACTTCGAACTCAAACGGTTTTCTGAGGCATACGATCTCTACAAGAACATCCCAATTCGCGAACTCGACGAGAAAACAAAGCTCCGCTTCATCGGATCTATCATGCTCGACACCAACCGAAAAGATCGTGCAGCTGAAGTTGCAAAATACCCATTTGAGAATGGAACGAAGGAATATTACGGAGTGATCGACAGTTGCATCAACGATACATCAAAATGTGCGGATACTATAAGTGCATCGAAATCTACAGACCCCCGAGTACTTGCCCTCCTACAAACACTCAAAAATTTCAACCAGGTCAGCACTGACAATACCTATCGCGACGCACTTCTTGCAGGTAAGTTTTACGAACAACAGTCATTTCTTGCTTCGCAAAAAATCGCTAAGAGTGCCCTTGAGAAACGCCCCGACTACCGGATTCTCTTAAAAATCGGTGGATATAGCGAATTTTCGCTTGGAAATTTTAAAGAAGCCTCATCACTCCTAGAGCGCTACTATGCTCTCGAACCAAAGGATATCGAGACAGCGTACATGCTCGGAATTGTAAATTATCTCAAAGAAGACTATTCAACGTCCAATTTGTATTTCAATGCCGCGGTCCTTAATGGGTATACACCAAAAACGGAACTCGAACGCAGGCTCATATACAACTATTCACTGCTCGGAGACACTCGTGGAGCATTTAAGATATTCCGCTACTTGCTCGATGAAGCAGATGTAACGAGTGAGGATTATGAGATCGCAATATTCATGGCAATCGAAGGAGGCGAGCCTTCAAAGGCTTCACTCTGGAGTCAGAAGGGAATATCAAAATTCCCTGAGGATGATCGACTCTTAGCATTTGCCGGGGGGCTCAAACGGGAAACCGGAGACCTCGAAGAGGCAGAAACCCTGCTACGAAAGGCTCTCCGTATAGATGGCCGCAATCCGATTGCATCTCTTGAACTGGGTCGTTTGTTTATTGCAAAAAACGACTATACTCTCGCCCAAGGCTATCTTAAGGATGCAATCGAGTCTGATATTGGTGGATTCTTTGCATCTGAAGCACAGAAAGAACTCGATAATATTCCTAAGACTGCATCTGGATCAACCGGAGCACTCGATGTATCGACCGGTTCTATCACTCAGACCTCCACTGGTACTCCATCCCCCTAATATGACAGAATCCGACAAGCAGCACGCACCACTCATTCCAAAAAACCCTTCACCAGAAATGACAGGGAAATTTGTTGAATCTGACAAAAAGAAGCTCGAATCTGCCGTGGTCGATAAGCTCAAATCACTCGGGAGTAAGCTCACTCGTAAAGAAATACAAGAACTTCTTTCACACGTAGAAACTGCCAAGAATATCGAATCTCTCAAAGAAAAACTCACTACAAAAACTGCTGAGCGCGCTGACGATGCAGCACTCGAAGAAATATTCGCGCTCTACAATGAGATCCGCAAATGAGCCCAAGAAGGAATCAAAGAACTCAAGATTAATCTCAATGACCTTCTGAAGACCAATGAAGTTCAGCTCAAGAAAGGGATATTTCTCTCAGAGAAGTTCGACTTCACGAAAAAACTCGAGAAAAGCGAGCTCGGCGAGAATGTCATTCTCGACCTCGCAGGAGTGCTTGTATGAACGGTGGATTCGATCGTTATACTCCTTCGACTTCTTTTGGATCTTGCGATCGATGCTGCAAAGCTTCCACACCACCTCTATCTTGCACATAAATCACGCAAGAATCCACACTCCAAGTCTTAAACTCGGGCAATAGTCGTAATATTACGATCGCCTACTTCGTGAACAATATCTCGGAAGCCCGCACCTCTCAAGAGTTCGTCGAGTTCATCGGTATCAAAACCGTGATAGTATCGTACTGCCTTCCCTATTTTCACATCAAAATCACGCCCCCCAGATACTCGTGGGGCGTATTTTTGTTGGTTAGTAGACGAGAGAAGATTCCAATTCGTCATATAGATACATCCATCTTGTTTTAGATGACTTCGCACCTCACATAGGACCGCATTTCGATCCGACTCGAGGTTCAAATGATGAAAACTTGCAACAAATACGATGATGTCGAAGTTGTCTTGTATTTTCGAAATTGATCGCATATCCAGCACCTCAAACTGCTCATGTGGATGAGCTTTCTGTGCCTCTTGTATCATTCCACTTGATTCGTCAATTCCGTGATAATTGATAGGGCAATTAAGCGAACCGAGCGTTTCGAGCAATCTTCCGCCACCACATCCTATATCGAGGATCTTGATCGGGGCATTCTTCGCTCGTTTGCCAATTTCGCCAACCAAGACATCAAACTCAGGCCAATACTTCCCAACCCTTGATTTCGCAAAGGTAGTAGCAAATGCATCGTAGCTTGCTAGAGTCTCGTGATCTTGAGGATCGTGTCTATTCATCGTTGTAGATTGCGAATAAGTGGCGAGAGATTGCATCCTCCAGAAAGCTCACACGGAGTTTTTCCAGTGCAAATAGTGAGCGAAAGATCCTCGCCTGAAGCCTGAAGTACATCATACACTGAGATTTCTCGCTTGGCAATCTCTATGCCCCCGTTTCGTCCTTTGACCGAACGGATGATCGAAGCATGCTCGAGATCATTGGCGATCTTACGGATGAGAGACTCCGATATCGCGATATCACGAGAAATATCCGAGATCTTACGAATCCCATCGTTGGCGAGCAGATATCGAACCAAGAGCATTGCATACTCTCAGCGAGCTGAGATCTTAAGCATGCGGGAAAAGCGCATCTACGATGTATGCATTCTTTCTCCAGTTTGGAGTCACCTTCGCGCGTAAGAAGAGATGAACTGGCTGATCAAGGATGTCTGTGAGGATGAGCCGTGATGCAGTACTGATTTCCTGGATCTTTGCACCCGCTTTTCCGATCAAGATGCGCTTCTGAGAATCTCGCTCTACATGTACGTATGCAAGCACTCGAAGCCCCTTCGGAGTCTCATCAATGCTTTCAACTTCGACAAAAAGTGCATGTGGGATTTCTTCGTCGAGCAGAAGAAACGACTGTTCTCGAATCACTTCCGAGATACGAGTATGCATGTCCTGATCTGTATAGTAGTCCTCATCATAGAGCATCGGTCCTTCCGGAAGGATGTGTGCGATCTCTGCAAGAAGTTGGTCATATTCGCCATCTTTGTCAGATACGAGGATCGCATTCTCAGGAAGTTTGCGTGCGCGTGCAAGGTCGGACTTTGTATAGACGGTAACTACCGGCTTAGTCACACGTGAAAGCAGTGTATCGATACGAGCATCTTCTTCCCCCGGAGTTCGACTTGAGTCGATGAGTCTGAGGATCACATCTGCTTGATCGAGAGATTTTCGAGCCTGTGCATTGATTGCTTCGATGAGGAGTTCACCTCCTTCGTGCAGACCAGGTGTATCGAGGAAGATCGCCTGCATGTGTTCGTCCGTGAAAATACCACGAATAGTTTTGCGTGTAGTTTGCGGTGCTGCCGAAACAATAGAAACCTTCTCCCCGATGATCGCATTGAGCAGGCTTGATTTTCCGGTGTTTGGACGACCGACGAGTGCGACGAATCCTACTTTCATGATTTTTTTTGTAATGTTTTCTTTGCTTCTTGTATGCGGCGTGCGAGCTCCTCGCTTGCTTTGACGGGATTCATATATGAGAGGAGTTGACCATCGAAGAGGACCGTCGGTCCGGCTTTACAGTTTGCCTGACAAAGACAGTCTTCTATTTGTACTCATTTATACCCCAATCGTGTGATATCTCACTGCAGTCGAGTCACGACGTATTTTGACCCGCGCTCGCTGCAGCTCTTCCCACTACAAACCAATATCTTCATAGTTCAATCATTTCCAAATACCGTGCTGTATACACGAAGCTCGCACCTCTCCTACTTCTTCGATGTCGATCGCGAACTTTGCAATCGGTTCTTGATCCGGTGCAAAATACATACGCTCGATGATATCTCCTGCTGTATCTCGCACTTCGATCCATTCGATAAAGTGTCCGTCTTCTTGTGGATGCTCCGCATCGTGTAATCCTATCGAAACCCAAAGTTCATCATCCACTACGCGAAATACTGGAACATGCTCACTCTCCATCTCGGTCATATCATCAGGGTCTGACACTTCAACGGCTTCTTCGACAACTTCGACAAATTGATCCTTGCTCGCATCGCAGTGCGGACATGAAAAGGTAGTTTCATCAACATATTCAAAAGGAGTCCCTGGAACGATTTCTTGTTCCTCGATCCCCATCTTCGAATCATAAATATAATGGCACTCCGTGCAAACAGCTCTAGACATACATCTTATATAGAGCAAATCCCCAAAAACGCAAGCACGGGGCGGATAATTGACTTTTTCATACTTTGAGTAGGATGAGAGTAGTTCAGAATCGAAATCGCCTCCGGGGCGAACTTACTATAAAACTCATTTCATGCAGCAATTGTTACTAGGACTTCTCCTTGGAGGAGGGGTCTCTGGCGTGATCTCGTTTATTCTTGTGAACAAGAAAATCCAACAGATCACCCTCGAAGGAGAGCAGAAAACACGAAAGATCATCCAGGATGCCGACGATCGTGCCCGCAATATTACACTTGAAGCCCAGCGACGCGCCGAAGAAGATCGCTCAAAGATCTTCGAAGAAAAGCGTGAATCCAAAGAACGCGAACGACGCGCACAAGAACTCGAAGAGAAGATCCTTCAAAAGGAGGACCGTCTTGAAAAGAAGCTCGGTGAGATCGAAACTCGCATGGAAACCCTCCACAAGAAGGAATCCGACCTCGAAGAAGGTCGCCGCAAACAAGAGAAAATCAACGATGAACTACGCGAAGAACTCGCCAAAGTTGCTCGTCTCACAGAAACCGAAGCCAAAGACCTCCTCATGAAACGCACCGAAGAGCGCTATGAGAAGGATATTCTTGGTCTTATCGAGAAAAAGCGTCAAGATCTCAAGATTCGTGAGACTGAACTCTCGAAAGAAATCCTCATCAAATCCATCCAGCAATACGCCGGCGATGTTACGGGTGAAACAACACAAACCCTCATCCATCTCGAGTCTGACGATGTGAAAGGAAAACTCATCGGAAAAGAAGGTCGAAATATCATCGCCTTTGAGCGAGCAACGGGAGTTTCACTCATCATCGACGATACACCGGATACAGTATTCATCTCAAGCTTTGATCTCTTCCGTCGCTATATCGCGAAGAAATCCCTCGAAGCACTCATCGAGGACAAGCGTATTCAACCAGCCCGCATCGAAGAAATCGTCGAAGAGAATCAAAAAGAAGCCGAGAAACTCATCTATGATCTCGGTCAGAAAACCCTCAACGAGATGGGAATCATCGGTATTCCCGAGGAAATCATCCCGCTTATTGGAAAGTTTCGATTCCGCACGAGTTACGGACAGAACATCCTCATGCACTCAAAGGAAGTTGCCTACATCGCAGAATCCATCGCAAAGCTCATCGGAGCGGACGCTGCACTTGCCTTCAAGGGAGGTCTTCTCCATGATCTTGGAAAATCCATGGACCACGACATCGAAGGATCTCATCCCGAAATCGGTGGTAAGATCGCTCGCAAATATGGTCTCGATGAAAAGCTCGTGAATATCATCGAAGGTCACCACGACGGAGTTCCACAGATCTGTATCGAGACGAAGATCGTCCAGATTGCTGATGCGATCAGCGCTGTTCGACCGGGTGCTCGCCGTATGAATGCAGAAGAATACGTAAAGCGCATTTCCGAGATGGAAAACATCGCCATGAGCTTCTCAGGAGTATCCAAGGCATACGCGCTCTCAGCAGGACGAGAGGTTCGTGTCTTCGTTGATGCAGAAACTATCTCCGATCTCGAAGCCGAAAAGCTCGCACAAGAAATCGCTGGAAACATCGAAGCAAACCTCAACTATCCAGGAGAAGTGAAGGTCAATCTCATCCGAGAACGACGTATTATCGAATATGCACGCTAATATCGCACTATGTATCCAGAGATTATCCTCCCATTCTTAGACATCAAGATTTTTACCTTTGGCCTGTCGCTTTCGATTGCTTTCGGTTTGTTCTTTTTCATGCTGTACAAGCTATCGATCAAAACTGGAATTAATTCGAATTTTTTCTTCGGAAGTGCACTTCCATTGATTATTTCGACTTTTATCTTCTCACGCCTCATCTTCATACTTTCTCAGTGGCGAGATTATAAATACATCGTTTCTGACAAATTTCTCCACTTCTTCTTGATGAGTGATTATAATCTCTCATTTATTGGAGGGGTGATCGGATTCGTTATCGTACTCGGTTACAAGCTCATTCGATTCAACCAACCACAAGAAAAATACGTTGATACTGTGGTGCTTGCATTCCTCTTTGCGGCGGTAATTGGGTACATTGGAGCATTCCTCGGTGGTCAGATCTACGGACGTCCTACCAGCCTTCCTATCGGTATTATTTACAAGAATGAGTCTGCAAATGTTCCATACACATCTGCGATTATTCCACTCGCAATTTTGTATTCCATAGGATCGTTCTTTCTTTTCTCTGCTCTCTACATCCTTCGTGAACTTATCAAGGTAGAAGGATTTCTGGGGTACGTGGGTATTGCACTTTTTTCTCTCATGCTTTTTATTGGGGAATTCTTCTCCGGATCAGACGATACACTCAGCAATCTGATAACTCTTAATTTCACTCAAGTGGGCGCACTCTTGGGTCTCATCTTCGCTGTACGATGACTCTTGTGCCTCTCCAAAAAACACGCCTAGGAACCGGGATATATTTCAGTCTTGGTAGTATCTGCTCGTTGATAGCTCTTACATCTACAACGGGTGGATATTTTTATACATGGATATTTTTCGTTCTTATCTGTATTGGCTGGGTTCTATACAGCAAAAAGGGGTTCGCACTCATACTCTGTTGCGTTTTTTGAGGCATCACGGGTTTTTCCGTCGCACATACTCAAAAGATCCACTACGATACAAAGCGTTGAGAACTACTGACATTGATCCGGTCTTCCACACCAATACCCGCGATTGTTACCCAAATACGATCAGATCGGAACAATAAACTTCGTGTTGGACTGACTATTTCACAAAATACACAAACTTATCCTATAGAAGCGGTTTTTACAAGCGGTCTAAAAATCCATCTCGGCGATCAGGTTATATTGGAACATGCGAAACTCGGGTACGAATCATCTGCCTGATATCTCGTGAGTCAGTGACTCTTAGCAAGTATTACTGCCGATGTTCATACGATACAGCCCAGCGACAAACCATCGGTTTTCAACATCCAAAAAGACGAACTCAATGAACGACTCGCTCGCCGTCTCCCATCAAACGAAGCAGGACTCATAGCAGGTATGCTCTATGGTGAGAAATGACTCATGAACGACACACTTGCCAGTGCATACCAGACAGCAGGACTTTCCCATCTTATAGTAGTTAGCGGAAGCAATATAGCACTTGTATTGATCGTACTTCTGACTTTCACACGAATACTCCCACGTACATTTCGAGTAGGACTTCTTATTACACTAACGATACTGTATATTATCTTTGTTGGTGGAGATACACCTGTGATCAGAGCTGGGATTATGTGACTTATCGGATATATGTTTGTCGAATATGGCAATCGTGTCGATTCACTACGAACCCTTCTCTTCGCAACCCTCATTCTCGGGCTCTATTCACCATATAGTCTCCTCTATGATGCAGGGTTTCAGCTCTCAGTTCTTGCCACACTTGGGCTTATATGTGCCAGCCCTCAGATCACACAGTTTTTGAAATTCCTTCGTATTCCGCGATACTTTCACGAAATAATCGCAACGAGTATTGCGGCAAGTATTTTCACATTTCCGGTCGTTCTTTGAATTTTCTGAAGTACCCATCTCGCCAGTATTTTCGCCAATATCGCCATCGCACCATTTGTGGGATTTGGCATGCTTGGATGAACCCTTGCGATCTTATGAGAATACATCGGAGGGTGGTTTGGTTTTCTACTTGGATACGTGGGTTATTGGCCTATCTGGTTCTGCAACGAGATTGCTATCTATTTTGCACAATTGCCTTGAAAAATATCCATACCCACCGGAGAATGGCGAATATGGATATGATGTATTACAGGAAGTATTAATGTCTTGTGGCTCGTGTACTATCTATCATCTAGAACTCCTCAAGTTTTGTTTGTTTGAGGCGCTTCTCAACCTGATCCAAGATAAATCCTGCATACGATTCGGCTTTTTTGGGTTCGATCGTAAGTCCGATATCCAAGAGGAATATCTCAAAAAATCGTGCCATCGCCCGGACAATCTCATAACGCAGTGGAGAATCGAGTTGCGATAAGAGCTTTCGTGTAAGTACAACGGATACATCGCTCGTCAGGGCGCTGAAGACGATTTCAATCCAAAGATTGATATACTCACGCTCGTTTTCTAGGAGAACCTTTTCATCAAACTGTGTAGGGGTTTCTCGCTTTGAGAGTTCGGGAATTTTTACTGCGATATTTAGATGATCGATGAGCGACAGAAGTCCTGAACGAAACGAAATCGCAGAAAATGCGATAACTGCAACCGAGGGTACGTCACTCTTAAGAAGAAACAGAACCCCATCGAGCACATGATCATACTTTGGATCTCTCAGTAGTTCTACAACGATATTTGCAAGTACATCGGAATGTTTGCGAGCCTTTCATTCATCGCGTCTTGATTTCTGTATTCCTGCGAGAGCCTTGCTGGATTTTTCACGTTGTTTTTCAGAGGATTCTTTCGTGGCTTCGGGCGCTCCTTCCGGAGCACCCGAATCACCAATGTCGAAACTGTCTAAGCTGTCCATAGATTCTGATCCAAATAAATAGGAAATGCCTTACACAGAGCATGTACTTGTGTCTTGAGATTGGCATGTAGAGTGCCGTCGAGCGGGTTCGAAAGTGCCTGATGTATGATGGACGCAAGTTCCTTCATCTGATGTACTCCCATTCCACGCGTTGTGACTGCTGGGGTACCGATACGGATACCAGATGGGTCCATCGGTTTCCGTTCATCAAATGGTATCATATTCTTATTCGCCGAGATTCCAATTTCTTCGAGAATCACTTCAGCCTCTTTTCCGCCTATGTTGTAACTCTTCGCCACATCGATCATAAAGAGATGATTGTCCGTACCACCAGAAACTATACGTGCTCCATATCCAATAAACTCTTCACAGAGCGCTTGTGCATTGGTAATAACATCCTTAGCGTATTGTTTAAACTCAGGCTGGAGAGCTTCTGCAAAGGCAATCGCCTTCGCAGCGATCGTGTGTTCATGTGGTCCACCCTGACAACCTGGGAATATTGCCCGCGCAATATTCTTCTCATATATCGCCTTACTCAATATAAGCGCTCCTCGTGGACCACGCAGTGTCTTATGTGTCGTTGTTGTCACTACATCACAGTATGGAATAGGATTTTCAAGAACACCCGCAGCTACGAGTCCTGCAATATGTGCAATATCTGCCATCAAATACGCCCCAACTTCGTCTGCGATCTTTCTAAATCCTGCCCAGTCAAGACTTCGAGAATACGCGGAAAATCCAGTTACGATCATTTTAGGCTTAAACTCTCTCGCCAACTTCGCCACTTCTTCCATATCAATTCGCTCCGTCTTTGGGTCTACACCATAAAATTCAAATTCATACAGTCGCCCCGATTCATTGAGTCCATATCCATGAGTCAGATGTCCACCATGATCGAGTCTGAGAGAAAGAATTTTATCTCCAGGATTCAAGAATGCACTATACGCTGCGAGATTTGCTGGCGAGCCCGAAAGTGGTTGCACATTTGCGTATTCAGCCCCAAAGAGTTCCTTTGCAAGTTCTATTGCACGTCCTTCGATGAGATCGATATATTTCTGACCTGCATAGTATCGTTTACCTGGATATCCTTCCGAATATTTATTGGTAAGAATAGAAGCATTGGCACGAAGTACATCTACCGATACATAGTTCTCACTCGCAATGAGTTCAATCTCTTCTTCCTGTCTGATTCGCTCCTGTCCAATCAACTCAAAAATTTCATCTCTAATCATGGATTTATTGGGTAACTGGTAAATTAAAGTGTTCTATGGTTTCTTTTCGAAGTTTCCCTGAGAGCTGATATTCGAGAATCTGCTTTCCTGTATCCAGTACACGATCAAACTGCTTTGCATAATCCTCTGGCAAAATCTTTACCGCAACATCTGGATTGATTCCAAGTTTATCAATTCATTTTCCATTCGGTGTATACCATCGTGCTACCGTGATTTTAATCTCAGAAGCTCATTTAAGGCGGAATGCTTCCTGCACAGAACCCTTTCCGTACGACTTACTACCTACTATAACTGCGATTCCATAGTCCTGCAGTGCTCCTGCGGTGATTTCGGATGCCGAAGCTGAATTCTCATTCATCAACACTACGATCGGAAGTGTCGGACGCTTTCCTCCTTCTGCGAAGTATTTTTGATTATGATCCTCATCGATTCCTCGAGTTTCCACGAGCATCTTGCCACTTTCGACAAAGTTCGACAGCATAGTAACGGATGTCCCGAGTAGACCCCCTGGATTATCCCGAAGATCGAGGATAAGGGCCTGCATACCTGACGCAGTAAGGCTATTGTAAGCACGGTTGAATTCCTCAGGCGTAGTCTCTCCAAAGATCCCTACGCGGATCATTCCAATCTTTGTTTTATCCACCATGTTAGAAATAACCGATGGAACTTGAACATGACGGCGTTTTAATTTCTTTTCAAACTTTTCATTCTTGTTGGATGGTCGAACGATAACAAGTGTCACCTCACTTCCTGCTGGGCCACGAATCTTGGAAACCGCATCTTCTATCGTCATATCCTTCAATACAACACCATTCGCACTCTCTATGATATCCCCATCATTGATTCCGGCTTCTTTTGCTGGTGTGCCATCAAAAGTATGATTCACGAGAACTCCAGATGCAGTCTTTCCAACATATGCACCAATTCCTTCAAAGTTTCCAGAAAGTGCCTCATTGAATTTCTTTGTTTCTTCTTCGTCAAAATATACAGAATGTGGATCTCCGAGAGACTCCACCATTCCACGGATCATTCCAGTGACGATCGCATCTTTACTTACCGTAGAGAAGCCATAGTATTTTTCTGAAACCATTTCATACGCTTCTTTTAAGCGTGAAAGTGGTATATCAGTATCAAACTTTTTAGACTCTGTAAATTTCAAAATAGCAGACGATCCTGAGTTTGTTGACAGAAGAGAGTACAACGGACTATCCGTTGGAATATGAGCAGGGAAGAAGCTTGCTATCCCAAAACCCAATACAAAAGTCATCAATCCTGTGAGAAAGTACCTCGTGGCCGATGAAAAAATTGGCCGCTTATGATCTATCATGTGTATAAATGTGAAAAATCTTCATTTCTGTTTTATCAATCTATCCTAGGGTTTTTCGAAGGAAAGACAAGAAAACTGGGTGTTAAATTCACTGTAGAATTACTGTTTAAAACCTTGTGACTTTCTCATTATAGAGAGAAGAAAACATTTATATAATTTTTTGAATGTTAAAAACTAAAATACCTCCTTCGCTTAAACACTTCATAAAGTAAAAGACATTTTCAATCTATAATACTAATAAAATAAATTTAATTCTCTCTATTTAGTTTATATACTGCATGTATGTTATTTTCTGGAATACTTGAACGATATAGAAAAAAGAAAGAGAAACGCCTTATTGTGCGTGAACTCATTCTTTCTTTGCGCATAGACGAGCGCCAAAGAAATCTCTATCTAGAGTCGCTCGATATTCTCGATGAAGATGGAATGCAGGTA
>JBMOJK010000022.1:0-16652 GCA_049315825.1 Patescibacteria group bacterium
TATAAACGTATAGTTTACGATACAAAATCAGGTCGCACTGTCACAATCCCGGCACTTTTAGGCTCACAGTACAGTGTGGTAGATACTGGATCGTACGAATGAGTGTATCTGGATATTGTTCCGGGGAAGATACGCATCGCTGAGGAATACTATACGGGCGATGTGTCATATCCAACTGCTCGGGATACAGTCGGCCAATACCGTATCCTCTACGAATATTCCTTCGCAACTCGTAAGCTCAAAGAAGTAGGTCGTGAAGATGGTCCATTTTATTACTCCGAATATAACACTCCACTCTTTGGAATGTACGAAGATCGACCACCCGTGAAATAAATATATCCCCGATAATCGGGGATATATTTAGAAGGCGACACTGGTGATGAGATCGTTGCAGACACGAGTTTTGATATTCTCATGATCAAGGATACCAAACGTACCAACAAAATGAGTCTTTGTCTTTTGTTTGTAACCCGTGGTAACGAGGTCGATATTGATGAGGCCGTAGCGCTGATCGTTGTGGTGATACCAAAACACACAATTCACGATGATCTGTTCTCCCATCTCTGTTTCTGTGATGCGCAGGCGAATATTGTTGTTGCCCGGGATCACTGAGTCAATAACGAAATGCTCAGCCTCCGCTCATTCAAACATCTCCTCGAGTATTTCCATGAGATTCTCGAGTGCTTCTTTGTATTTTCCGCCGAACATCACCTTCGATCGAATGGGCTCAGGGCGCATATCACCCATATTGAGTGCATACTTCAGTAGATTCGGCGCCATGTCTGTGAAATGATATTCTAATGCTCTAAGCCTACGTCGAAAACCCGATATTCAAAATTGATTATTGTTCTTGTATGATTTTTTTATCTAAACTATTTAGATTATTTAACATCACTGTGTCGCAGTGCAAGACACAAAAGAAATCCTACCGAGTACGCGAATATATCTATCGGATCAAAAGTTGAGCCGAATACTATCAGCCATCATCCAGTTAAGCCAAGTCTCTTGCCAATTTCAAACGCCTGTAAGATTTCTGCCATACATGCAATAAGAAAGCTAAGTTTTGCGATTGAGAGAGCGCTTTCATATGCTGTAAACAATCGCAATAAACTATAGATCAGTATAACCACAATTATATCGCCCAAAAACCCACGAACCCATCCGTCAGAGCTATATAAAGCAATGTAGATTTCTAATATAAAAAGAGTGAGAAATAATACGGCGTATTTTGATTTGAAAATAGGATACGTTTTCATGGTTTTATTTTTCTTGATTATATGGTTGTTTCTTTTCTTTTCCATGCCAAAGAAAACTCGAAAACAAATAATAAAAAACCCTCAAAGAGGGAGTATTTTTTATTATTTCCTGGTATATTTGATCTATTTTTCATTCCAGGGACCCAGTAGGCGTGCAAGCAGAGAAAAAGACCCTCGACTTGCTACGAGTGCCCATATCAAATACGCCCCAACAAAAAGGAGTGCTCAGTTGAATTTGATAGAATACCCCCAAGAAGTGATATTGATAATTCCTCTAAGTATCTCTCTAATACAGAATTTGTGAGTACGCAGTACATCGAAAAGATGAACGAAACAGCATAACCAATTCACTTGATCCATTTTACTGTTTTTTGGCTCGGGTTTGATCAGAATAGCATAACTAAATTTGATGAAGTATTATTTTTTTGCACCTGTTGCTACAAGGTTTCCTTGGAACTCTGCGCTAAATTCGTTTGCGTGGAAAATCTTGGTCTTTTTTTCATATCACATATGAGACTGAAGCGAAGATGGGAATTTTTTATCAATTCCATAATCCCATTCATTTGATCTAAAATAGAGACTGTTCTTCTTTTTTGGATTGAGTAGTCCTTCGTATTTCTGGCCTCAAACCTCGATCGTTCCAGTGTCTTCTGTGTGTGTTGGAGTAAGGTCGGAAGTATACGTTCTATCCACAAATATGTAAGTGTATTTGGTTGGATTAAGCAGTTTAGGCTAAATCTTATGAGAGATGTCCGAATTTTTGTGGGAATTATGAGAGAATCCTAGGATTTTACTAAAACTGATTCTGTACCTCTTCCCATTCTCTTTTGAAAGATTCTACAATAAACTTTGGAAATCCCGATGACAGCAACCTTTCCCATATTTCTGATTCTGGAAACCAGGAGTAGCTTCGAAGTTCATCTTCTTGGACGGAAATAGTTCCTGAAATGAATTTCGTCCAATAACTTACGCGAGCTTGCCCTCGAAATCCTTTGCGCTCTTGAAGTTCTTTTGGCCATTCATATACGATGGCAACATTACTTCTTGCTTTAGGCTCAACGATAATCTCTCAGAGTTCTTCATGCACCTCTCGGAAAAGAGTATCTTTCTCATTTTCCCCCGTATGCATTCATCATTTTGCGAAATCCCATTCGTCTGGTCGTGCGTCCACAAGTTGAGTAAGGAGAAACTCTTTCTTTTCATTAACAATAATTGCTGCAATATTGGCCCTAAAAGCCTGTGAAAGTTCTGTCATGGTAAAAAGTGAATGTGAAACGATATTTGCGATGGGTAAGTTTTAAAGTTACTCCAAAATTTCTTTCATAGAAAGCGACGTAATTTTTCAATCATGGATATATGAGTGCCATAAGTCTTTTATTCCATCACCGTAGTGAAGGTATGCAACGCAAATATTATTAATTCTTGAATTTTTGGGGGAATTATTTTGTAGTTTAACTTTATTTCAAAACTCTGAAATGGAAAAAGAATAAGACTCTACAAAATTTATAAAATTCACTCCATCCTCTTTTGGTTTTGTCGGTATAAACGTCAATAATCCTCGGCTTGAAAAGTGTCACTGTATTACCAGTCTGACTTTCTAATAGGGAAAGTCAGACTCATTTGGAATATTTTATACCAACCGGAGTCGAACCTCTCCAATAACTGAATTTCCTCTTCCAGATGCCACGAAACCAGCTTTCAAAATTCACGGTGTATTCTTCTCAATTTATGGAGTCGAACTCCCGGTAATGGCTTCCAGATGCTAAAAACTCCCCATAAATGAGGAGTTTCAATGTTGGATTGGAGGCATCTATGGGAGTCGAACCCATCTCCACAGCTTTGCAGGCCGCTGTATAACCGCTCTACCAAGACGCCAAGTATGTTGGTTTGCACTTTATATGAAAAGTGAGCGGGCACATTATAAATGAATCGTCTGAATTGCAAGTCGCAGAGCAAATAAAATCCCGCAAGAGCGGGATTTTATGGTTATTTTACACAAGTGAATGTCTTGAAGATTGCCTCGTATTTTGCAGTGTCGCTTGTTGAGTAGGCGAGACCGATGGTCATGAGGTAGACGTCCTTGCCACAGATCTTGGCTGTTTGGAGGAATTTCTGTTTTGGGGTTGCGTCGTTGTACTGTGCTTCGAATGTTGTGATGAGTCCTTCGTCATTGTCTGTATATTTGAAGGTAGCATCTGAGAGCTTCGTGTAGGCCTTGTAGTTACCATTGGTGAGAGCGCTGTTGATCACGGCGTACTTGCGAGAAGTCATCGCAGGATCTGATCCAGATTGGAGTGTGTCCTTGAGGACGAGGAGATTGTTCGCAAATCCACTGCTGATGTCAGTAGAGGTGAGTGCGAGCATGATTGTCCCGTTCTTTGGCTTTGGAAGCTGTGCATCTTCGACCTTTGTCCAAGTCTTTGGTACTTCAATGCTGAAATTCTTACCCTCGAATTTTGAGAGATTTACATTGCTGGTGTCGGTGCTTCCGCATGAGACAAGGAGGAGTGCGAGACTCGTAACGAGGAGGATATTTTTCATAATTTAACCTAAAAAACCAAACGAATGAGCCACCGCAGCAGCGAAAAGTACCGCTATGATCGGAAGTGCGAAAAAGCGAAATTTCTCAGCTCCTTCTCATGCGGTTGCGAGTCCATAGGATACGAGCGAATACAAAAGTGTACAAACTGCGAAATAAAACGCGAGTCGACTTGCCTTTGCAAATGGTGCGATCATATCTGAGAAGAGTCCACCTGCTGTCATGAGCGAGAGTGAGAAATACACAGCTGAAACCCATGCAAAAAAGCGCTTCGCGATGATAAGTCTTCTACTTACGATTGCGAGATCCACCGTGGATGCAGAGCCTTGTTTTGATGCAAGAGTCTCATTGCTTTTTTCCATATAATCTCTATGCTTGGTACATTCTACAGCTTGATTATAGGAAGAAATGGCCCTCACACAAGATCAAATCAAACACATCGCGAAGCTCTCGCGACTGAGTCTCACAGAAGAACAGCTCGAACACTACCGTGAGAATCTCGATTCCATTGTACAGTACATGGATATTTTGAAGAATGTTCCTGCCGAAAAACTCGCAGGACTTGAGCCTTCAGGACTCGCACTTCTCCCGATGCGAGAAGACACGGTCGTAGCAAGTGAAATCTCTCGCGAGTCACTCCTCGGAGTTTCTGGCCAGAAGAAGATCTCCGGTGCGATCGCCTTGCCAAATATCATGAGCTAATATGCTCTCGCAGACTACGTTGTATCGTTTCAAGAATCATAGCGAACTGAAATTCCTGATCGCCCCCAAGCTCGTCATCAGTGGCGACAATGGAGTAGGGAAGACCAATATCTTGGAAGCGATTTATACATCGATCAATGCGTCTCCTCCACCGGGGAGAACTTTTTTTGATCTGATCGAAGACAGCGAGGGGGCTGCGTTCGTGCGATCTGATATATTGAGTGCTTCTGGTCTCACCCCACAGTATACGATCTCGTTCGCAAGCGATACCCGCAAGGTCCAGTGCATGCTCCAGTGAGCGGTTGTGACTCGACCGAAATACCTCGCCTCGCACGGGATGCGAGCGATGCTCTTCCTCCCGATCGAGATGAATCTTCTCTATCTCGGACCATCACTCAGGCGTGATTTCCTCGATGAAACCTTGCTTCTGACCTACGAACCATTTGCGAAGCTCAAGCGAGAATACTCGCAGGTGCTCCGCTCACGCAATGCTTTACTCAAGCGTATCTCCGAGTGAAAATCTCCACCGAGTGATCTTGATGCATGGGATATGCTCTTTGCTCAAAAGGCTGCTACATACTTCGAATACCGTATGACATTCCTCGAGTTTCTGGAGTCTAAGATGTCATTCGTTACGCAGATCGTTGGGGCAAAATACCACATCCGAGCGGTGTACGAGACCAAAGTAGATCGCTCGAAGCCACTGGAGAGTATCAAGCACTATAACGCTGACCACCGCGAGAAAGATATCCTCGTTGGTCATACGTGTATCGGACCACACCTCGATGATCTCTTCTTCGAGGTTCAAATCCGTCATGGTTGGGTTCGTACCGAAGAATTTCTCTCCCGATGAGAAAATAAATCCATCCTCCTCGCACTCAAACTCCTATCGATCGAATTCCTCGAAATTGCGTCCAATACCAAGACTATTCTCCTGCTCGATGATATCACCTCAGAGCTTGATGAGGCGCATGTACAAAAGCTCTTTGATTACTTCAATGATCGGCCGTACGTTCTGACGGGTCATACGATCCCAGAGTCGATTCGGAGCCGTCCTGGAACGGTGAATATGTATTTGAATGAAAACAGCCATTTTGTCTAGGGTAAATCCTTGATCAGCCAGCAGTTTTCACGTAATATGCCCCACAGTAAAATAAATCTTCCTTATCTATACACATGAAACGTTTGTTCGCAATCCTCGCTACACTCTCACTCGTAGCACATTCTACTGGAGCGATCTACGCAGCTGATGCCGTTGCAGCTGATACAGATCATCTCGAAGTAACCGCAGCTGCTACCGCGAAGGTAGGGGAGGCTATGGACCTCACTGTTAAGGCAGTTGCCAAGGATGGTTCGGTTGTGAAGAATTATGTTGGTACTGTGTTCGTTATCGTAGATAACGACAATAAAGCAACAGTTCCATACTCTGAAGGATATACATTCACTTCATCTGATCAGGGACAGAAGACGTTCTCAAAGGGTCTCTCATTTACAAAGGAAGGAACGTTCAAGGTAGTAGTGTCTGACTTCGATAAGCCAAAGATCGAAGGAAATACAAAGGTAAAGGTTTCTGTTGGTGAAGCTTCTACAGCAACAGGTGGAGAACTCGTTACGATCACTTCCCCAGATGCAGATTCTACACTCGGAGGAACGGATCTCGCAGTTACAGGTGCAACGAAGAAGAACTCAAAGGTTCAGCTCTTCCTGAACGGCACAAAGGCACTCGAGTCTCAGACTGACGACAAAGGGGCATTCATGTTCCAGGTAAAGAACGTAGATCAGTCACAGAATATAGTCTCAGTAAAGGTTCTCGATGGAACAGATAAGGTCATCGGTGAATCTTCTAAGGTGAGTGTGAAGGTGGGATCTGAAGGTCCAGCATTTAACTCACTCGCACTTACAACAGGAGCAACAAAAGGTACAAAGGCAAACGATTATTCTGCGGTCGCCGGTGCGAAGATCGCAGTATCTGTAAATGCTGAAGCTGGTCTCAAGGAAGTAACAGTTACGGCTGGTACATCAGTTGAAGTCCTCAAGGAAAGTAAAACTACTGGGAAGTACGAAGGTGAAATCACTGCTCCTACAGCATCTGGTACTACATCGATCGATGTATCCCTTAAGAATGCACTCGGAAAGACAACTCTCAAAACCGCTGCAGCAACTCTCATGGTTACTCAGCCAGATGTAGCATTCAAGAATATCAAGGTAGAAAAGGCAGACAAGAAGGTAATGTTTACATTCGAAGTAGACAACGAGCCAGCAGATCTTGCGAAATTCGAATTCTCATACACTACAGGAACAGGAGCTCCAGAGAAGTCACTCACATTTGAGAAGGCAAAGATCAAGACAGCAAGTGGATCATACAGCTGGTATGTATCTGGACTTGCGATCGCGAAGTATACATTCCAGATCTCAGGTGTTGGTGCGGATGGTAAGGTGATGACAAACGTGGTTTCTGACCCGATCGAAGTAGACCTTGCACTCGGCTCTGCTCAGAAGTGTCTCATCTCAAATGTTGGTGGAGTAAAGGTAACCTCTACTAAAGATGCAAGTACAATCTCTTGGGACTCAATTCCAGAAGCTGTTACGTACAACGTATACAAGAAAGACAACACCGGAAAGTTCGTATTTATCGAAGCTGTTAAGAGCAATACATATACAATCAACCTTTCATCAGGTCCTGTAAAATACGAAGACTTCGCAATCAAGGCGGTGTGTTCTGATGCAACAGAGTCTTCTGAATACTCTCCTACTACTCGGGTAAAGACAGGTCCTGCACAGATTGCACTCATGGTTGCACTCTCACTCGGTCTTGGATTTGCACTTCTTCGCCGACGTAAGGCATAAGTGATTCGATAAAAAAGTCTGGTTCGTCCAGACTTTTTTTGTTTCAGAAATGCAGCATGCAATGCAATGAGCACTTCTCGTATTTCTGATTTGACTCTTGCATCCTTTTTTATAGAATGCACAAGCTTTTTTAAGAGACCGCTTTTCGCGTCTTTTTATTATTCTACTTTCATGCCAGTTACTCAGTCCGCAAAGAAAGCTCATCGACAGAGCCTTACTAAGCGATCACGCAATCGTCACTTCTCAGCGCTTTACCGCGAAGTTTTCAAGAAATTTCAGAAGGCGATCGCTGATGCTTCATCTGAAGCATCTACACTTCTCGAAGGCGTTTACTCTGCTATCGATAAGCTCGTAAAGAAGAACGTTCTTCATAAGAACAATGGTGCTCACAAGAAGAGTCAAGCTGCTAAGATGCTTGCTCGAATGGGTACTTCAACTACAGCTCCAAAGACAGCAAAGAAGGCTGCTGCACCTGCTGCAAAGAAAGCTCCTGCTAAGAAGGCAGCTGCTGAAAAGGCTCCAGCTGCAAAGAAGGAGACAAAGGCAGCATCTGCTAAGAAGACAAAATAATGGCAGGAAAAGGCAAGCGCATAAACGCTGAAATCAAAGTAGCGGAAGTTGCCGTCATTTCTGAATCTGGAGAATCACTCGGAACGCTCGCCATTGATGCAGCCCTCGATAAGGCTGCTGAGATGGAGATGGATCTCGTTGAGATCGGTATGCAGAACGGAGTGGTTCTCGCCAAGATTATGGACTATGGAAAATTTCTCTTCAAACAGCAGAAAAATCTCGCCCATGGTCGCCAGTCTTCAAAGAAAGCCGACGTAAAGACACTCAAGATCACCTATAAGATCGGTGATCATGATCTCGAAATTCGCCGAACGCAGGCAAAGAAATTTGCAGGTCTCGGACATCCGCTCAAGATCATGCTCACTCTCCGTGGTCGAGAAAATCAATTCGTCGCACTTGCTCAAGCCAAGATGAAGGAATTCGTGAACTCACTCAGTGAATTCTATAAAACAGAAGGCATACAGCTCTCAAAAACAGGAAACAACTTTTCTACACTCATTTATCCGAAAAAGTAGTATGAAGCAGAAGACTCACTCAAGCGCCAAGAAGCGCGTGAAGATCACTGGATCAGGGAAGTACATTCTTCCAAAGGCGTGCAAGCGTCATCTCCTCTCAGACAAGTCAAAGAAGGCGAAGGGTCGAAACAAGTACGGTGTTGTTGCTACATCAGCTAACATGCGTGCTCTCAAGGCTTGTCTTCCAAACGGACTCTAGTATTTTTCTTTCGTAACGTAATATGACACGAGTTAAGCGCGGGCTAGCAAGCCACAAGCGACATAAGAAGATCATTGCTAAGGCAAAGGGTTACCGTTTGATGAATGGGAATGTATTCTCACGAGTTAAGAACGCCATTGCTAAGGCAGGAATGAATGCTTACATCGACCGACGCAACAAGAAGCGCACGTTCCGTGCTCTTTGGCTCGTTCGTATCAACAATGCAGTTCGTCCACTTGGTGTGACGTACTCAGCATTCATCAACATGCTCTACAAGAAGAACGTAAAGCTCGACCGAAAGGCGCTTTCGAATCTTGCGATCTCTCACCCTGCAGTATTCAGCAAGGTAGTTGAATTCGTAAAATAATGAAAATCCTCCGAAGCTCGCAAGAGTGTAGGAGGATTTTTCTTTTGGGAAGAATTTTTGGCTAATCTGTGTATGATGCTCACATGTCAGTTAAGATTCTTCTTTTTGTTTTGCGCTTGTATCAGCGATTTCTCTCGCCAGATCACTCGATATGGGCCCGTGCGAGCAATCGACCGCCGTATTGTCGGTATTTTCCATCGTGCAGTGCATATGCGGTTGAGGCGATCGAAACACATGGATCGCTGCGCGGCTCTTGGTTCGCTGCTCGCCGAATCGCTCGCTGTCACCCCTGGTCAAAGGGCGGACTCGATCCGGTTCCAAAGGTAGAAAAAAATTAACCTTCATATTGCACTTCTTCCCGCATTTCGTATCATCCAGCCATGCTCAATTCACTCATCGGACTCGATGTCCAGATCTCTACATTTCTTCGTTCACTCGTTGTGGCAGGAAGTCCACTTGTACCAGTAGTTCGAGTTTTCTCAGACCTTGAAGTACTCATGGTAGTGGTACTCCTCTTGATCTGGTGGCTTCGAGGCGTACAAACAAAGTCTCGCGATATGCGCGTGCAAGCACTCGATCTCTTCTACGCGATCGGACTCGCGTTTGGTATGTATTGGATACTCAATCTTGGTCTCCCGATGCGTCCACGCCCAGAGACGATCTCAAGTCTTCCTCCGCTGCTCAATCATCTCCCGGATAATTCTTTCCCATCGGGGCATGCGATCTTCGCGGGAGCTTCAGTGTTCGCAATCGCGCGATATATGTCGGGTCGAATGGCTGCGCTTTTCGCATTCGTAGGAGTATTTATGCTGCTTTCTCGTGTAGTTGCGGGAGTGCATTATTTCGGGGATATCTTCGTTGGGACGATCCTCGGTGTGGTCTTTGCCTGGATGTACGATAGCATTCGTGCAAAGCTCTCGGATAGCTCACCACTCCACACGATCCCACTCAAGATCGCATCATTTATCAAGCTCTAATGGATACACTCGTACAAACATTTGCAGCGTTTGGGCTGCCTGGGATATTTTTCCTCATGGCACTCGAATCGAGTCTATTTCCAGTTCCATCTGAACTCGTGATGATCCCAGCAGGATATCTCGCATTTCAGGGGCAGTATTCATTTGCTGCGGCGGTACTTGCTGGTGGACTTGGGAGTATCGTAGGAGCATGGGCGAACTATCTCTTCGGTCGATATATCGGGAAAGCAATCCTCCTCAAATATGGGAAATATTTCTTCATCACCCACAAGAAATACGAACTCGCCGAGAAGCTCTTCGTGAAAAACGACAAACTCTATACTTTCATCGGGCGATTTCTCCCGGTGGTGCGTCATCTCATCTCGATACCGGCAGGAATATTTCGAATGAATCCTACTTGGTTCACTGGTCTCACCTTCGTAGGAGCCACGCTCTGGTGCGGAGTGCTCGTGAGTATCGGATACTTCATTGGTCCATCGGTACTTGATCTGATCCGACACTATTCGCACGAAGCAAATATCGTCTTCATGATCTTGATCGTCGCAGGAGTGATCTGGTTCATTCGCAAAAAATAACATTACACATCGCAAAAAACGGTTACACTACACGGGTAACCGTTTTTTCTATGAAACTTCCACTCGATCATACACTCGATATCGCTTCTGCTGGCTCACATTCACAACTCACGCTTGGTGAACTCCTCGCGAAATCTCCCAAGACGATCCTGTATTTTTATCCGAAGGACAATACTCCAGGTTGTACGATGGAAGCTCAGGACTTCACCCGACTGCGCGCAGAGTTTGCAGCAGAAGGTATCGCGATCATCGGGGTTTCCAAGGACAGTACAGCCTCTCATCAGAAATTCCAAAATAGCTGTTCGCTCGGGATCGATCTCATCTCTGACGATGGAACACTCGTTGATGCGTTTGGAGTTATGGGTGAAAAAAACATGTACGGGAAGATCGTATTCGGGATGAAACGATCTACATTTCTCCTCGATGCATCGGGTACGGTTCTTCGTGAATGGCGCAATGTCAAAGCTACAGGGCACGCTGAAAAAGTCCTCCGCGAGATCCGCGCGTAGTCTCGGATAGCAAAATCCCGTTTTTGCATATAATCACGCCATGAAAATCCTCATATTCGGTGATGTGTACGGTCGAAAGGGCCGCGAACTTATCACGACAAACCTCCCAAAACTTCAGGAACAATATGCTCCTGATTTTGTGATAGCAAACTCTGAGAATGTCACTAACGGGAAGTGACCAAGTCTTGCACATATTCACGATCTTCAAGCACTTGGGATCGACCTGCTCACCGGAGGAAATCACAGCTTTACACACATCGACGAGATCGGGGCCTACATGGACAGTCCAGAATCCGTCCAGATTCGACCCGCCAATTTCTATACATCAGAGCACTACCATCTCCCGGGACGTGGACACAAAGTGATCGAAAAAAATGGGAAGAAGATTCTGGTGATCAATATCATCTCAGGCGTATTTCTCAAGGATCAGGTGTATAATCCATTTCTGAGAGTGGATGAAATTCTTCGAGAGCATACAGATCAGACATTCGATGCGATCCTTGTGGATTTCCATCGTGAAACAACGGCAGAATCCTATTGTCTGACTGAGTTTCTCTCTGGTCGAGCAACATTTGTCTATGGGACGCATACGCATGTTCAGACCAATGACGAACATATCCTCGAATCTGGAACCGGGATGATCACCGATGTTGGGATGACTGGACCTATCCATTCTGCGATTGGTCAGAAATTCGAAGGACGGATTCCTTCATATATCTCGGGAGTAAATCTCTTCTCTGCGAAACCCGAACAGGCAACTGGTCCTGGTGTGACTTGTGCCATCCTCGTCGAGATCGAAGCAGGGAAGTGCATCTCACTCGAGAAGATCAGAATCTGCGAATAACAAATCCGCCCGAAGGGCGGATTTGTTATTGATTCCCAGCTTGTTGAAAAGTATCTGTACATACTGTCTCAGCAAACAGTTGAGTTGCAAGATCGTTCTCGAAGAATACTGTAGTTTCTACTGGAAGAGGCAGCCTCCTTATTAAGTCCATATCGCGCCATAACCCAAAAATACCGCGCTGCTTCAGAGTATTTTAAAACAGATTCAAATTTCGCTATAAATAATCAACCGCAGCAATGCGACTATTGAAAATGCTTGCATGCATGTATAATCTCTTCTTGTAATCATTTGTTATGAAATTTTCTCGACTCTTTTTGATTTCTATTCTTGTGTGTTTTGGGATATCGATCCTCAGTGCCTACTTGATGGTCCGATTTGTGGCGGGGCATATCGAGACGATGCCCGTGACTAAAGATACGAAGGAGAATATTACTGCTACGACTGATGTGCCGACGATTTCCCCGAAGCTTGCTGATCTCGAATCTGGAGTGAAATGAATCGCGCAAAGAGTAAGCCCATCGGTTGTTTCGATCGTAATCTCAAAGGATGTTCAGACTTATAAGACTGATCCATTTGGGTTCTTCTACGAGCCAGCTGGTACGATCAAGAAAACCGTAGGCGGAGGAACGGGGTTTTTCATCTCCAAAGACGGATACATCCTTACCAACAAGCACGTCGTTGCAGATACAAACGCTCAGTACTCAGTTATCCTCTCGGACGGGACAGAGCTCATCGGTAAAGTTCTCGCACTCGATCCGACAACGGATCTCGCTATCATCCGTGCATACAAGGATACAGTTACTCCATATAGCGATGCTAAGTTTGTCACGCTCATCGAAAAGAGTGAGGACATCGAAGTTGGAAGCTTCGTTGTGGCGATTGGAAATGCACTCGCACAGTTCCAAAATACACTCACTTTTGGTGTAGTTTCTGGACTCGGTCGTCAGATCGAGGCGGGAGATCAGAACTCACGAAGTTCAGAGCTTCTTTCGGGGCTTATCCAGACAGACACGGCGATCAATCCAGGAAACTCAGGAGGTCCACTTGTAAACCTTGCAGGGCAGGTGATCGGGATCAATACTGCTGTGACAGCAGGGGCGAACGGGATAGGCTTTGCGATCCCGCTCTCGGCGAAGATCGTAGATTCACTCAAACGTTCGGTAGAGAAATATGGGGTGATCAAACGACCATTTGTAGGAGTTCGCTATACGCTTTTAACCCCTGATCTTACAAAAGCTTTGAAGCTTAACATGGACCATGGTGCGCTTTTGAATACCAGTGGTACAGATCAGGCGGTCATCCCAAATTCACCAGCAGCGAAGGCAGGTCTAGAGAGTGGAGATATCATCCTAGAGGCAGAAGGAAATCTACTCTCTGTATCATATGGACTCAAAGAAGCACTCTCTCAGAAGCTTCCCGGTGAGACTATTACCCTCAAAGTTTGGAAGAAAAAAACTGAGAAAACCGAGGTGGTGAAACTCACGCTTGGTGAATTATAAACGAGAAGTCTCGTTCCTATGACGAACGAATACTTTGAAATCAATGCTTTATAACAAAAATGGTCCATCGAGGACCATTTTTGTGACTTCACAGAAAAATGGTCGGATAATTGACACTCAGTTCATCATGTGATTCACTGAGAGTAGTTTACATTTGTCCCATTCAAATATGTCTGCCGTTTCATTGAAACTCCGAACGCTCACAACTTCATTTCTCGCTGCAAGTATCATGCTTACATCACTCAGTGTAAGTGCCGATGATGCTACTATGTCAGCAACTATGGTTACTTCAGCACCTCCTGGTGCAACTGCTACAGTTGTTTCAAGCAACCCATATCGTGCTAAGATTTCTGCTGAATTCCTCCTTCAGCTCGACCCGATCGTCGCAAAGATTTTTGCCCGCGGTCGCAATCTTTCTCAGGCAAATTATGTGAATTACCTTGCACAGATTTCTGAGCGTATGAAGGCGCTCATGGTAAAACCAGAGTATGCTTCTAATACTGCTATCCAGAATATCATCGGATATATCGACTACGAAGTTTCTGCAGCTCGCGAATACATCTCAGCTGGAAAGAGCTTCCTCGGTGATCTCTCACAGTCAATGGATGATATTTATGTAGCAAACAATGGAAATCTCAATCCATCTCCGGTCCTCATAGGTCGTCAGTCTACGGCCGTAACTTGTGCAAATCGTGGAGGACTCGTCCTTGCTCTCATGACTGCTCCTTCTGACATGAACACAAGCGATGCAGACAAGACTCTCGAATATCGCCAGTATCTTACATGTATCGGTGGACCAGATCCAGTACTTGGACGTTATGAAAGTAACTACGGTGCTCCATACGGTATGGTACGAAATAGTGGGTACCTCACAAAGTCTGACAGCATGAAGGAATGGGAGAAGACATCAAAGACAACTGTTAAGTATATTTACAACAGCCAAGCAGAGATTATCATGGTAGGTGACGGCTCAAATTAATCCTTCCAGTTCACATAAAACGCCCTCAGAAAATCTCTGACGGGCGTTTTATTTTTCGGTTAAACCTACACTTCAAAAAACCGCGAGTGAACCGGTTTGCAATTCTGCTTACTTCTGCTACACTCGATTTTGTGACTGCGCATAAAAGCGCTTTTTTTAATCAGGACTCTCCTAAATATAAATATATGGCAGAACTACCACAGAAAGTCCGAGGAATGCAGGACATCTTCGGCGAATATCAGCGCTACTTTAACTTTCTCAAGAAAGTGGCTCGTCATGAATTCCGAAAGAATGGATTCACACGTATTTCGACGCCTATTATCGAGATGAAAGATTTGATCGTACGTTCCGCTGGAATGGGATCGGATGTTGTTTCGAAAGAACTTTATGAGTTTCAAGACAAGAAGGGGAGAGAGCTCGTGCTCAAGCCTGAGTCGACTGCAGGTGTTATGCGTTCGTACATCGAGAACAATATGATGGAAGAACCACAGCCGGTGTATCTTTATTATATTGAACCACATTTCCGATACGATCGACCGCAAAAGGGGCGATATCGTCAGTTTCATCAGGTAGGAGGAGAAATCATCGGTGAACTTGATCCGGTTCTTGATGCAAAGATGATCTATGTTGGTTGTTCGATGCTCGACAGCCTTGGGCTCAAAGGAAAATATACAGTGAAGCTCAACTCGATAGGTACAGCAAAGGAGCGCGAGAAATACATGCTCGAACTTACAAGTTTCTTCGAAAATAAGAAACACTTGCTCGATGAGACGGATCTTGCTCGTCTTGCAGTCAATCCACTTCGACTCCTCGACTCTAAGAACGAAGATACAAAAGAACTCCTCAAGGTTGCTCCGAAAATCACTGATTTCCTCAAGAAAGATTCTCTCGAGTTCTACAACAGTGTAAAGGAATACCTCGATATCCTCGGTGTTGCCTACGAAGAAGACCACACCCTCGTTCGCGGACTTGACTACTATTCTCACACTGTTTGGGAATGGGTGGACGGCTCTGGACGAACACAGGATGCCTTTGGAGGCGGAGGTCGCTATGATGAACTCGCAAAGGTACTCGGCTACAAGGAAGCCATTCCAGCAGTTGGATACGCGATGGGATGTGAACGTCTCATCGAAGCAGTGATGGACGCGGGGGTAAAACTTCGAAATAAGGACTCGATCCATCTCTACTTCATCCAGCTCGGTGATGATGCGAAGAAGCTCATGCTTCCGCTCTCGATCGAGGCCCGCAATCGCGGACTCAACTCGCTCCTCTCGCTTGGAACGCCGTCTCTCAAGGTTCAGATGAAGAAGGCAAATCGTCTCAATGCACAATTTGTCGCAATCGTCGGTATCATGGAGGCGAAGAAGGGGGTATGTCAGCTCAAGGACATGGTTCGTGGAACGCAGACAGAAGTAAAGATCTCTGAACTTCTCGACCGTGTATGTGAATTTGTCAATCCTTCAGAACTCGACTTCTACTCGCCAACTAAGGACTTCACGATCGAACTTCTACCAGAAGCTCCATCAACAGAAGTAACAGAAGAAACTCAGTCTACACAGGCATAATAAAATCCCTCCAAAGCTTACGAGCAAAAGGAGGGATTTTTTATTATTTCGATGTTGATCCAGTAGAACCAGTAGCGGTTGAACCACTTGCACTTGCTCGATATGCATCTTCGATGATCGAGTTGAGATCTGAGGTGAAACCAGTGTTCGTTGCTCAGAGTGCTCCGGTTGCGATTGGATTGGGTGTTGGCTCTGATGGAGTTTTTGGGGCTTCTGGGGTACTACCACAAGAAGCAAGCGTACAAGCGAGTACGACAGTGAGAGAGATTTTTTTGAACATGACTTGATGGTATTCGACTATACAGCTTTTCCAAGACAAAGTTTGTCGAGCTTTAATGTGTATGTTTCATAATGGTCAGTCCAAGCGAGGATGTGTTATAGATATGATTGATTAAAAATTTCAACACCTGGGATCAAAAGCACTAACTGAACAAAGACTTACATAACCGATCGGTCAAATGCTTACACGATATATTGTATGCTAGAAAAAAATAAGAATCCTGTGGGATATTCCGCAGGATTCTTTGTAGATATTTTCACTGTTTTTTGTTCAAAGAATCAAGAAAGTGGAGAATTATAGAAAATAGTGTGAATTTCCTTTTGACAGAGTTATCAAAAATCATATGATGCTCGGGCTCAATTTTCTGACGAGCATGCTCCTTAACCCGCACACAAGAAGACGAAGTCTTCTTGAGAGAAAGATACAACA
>JBMOJK010000007.1:0-54055 GCA_049315825.1 Patescibacteria group bacterium
ACATGACTATGCCCCCGTGCAGGGGTTGTTTGACTTCGTCACCATGAAGTTGATGAACTCCATGCGTTCAAATGTCGTAAATCGTGCCTCACACTTCTCGCATTCACGTCGTCGTCGGATCGCCTTCCCATCTTCGGTCATTCGAGAGTCAATTACTTTGGTGTCGAGGTTTTTACATTTCGGGCAGCGCATAGGTGTGTGAGAAAATTTTGCCCAGTATATACAAACCCTCCCTCAAATCCACCTCGTTGACAGGAAATATTGCACAGATATTATGCATCCAATATTTCTTGATATTCGTACGTATGCCAGTCGCTTTTTTGAAGGACTTCCGAGACTTTGCCATGAAGGGGAATGTCGTTGACCTCGCGGTTTGAGTGATCATTGGTACTGCCTTCGGGAAGATCGTCTCATCACTCGTTGCAGATGTCGCAATGCCGACGCTCGGAGCGCTTCTTGGGGGTGTGGATTTTACAAAGTATGCTACTACGATTCATTCGCTTTCTGGCTGAGAGGTGACTATAAAATACGGTCAATTTCTTCAATCTACGTTTGATTTTATAGTTATAGCATTTGCAGTTTTTGTGTTTGTATCGCTTGTAAACAAAACGATCAAGAAGCCAGCTAAAAAAGAAGAAACAAAGGCTGCTGACGTTGTTCTTCTTGAAGAGATACGTGATCTTCTTGCAGGAAAGAAAGTGGCTGGAGAAGAATCCAAAAAGACTGCAAAGAAAACCACAAAGAAATAATATAAACCTCCGAAATTATTCGGAGGTTTATATTAATCTTTGAATTAATCCTTTGTGCACATCCACTTCATACTATATATTTGTTTCTTGCTCAGCCAATATCACGAGGGTATGGTGAGAGCTTGGATGTATAGTGGACGTGGCTGCCGTGAGTAGTGAAAAGAATATATGATATGAAGTAGGGGATGGGGTTACAGGTTGAAGTTGAGAATTAAAAAAACAGAGCTTAGGGCTCTGTTTTTTTTATGAGACTTAGTACTTCTTCTCAACCTTTGTTCCAGTGAGATAGTAAGCAAGAATCGCTTTATAGTCCCATCCTTTTTCTACTGCGAAGTATGTTGCTCCAACTCCAGAAACTCCGACCCCATGCCCTTTGCGAGTATGTCCAACTCCTGCTGGATCTTCCACGGATTGGAGATATGGGATATCAAGACAATTCTTTCCGCCATTTGATTCGCAGTATTCCTTTGCGGATCGTGTACGGCCGTCTGAATCGTTGAAGTACCAGGGTTTTACGAGATTTCCGTTATAGGTAACAACTTGACCGTTTGTTGCCTCTACGAGTTTGGCAGTATCGCCAGAACGTGATTCATACCCATATCCGAGATATTTTTGGAATATCTCTGGATCGTCTGATCCATCGTAGTCTTTGCCTGGGAATTTTCGATTATTTGGATCGGTATACCAGAGTGCGTAGCTTCGAGCAGCAACAAGGATAGTTTTTACCTTTTCTGGATTGTTTCCATTGCTGATCTCGGCGAGACCCTTGAGATAGTCTTCGAGAGGAAGTTCATTGATTACTTCTAGTTTGTTTGCCTTGATGCGGACTTCGAGTTTACCCCGGAAAGTGTTGTCATTGAGTTTACCGGAAGTATCCCACGAAGGCTTTCGATCCCAGTTGCTGATACGCACGATATCAGCCGAAAGACTGATCGTTCCGCCCGTGTATTTTTTCCCATCGAGCATAAGCTCAAGTTTTGTGAGGTTTTTCTTGCGAATCACCAAAGATCCTGTTGTGATACCGCCAGTTACTTTATCAAATCCAAGCACCGGATTTCCACTTACAACATCGAGTCGAACTGATTTCCAATCAGTCGGAGTAGAGAGTTTTATACGAATAGTTGGCCCCTTTGAAAGCACTGCTGTGGGAACTTTTGGTGGCGTGACGCCAGTAGACGTATTTGTGGCAACTAAGGTTTCTGGCTTGTATACTGGATTATTTACGAGTGTATAGTTGGTTGTTTCGGCTCCAATATCCTTTTGGAAGCTTGCAAGTTTTGTGTACAGGTTGGCTCATGGGCAGGCGGTATATCCGACATCTCGATGTCCCACAAGTCCCGTTACGATCGAATCAGTTGTGAGACAATCGGGTGAGCTCTTACATTCTTTGTGACCGTTGGCTTGACTGGTGATGTTGATCCCGTATTTCTTTGCGAGCCATGATATCGCAGTTCGGATTCCATCTTCTTGATCTTTGATGAGGTTATCAACTTCGAAATTTCCGATCACACTGATTCCAACCGTTCCTGAATTATTCCAAGCTGCATGGGCACCAACTGCGTAGTCTCCACCTGCACGTCATTCATAGATCGTTCCGCGCTGACCGATAACGTAGTTATATCCGAGATCGCCCCATCCACGTGTTACTGTATGATAGTAATACATTGATCGCATGAGGGCTTCATCTGTACTGTCACTGAGGAGATTTTCTGCTGTATGGTGGAGTACGATCTTTCGGACATTTTTTGTCTTTTCGATTGGCCAGACGAGATCGTGTCCATTTTCGGATGCTACTTTTTCGCTCAGAGCAAATTCCTCTGGAAACTTTGTTCGAAGATTATTTGAAATAGCCTCTATTCGATCGTTGTATTTCTTGGTTGCATCGGGGATTGGGTCATTTTTGTGCTTTTCAAGGTTTGCATAGTATCCCTTCCAAGCACTCGAATCCTTATAACGAAGTGATTCATCTGCGCCCCACTGAGTACGTGTAACAATCTTTGGTCCATCTGCCGCATGAACACTCAGTCGTTCTGGATTGAGGGCGAGATGGTATGTTCCAGACTCTGTATCGAGTGCTACAAGTTCTGATTGGATCTTGATGTTCTTGAGTGATGATGTGATCTCGATCTGTACCTGTTTTGTACCAGAAAAATGAATCGGAGCGGTAAAATATGTCCCGTCGAGTCATTCATCGCCTTCGATTTCGAGCCCCATAGTTTTTGAGGTCTTTCCATCCGAAAGTGTGATTTGCACATCATTTTCATTTTCGATTGGCATATCAGAATGCAATCGCACAACGAAACTATTTTTTGGAGTTTCGAGAGTGAGAACGCCTACTTTTCCAAGTGCTTCAAAGGCACGTGTTTCGCTTCCGTATGCGTATGTCTTTTGGATTTCGAGTGATCCAATGATCGGGAAACTTATCTGCAGTGTCAGTGCAAAAATGAGGGCGAGTGAAAGGCGCTTGAGACTTGTCATTTGCAAAAAAAAGGGGAGTAGAGTAAGATAGACGAAACAGGTCAATAACACGGCATAGTATGCTCATCAAGACGGAAATCAAGGACTTTGTCCGCAAGGTGTTACTTCTCGGGATACTTTTATCTTTCGTGATCAACTTCGCGTTCACGTATTTTGCAAGCTTTGCGAGCAATAACGATGCACATGCATCGAAGAATGAATTATCTTTCAAAAGACAAGACACCACCTACCTCGGAGATACAGGGGTAGCACTTTCACTCAATATTGGACTTTCTGATAAAGCCAAGAAAGAGACCCCAATTCGTCTCTATGAGGAAGTGATGCCAATCTCTTCTGTTCTTGCAGATAAGACTACGGGAACGAAGAAAATCATCGCTTCGCACATGATTGCTGCGCAGGAATATATGAATATCCTCCGTACAGATGTAAACAAGCTTCTCGACGGTACTTCAGATCGTCAGGCGATGCTTGAGAGCTTTATTGACCAGCTCAAGTTCCGCGGAAAAGCAACCAACGCGTATCTTGCCTCACTTACATCACAGCGCGCCCAACTTGCTGCTGCCATCACTACATCTACGACGAAGATCGAGGGGTATAAGACTACACTCTCGACTGCATACAAGAACATGGATTACGATCTTACGCAGGATACTCTCGATAAATATCTCGAAGAAAAACAAACGCAAACCTACGCTCAGTCTTACCTCGTTTTCCTCGACAAATTCGTTGCAACGTACCAGGCGCTTAATGCATACAATGCAAAACTCCTCGATACTATCACCAACAACAAAGAGGCGCTCATTAAAAACGTAACCGTTGTGCTTCCCGATTCTGGAAATGACTTCATGAAGAAGCTAGAGCTTCTTCGCAGTCAGAGTGACACGCCACAAGGACAATAATCTCGCGATCGTCAAGTCCACTCTTTTGCACTCACCACCAATGTGTGGTTCAATAGACTCAAATTCAAACAAAAAGACATGTCTCCTCTCATCGCCAAACTCGCTCACATAGCATCTCCAGCTCTCAAGCTCATGACTCTCCTCATCCTTGCTGTTACTGCATGGATTGGGGTTTCTGTAGAGACTAATACTCAATCAGTCTCACAAGATACTGGGATAGTATACGTGGGTGTTGGAAGTATGAAGATTGCAAATGCTGCTGATTCAAAGACTGATACAACATGAAAGACAGGCACTCCTTCGGTTGATACTAAAAAAGCTGATGCTACTTCTACAGCGTCTTCACCTTGGGCAACGGCAGGACTCGGACTCGCAAATAGTGTTATCGACCTTCTTTTCATCCTCTTCAATCCACTCCTTTTCCTTGCAGGATGGCTTTTGACGCCGGATTGGGTTTTTGGGGAAGTCTTTGGGTTTCGGCCAGTACTTCATCAGTTTTGGGTACTGATCTCCAATATCGTATATGTGATTTTTGCATTCCTACTCGTAGGTATCGCATTTATGAATATCTTCGGAAGCGAGCAGAGTGCATGGCAGATGAAGACTAAGCTCCCTAAGCTCATCATCGGTATCATCAGTGTGCCATTTACGTGGTTCTTTGTGAGTGCGATCACATCTGTTGCATCGCTTCTTACGGCATCTGTGATCCAGATTCCAGGTGATATGATCACAGATGCAGGTACGAAGGCAATTACGATCAATGTACCTTCTAAGTGTTCGATCGACTTTACTAAGTCAGCAGTGAATCAGGCTGCTGAATCCGGGGCAACTGCAAAAGATGGTATGTTTAACTGTGTGCCTTGAACGGGTTCAGGAAAGACGCTCGGTGAACTCTTTAGTTCGAAGAGTGCCTATGGGATGCTCACTGCATATGCCTACGGGATTTATAAATTCCAAGACATCAAGGTGATTAACGGGACAGTTAAAGGTTCGATCACAAATATCAGTGATATCACTATCGGGCTCATTAGTGCGATGATTTTCTTCTTCGTATTTCTGCTCCTCATTTTCGCACTTGTTTTCGCACTATTCTCGAGGGGGATTATGCTGTGGATATACGCGATGTTCTCCCCACTCCTGTCGCTGGCGTATTTCTTTGAGTGAAAACTACCCGGTGGGCTCGATGATAAGTTTGGTATTACAAAGGTGATTTCTCTTGCGCTCGTTCCAGTATTCGTGGCTGCTGCACTATCATTTGGAATGCTCTTCCTTCAGATGGCTCAGGCAGTTGATATCAATGGAAAGAGCGAATACGTGAAGCAAGAAAAATGCGAGAATGGCAAAAAAGAATGTAGTGCATTTACTTTTACAGATACGAAATTCGAAATTACTGGAGGCTTAACAGGTGCCTCAGGAATTGTGAACGATACTAAGGATCTCGGACTCAATATTCTTGGACGATTTATGATCCACATCCTCGGACTTGTCGTTCTTTGGATGGCGGTTATGGCAGCACTCAAGTCTAATAAGATCACAGAAGATGCCGTGAAACCGGTTGCAGAATTCGGTGAATCTATTGGAAAACTCATGAAGAGTATTCCAAAGATGATTCCGATTATTCCAACTCCGCATGGCGCTATGGGATTGCAATGATTGTCGCGAATGGGTGAGAACTTTGCAAGTGAAATTCGCAATTCAGCTGGAAATGTTGGTGCTGAACTAGGTACGAAATGGGGACAAGCAGCGTCAAGTGCTATGGGCAACAGGAGTGTTGACCCGCGTATTAATGAACTAAGAAACGGGCTTGTTAGGATGGATGGGCTTACGAATAAGGCTGATATTGGTGCCCAGATGAATACCTTGCTTAAGTGAATTGCTGAGAAGAAAACACTGAACGAACTTGCAGGCGATTCTGCATATCGTGGATTACTCTCAGAGTGAGTTGGCAAAATTAGTACACTTAAAAAAGAAGAAAAAGAGAAGATCCAAGAAGATATCAATAGTGGGGATGTTGGAAGACTTTCTAATGCGCTCCATAAGCTTGAAACACACCTTGGTGAAGGTACACTCGGTGGTGCTGGATCTGACTTCGGAACTCAAGAAAAAACTAAGGCTTGGTTCGATGCACAGAAAAATGCTTCAAAGGCTGCAGAAACTGCAAAGAAGGCTGAAGAAGCACCTAAAGCCCCTATATATCCAAACTATGGTAAGGTTTCAATCAATATTCAAGATAAAGATATTAATTTCGCAGTTCCAAAGGATGGAGACAAGGCTGCAATTGAGTTAAAAGTAGACATCAAGGATAAAAAAATGACCAAAGCCCAGCTTGATGATGTAGCTCAAAAGACGGGGACTGATAAGGACGGACTCAAAGCTAAACTCAAAGAACTTGGAATTACCGTGGAATAAACATCTAATTAACCACAAGAAAATCCCTCCTCACGGAGGTTTTTTCTTGCCTTCTTCCAAAAACGTATAGCATACCGCCATGCTTACACCGTCTGCAATTGCCTTACTCGCCGAGCTCAAAGAAGAGCGCGCACGAACCAAAACCCCGAATGTCTCAGATATGACGGGGCAGTATCTCTATGATCTCATCGTGGATCGTGGATATCTTCGTCTGCTCGAGCTTGGGACAGCCAATGGATACTCGACGATCTATCTTGCGGAGGCAGTAGGGAAGCGCGGGGGGCATGTGCTCACAGTCGAAACCCAGCATACCGCATACCTCGCAGCCCGTCACAATCTTGCTGGATATCGTTCCTGTGTTACCCAGATCCATGCAGATGCCAAAGAATTCTGCAAGAGTCTCTCTCGCGAGACATTCGACTTTGCATTCATCGATGCTTCCAAGAAAGAAACCCTCACGTATTTCCTCTCGGTTTGGCCACGTATCGTGGATCATGGAATGATCATCATCGATGATGTGGTGAAGTTCTCTGATAAGATGGAAGATTTCTATGATTTCCTCGAGGATTCAGGCCTCAAACATGAGATCGTGATGACCGATCCGGACGATGGGATCATGCTTATTTCAAAAACTGCCAATCTCTGAGTTGCAGTCCCGGCTATTTCTCTATAATAGAAGCCAAAAATCACTCCGAAACACTATGATCGATCTAAAACTTATCCGCGACCAGAAAGAACTTGTTGCAAAAGCCATCCACGATAAATGTGCAAACGTTGACCTTGATCTCCTCATTGAGCTCGACGGGAAGCGTGTGTCTTCACAGCAAAAGCTCGATGAGCTTCGCGCTGAACGCAATCGCGTATCTGCTGAAATGCCAAAAGGTGGGAGGCCAGATCCTGCGATCCTTGAGCGTGCAAAAGCCCTCAAAGAAGAGATCCAAGCTCTCGAAGCTCAATACAATGTTATCGAAGCTGAATTTCTCGCGCTCTACAAAAAAGTCCCAAACATACCAACTGCCGATACTCCAGTTGGTCTTACAGAAGACGAGAACGTAGTGGTGAGACAGTGGGGAACGATCCGATCTTTTGATTTCCCGATCAAGAATCACGCTGAGATCGCGGAAGTTCGCGGTTGGCTCGACAAGGAGCGCGCTGGAAAGGTGGCAGGAACTCGTTTTGGATACCTCAAGGGGGACCTCGTTCGACTCCAGATGGCGCTCGTAACTTGGGTGATGGATACACTCTCAGACGAAAGCGTGATCGCGAAGATTATTGCTGAGCACAAGTTGAACATTTCATCTAAGCCATTCACGGCAGTACTTCCTCCGTACATGATCCGCACGGAACTCTACGACGCAATGGATCGCCTCGAGCCACGCGAAGACCGCTACAAGATCGAAGGAGAAGACCTTTGGCTTCAGGGTTCTGCTGAGCACGTACTCGGTTCTATGTACGCAGGAGAGACTTTCGACGAAAAAGAACTCCCAATCCGTTACCTCGGATATGCGACATCATTCCGTGCTGAGGCTGGAACTTACGGGAAAGACATGGAAGGAATCATCCGCATGCACCAGTTCGACAAGCTCGAGATGGAAAGCTTCTCTGCTCGCGAAACCGCGCACGATGAACATCTTCTTTTTTCTGGTATCCAAGAATACCTCATGCAGCAGCTCGAGATCCCATATCAGAAACTCCAGAAATGTACGTTTGATATCGGAAAGCCAAACGCAAAGGGTTCAGACATCGAAGCATGGCTTCCAGGTCAGAACAAATACCGCGAGACGCACACGGCTGACTATATGACTGACTATCAGACACGCCGTCTTCAGACTCGCGTTCGACGTCAAGGGGGAGAACTCGAGTTTGTTCACACCAATGACGCAACCGCCTTCGCCTGTGGTCGTGCACTCGTAGCTATCATCGAGAATTACCAGAATGCCGATATGACCGTTTCTATCCCAACTGTCCTCCAGGGATACATGGGGAACAAGAAAGCAATCTAGTCATCTCTGAGAACAAAATAAAAATCCGACCTTGGTCGGATTTTTTATGAAGCAGTCAGGCTGAGTGGGCTCTTACGCTAACTCAAATTGTTCTGCTTCATTGACTTTGGATGCTTCCAGGTTTTTACGCATGATGCTTATAATTGCATTATGTACGTCTAATCCAGAAGTTATCTTGATATGTTCAGGGCTAGAATCTTCCGTGAAGGTACATACCAACTCCTTTCTTCCATCGGACTTATGATGGTAAATCCTTACTTCGACGTGTTTTTTGGGATCGAGCACCGCAATTATGTTACCACGCTGAGGTACTGCAATCTTACCAATGTTTACAAGCTCTGCACGCAGAGCATATCTGCGTTTATGAAACTTGGCCACCTGAGAAAGAATCCAGCGTACTGCGATTGCCTTTTCAAATGAATAGGCCTTAATCAGGCTGCGGTCTGCATTTACACATACGAACAGTGGCGTCGTCCCAATGCACAATTCATCATTAGAACCTGTTGCGAAAATTTTCATCTTCGACTCCTTTTCTTTGGTATTTGTTACTCCTTTTCTGCTTGGCGAAATGTCAAGCACCAAAGTGTTATATTCTTTTCGAACCCCTTGTCAACATCTCACCATTTTCGGGTGAAATGTATAGTGAGAATATTTGTCCCTGGCTCGTAGATATACTATACTGCAAATATACTTTCAAGAACCGACATGCTCCTCGCCTCAACTTCGTGCTTCAAAGGGTACGGTCTCCATAAAACATTCGAACTCATTAAAGCTTCTGGTTATGATGGGGCAGACCTCGTACTTTCGAGTTCAGATTTCGACACGGAAAATACTGACTATGTTGCAGAAATATCAGCACTCACTGGTGTACAGGTTATTTCGATCACAGCCTATGAGCGCAAGATGGATGCAAAGACTATTGACCAGATTATAGAAATGGCCAAGCGACTTGATGTAAAACTCATCAATATTTTCCCGCCTCACCGTCTCGATAAGGATGGAACATGGTTCTCAGACTATCTTCCGCTCGTGAAGAAGCAAAATCCCGATCTCTCTATCGCGATCATCAATGTAGAACCGAAGACTTTCCTCTTCTTTATTCCTGAGTACAAAGACGCTACACTCTCATCGATCAAGAAAATCACCGGAGAAACCACACTTCATATCTCTAATGTGAATCCCGAGAGCGGGGTAGACCTCATTAAGACATTCACAGTTCTTGGGAATTCGATCGTCAATGTATTCCTTTCTGATAAAACTGGAGCAAAAGAATCTCTGCTTCCAGGTAAAGGAGATATGCCGCTCGAAACGCTTCTCATCCGACTCCAGGAAGGTGGATACCGACGTTACTTTACTCTCAAGGTGAATCCAAAAGATCTCTGAGTAGGAAACGATGAAACCGTGCTTAAACGCATGGAGGAATCCCGTAAGTTCTTCGAGAAACACTATAAAAAAGAGGCCTAGGCCTCTTTTTTCTTTTTCATGCGATCTTCGACGATTTCTTGGATGCCGAGTTTGTCTTTGAGGTAGATGGTGTTTTTCTGTGAGAGGATCGAGAGGACGAGCTTGTCGTTGAACTCGAGTCGATCGATGAAGTCTTCTTCGCTCATGATCGCATACTTGATCTTGCGACCGAAGAATGTGCGCTCAAGGAAGTTGTTGAACTCGATACGATCAACGTCTCCGATGATGAATATATCTACGATCTGGTTCGATGGAGCAGCAAGGAGATCTCGAATACGTTCAGAAACCGTGATGAGTCCGACAGATTTCTTTCCCTTGAAGAAGAGTTCGATTGGCTCTATCGGGTCGTAGTTCTTCATGAAAATCTCAAGAAGTTCCGGGAAGATCAGACAGTTTTTGTCGAGGTAGTAGAATTTCTTCTTCTCTTGTTCGCGAGATTTGAGGATCCCGATTTCTTCGAGATTGATGAGCTCACGCCGGATAGAATTGATCTGTTCGCTGAGATCTCGACAGAGCTCACGAATAAAAAACCCCGTTTTTCCGTTACCGGTGGCATGCTCGATCATAAATTTCTCGAGAATCTTAGTGCGAGATTTTGAACCGAAAAGTTTCGCAAGTGCGATCATAGCGCAGACTGTAAGGTTTTTTTTGCTGAAATCAATGGGGAGGGTGCAATTTTGAGCGGAACTTCGGACAAACACTGCTTTTCAATTTGATTTCCTAGCTTCTCCTCATATAATCCTGCGGTCTTGAAATTAATTTTTTTCTCATGGAAAAGTTCGTGCTCGCGTCTGAGGCCCGAGACCTCGGAGCAAAGCTCAGCACCCTTCGTGCATCTAAGAAAGTTCCCGCTGTAGTTTACGGTCATGCTTTTGACCCTGTTCACATCAGCGTTGATGCTTCTGAATTTCTCAAAACATACCGTAAGACAGGAGGTACTCACCTCATCGACCTTACTGTAGGTGGAAAGAAGCAGTCAGTTCTCGTTCACGAGACTCAGCGTCACCCAGTTTCTGGAGATTTCCTCCATATCGACTTTTTCGCGGTTTCTGCGAAGGAGAAGATTACGGTTGATGTTCCTGTATCACTCGTTGGTAAGTCACAGGCTGTTGTTGAAGGAGCTGAAATCAATCAGAACCTCCACACAATTACCGTAAAGGTTCTTCCAGCTGACCTCGTTGACTCAATCGAAGTTGACGTTGTTGCTCTTGCGAAGCCAGGTGATGTTATCCACGTTTCTGATATCGTTGCTCTCTACCCTAAGCTTGAAATCATCACTCCAGGTGTAGAAGCTATCGCAAGCGCGAGCCTTCCTAAGGAATATTCTGACGCTCACGAAGTTTCAGATATTGCTGACGTTGCTACTGTTCAGGATGAAAAGGCAGCTAGCAAAGAATCTGCTGAATAATAGTCTCCAACATGCTTATTAAGCTCGTGGGTCAGGGTGCAGAGCTCGAAGCTCTTACTCTCCTCGTAAATGAATCTCTCCTCGAACTCGGTCTTAAAGATCTTGTGAGTGTTGAGACAACTACGGATGAAGCCTACAAGATGGAACTCGGAATCACGCAAAATCCTGCACTCTGCATCGAAGAATCATCCATCGATTTCAAAGATATGATCTTCGAAGGAGTTGTTCCAGAAAAAGCTGAACTCAACTCTATGTTTGTCTCTATTCTCTGAGTAGGTGATGAAGGAGAAGGGTGTTCGACTGGATCATCTTGTGGTACAGGAGGATGCGGTTCATGCACATCTTGCTAATCCGTTCATAAAAACTCAACAAAGACCTCAAACGGGGTCTTTGTTGTTTTTGACTTGGGTATTTTTTGTGCCATATTACAGGTCTCAAATACATACTAATAGCCTCATCCATTATGCGGACAAGCATGCATACAAAGAGTGCCACTGTAACTGGTATATTATCATCGCAGAAAATTCTCCATCCTGATGATCCTACTGCCAATATTGCGCCAGCGATTAACGAGATCAGAGAAACACTCAAAACAATTCTCAAGAGAAATACCATCGCTGAAGCACGCATTCCACTTACTCTTAAGCCCGCAACTCATAACAAAGGAGCTTGGGTTCCACAGTCGTCGACTATTACTGCAAAGCTCAACTTTCGAGGTATTTATCAGCCACTCGTGATGCGCAAAGATCGTTTTGCGATCGGTCGAGCATCCAATCTTTCGTTAAATTTTGATTTCTCTGTGCACGATCTTGCGGGTCGTACATATGCAGAATGAGAAATCCGAGAGTCTATTCGACAACAAACAATTACTAGACTTCTTGCACTTCTTGAAGAGGTGGATACGAGCTACGGAGCCGCGATTGAATCAATAGATCGTAAGTATCCGGATGGAAAAAATACCTGGCGACTCGTCTATGAAGCACAGCGGAGTACTATATTAGGTGTACTCGGTCGAATCTAACTTCCACTTGAAAAGTTCCTGAAATCGGTAAGATATCATGTTTTACTCTTTCAAAACATATATGAACTTTTTTAAGCGGATTTTCTTGTTTGTGCTCATGAATATCGGGCTTATGGCCTCGATTGCGGTGCTTGCTTTTGTATTGGAGAGATTTTTTGGAATTAAGGTAACAGCGAGTCTTGCGGATGGATACGTGTCACTTGCGATCTATAGTGCGATATTTGGTTTTGCGAGTGCGTTCATCAGTCTGGCGCTTTCTCGTGTGATGGCCAAATGGATGTATACGATCAAGTTGCTTCACGAGGAACGACTGATCGACTATTCTCCTAAAGAACAGCTCGTATTTGCCACTGTTGCACGTATCGCAAAGAAAGAGGGGATTGCGATGCCAGAAGTCGGAATCTATGAATCCGATGAACCCAATGCATTCGCTACCGGGCCTACACGAAACCGCGCGCTCGTCACAGCATCTACTGGTCTTCTTGAGATGATGAACCAAGAAGAAATCGAGTGAGTGATCGGACATGAAATGGCTCATGTGCTCAACGGAGACATGGTTACCATGACGCTTCTTCAGGGGGTGCTCAATGCGATCGTGATCTTCGTTTCTCGTATTCTCGCAACTATGATTTCGAGTGCATTCTCAAAAGACGGAGAAGAAAATACATGGATTTACCCAGTTGCCTCTATAGCACTCCAGATTGGACTTGGATTTGTAGCGATGATTGTACTCATGGTATTCTCTCGACATCGTGAATACCGTGCTGACGAGGGAAGTGCTAAACTCCTTGGTAAATCCAAGATGATTGCTGCGCTCAAACGCCTCGACACCATCAAAGATCGTCTTGCTGGGCATGTATCAGAAGAAGATTCAAAGCTTGCAACACTTCAGATTACGAACTATTCACTTTCTACACTTTTCTCATCACATCCTCCGCTCCAGGATCGTGTGAAATCCCTAGAAGCTCGTTACGATATCAACTAAGAAAAATCCCCCGAAGCTCGTGAGAGCGGAGGGGGGTTTTTAGTTATTCATCGAGAGTTTTGTGGAGATGACGTTGAAGAGCATTCCGAATACGATCATACCGTAGATCGTATTTACCCCCATGGCTACACGCTGGAGTGCGGTCTGCGGCGATGCATCGATCCCAAGTCCTGAGATAGTAACGAGGGAATTAAAGAGATAGCTCGAATAGTCAGTGAGGTTTGGGATCATTCGAACACTCTCAGGAGCAAAATAGTCTGCAAGCCAGTAAACGCTTCCGAATACTAAAATCGAGAATGTACACGTTATCGCAAGGCGTCCGAAGCTCGTTCCGTAGTTAGAAATGGTTCTAAAGACTGAAAATCCAATATAGAGTCCGAATTCTCGCTTTAGGAAGAACCGATTTTTCTTGATGTTCATGCGTGTCACATAGAGTTCGAGCACGCGGTCTGACATGCTCATTTCTTTATAGTGCTTCTCGAGTGTATGTACATAATGTTCGCACACATATAGGAACGCTTTCATTTGATTGAGGTGCACTTTATTCTCAAGTATGCGCAGTCGTCGGTCGATTGCATTGAAATACTGTGAGAAATATTTCTTGATGCCCTTACGGCGCATTTCCCCAAATGAATCTTCTTCCCGAAGTGACTGATAGGTCATACGTAAGATCTGTATATCCATTTCACTCAAGAACATATGGAAGAGCCGTTCCATCTCAGGCGTCTCGATCGAGAAGAGTCGTAGTTTCGTGGCGATCGCATAGAACAAAATCTCAAGTCGACGCTCTGAATCTACCTTTGCATTTGCGAGTTCCTTGCGCAAAAATGTATCGATGCCCTGCAATTCGCGCTTTGTTTCGGGGTCTTCGCCGAGTACGAACGGCTTAATAGCTGAAAGTGTGAAGTCCATAAAGGAGATAATATTGCATCCATGCTACAATATCACGTCATTCACTGCAATCAATACCCCGTGACGAAATATGATTTCATGGCCTCGCTAAGACACAAAAAAGACCGTCCACTTGGGACGGCCTGGTTAATCAATCACTACATCGCTGATCTATAGATCAGAAATGCAGCGAACCACATACTACATGCCCGCACTTTGTCGAATGACCTTCCGAATTTGTCAGCAAAATACTGCAACAAATTATAAAGCATCCAAACCACTGCAATCATACTCAGTACCCCGACGGCATTGCCGACAACATACCAAAATACCTCCATATTTGTTTTTCCGATGATATTCGCAGAATTGACTGCTATATCATCAGTGCAGTTTAAACCAAAACCCTTGAAGCTGTCCTGCGCAATCTTTGGGAATAACCCGCCGATCATCCAGACGAAGTGTTCGTACCAAGTATCTGGTATTTTTCGATCTTCGTCCTCCTCTTCTTCATCAGCCGTACTATACCATGCATCGAAACCGTATTTTATTACGAGAATCATTGCAAAGAAGAATATAAACTGCTTCAGAGGTATACCCAAGATAGGATAATCGATCATGATTGTAAGGGTTTTTCCAATACTCAACACGATGACTATCATTACGACATACATAGCCAGAAGTCCAAGGGTTGCCTGCGTCTTTTCCCTTGCTGTTTTTGCACCCGACATGATCCCGCCAAAGATGAGAGCATCATCTATGCCGGTTGCGTACCAGGTGAGGAAGCCGAGGAAAATTGCCTCAAGCAGAGAGGCTTCCATGATCAAGGCTTCCTGTAACTAAAGACACCTTCTTTAAATTTAGTACTGAGATTTTTCAATACGGCATTGATCACTTCTGCCTCTTTATTGTTCGTTTTGACTAGTTGATTCATCGATGCATTTGGGATGTTGAAGCATGCAAATACAACCTCACGACAATCACCGTTAGGAAAATCCGCAACTTTCATTACTACATCGTATAGTGTAAGATCTGCATTATCCACAGTACCATATGTGCCAGATGGAATATCTTTGTCCAAAAGTTTTAGTAGTTCCGGCAACACCAATTTACTATCAATTATGAATGTTTGGAACTTAAAGGCATCAGGACGACTTCCTTGATATTCAATTGGAATTACATCTCCTTCTGCGTAATCCACCTTTTCGCCTGCAACTGTTACACTTGCAATGATGATTTCAGACAATGGCGATACAGTTTCATCAAACTGAGCCATCATTTCTTTTGTGATGCTGTCTGGACTATTATAACAGATATTCATCGTATTACTCCTATATGTATGTTAACCTACAAAACAATGCCTTATTAGTTTGATAAGGCGGTGGCTAGACAAATATAGTGAAGTGGGTGTGATTAGCAAATAGAACTAGAGGCTCTTATTCGTTAACTTAGTTACGGTATGATGGATCCGTAGCTCTTATATTAATATCACTAGGAATATTTTCCTAAAAACAGAATCAGACGGTGTTTATCTAGATGAAAGTACTTCTGATTTAAGTATCGTTCCAGTTTTATTTTTGAACTCTAATATTACTTTCTGCTCAAATCAGATAGTAATATTCAGTTTGTTATAATCGAGAACTTGTCTGTAATTAAGTGAACTAATATGTTCACACCAGTAATTCATTTCTTCGACAATCTCAATTGCACGTTGCTCCCTTCAGTCTATTAGTTTTTTAAAATAGGATGTACTCATTAATTCAATAAATTCACAGTAATGTGTATCTATATTCTTAAAAAATAAATCACGTTCTCAATTCTTTCTTCATTGAATACTCTGATGCCATTTGGATACATATTTTTCACATATATTAGCAATTGCTGTACATCCATATGTATCTGATTCAAATATCTTAAGTAGCTCAGTTACCGTATTACTGAATCTATTTTTAAGTGAAAAATCCAATATTTCCTCAAGCAGCTCCGCGTCTTTAATATTGTGGTAATCTAGTGTAGATCGTATTTTTTTGAATTTCAAAAGAGATCACTTGAATAAATTTAAAATAAAACTCTTATGAAATTTATGTCACTGTTTTAGTAATAAATTCACTGTAGAAATCATGCTACAGTCATAAAAATATTGATCTCGAGATAGAGCTAACTCCATATTGGTTTCAGTAGACTTGTTTCCTAGGACTAGTTTTACTTGAAACAAGAAGTTATTTAATTTATTAATATAAACTTTGTGAATTTGTTCGGATCAAATTCTGTCAACTCGCACTGTTGTAATATCATAGAGAAAATTTCTTTCTAGTGTAGATGGTGCTACATAGCCAGCAGATGTATTTTCGGTGAGTACTCTTTCTGATTTTCTTAGACTAGCAAATAATCTCACCACTCAGTCACTATTTGTCTCTATTCTTTCATCAAGCAGAAAAATAATTTTCTGAAAGCTCTCATTTGTTATAACGGACGGATATCTTATATATGCATCAACTAAGAATACGTATGCTTTTGATATAAAAATAAGTAAATTGGACTCATTTTTGCTTATGTGCTCATAAATTCATTTCCAAAACAAATCCCAGTCATCTATTTGAATATTGACCAAAGTATAGTTATGCCATAGTTCAAAGAAAAATGCTTCAGAATAAGTCAAAGGATCAAATAGTGCTCCTAAAAGCTCTGCTTGTTTTTTTGTTTTACTGTGAGTTGTAATTTGCTTTTCAGTCCCAGTACTACGTATTCTTTTTCAAAAAATTTCTTCTCGTACTCTCTCTTTATTGTTTTGTAGAATTTGTGCTTCAAGATCTGTGTATATTGATCCATAAGCAACTACTGTTAACATTTTTTTAATTGTGCTGATTTTTTTATTCGAGATATTTTTAAATTCACTCCAATCGATCGGTGAATTATGTACGATTTTGTATGCAAATAAATATTCAGGCTCTTTGATTAAGTGGCTATAAATTTTCTCTATCTGATTGGCAATGAAGTCAATATTCTCTGTATTTTTATTATAAATTTTATTTAAGTCGCTAATTTTTTTAAATAGTTGTATTTTTCCGATGATATTTTTTGCTTCTGGGAAACGTTCGTCAGATATTCGGTTTACGTAGTTGTCTACCTGAGTTTGAAGTACTTGTTGCCAGTGTGTATTAACTTCTCAGTAATACAGTATATTACAGCATAATAATGTTACAACAATGTCTTCGGTCCGACTGAGGCTAAAGCCATTCAAGAATCGCTGTGCAAAATTCTCTGTAACCCCGTTAATTCACTCGTGCGTGGTGATATGGATGTAGCCAATATAATTATGTATTTCACTTGGTGACTCCTTATTTTTTCGTCAATTTTGAACAAGTAGGGCTAGATAAAGCTCTGCCTGTGTTCGTTTGGGGTCAGTCAACCATTTTTGGACTAAGTCATATTTTATACCGAAGTCTGCAGTGATCTTTTCTGGTTTAATGCTATGTGGTAATTCATTTAAAACCTTATGAAAAATTTTCCGTACCACCTTTTTATCATATAAAAGTGAGATTTTTAACTCAGCAGATTTTATTGAGATGAGTGCATTGATCCATCAGTCTATATGGCTTAAACCGACTGTCTCGGAGCTATATATTGACCCTTCTTTCATTAGCTCAAATTTTATACTATCCGGTAATTGTGCGAGTAAAAATGGAGCAATCGATGCATATTGTTTCCAGGTGTTGATGTTCTTAGGTGTGCGTTCAAGACCAAAAAAACCGCATGTCATCTTTATGTGCTGGGTAATTTCTCGGGCTGCAAAAAATTCGTAGAAACTTTTGTGCACAAACTCTATTCAGTGGACCTCCTCAGTGCGGACGATGCTTAGTCACTCGAAATTTAAAAGTTCTCTTGGAGTTAACTGTACGTTTTCTTGATTATTAAGAATATTTAGAGCTAATTTTCCCAGACTGCGCATATCTTCTTCAACCAGTATGCGTGCTTTCTTGTAGTCTCGAGGATATCTTGGGTGGCCTTTTTTTCGATCGTGTACAACTAAAATTAATCGTACTATTGATTCATATAGCTCGCTCGTATTGGATATATTTTCGAATTTATTTATTCAGAGCTGATTATACCAAACTGAGCACTGAGTGTCATCTTCGTCATAGAGTAGTTGGATAAATTTCAAAAGCAGTGGCGTTACAGCATGATTTGAATCGATCATATTATAAACCCTTTCGATTACTATATGTTCTAACTCCTTTGGCAAAGTGCCCACTAGAAATTCAGTAATCCCTAGCGATTTGAGTGATATTTGCTGAAAATTACTTTTAAATTCAAAACTCTTTGGGCGACTAGTCAGTAATATTCCGCATTTTTTTGTATCACCAATATCATGTATATCGCTTACGAATAGATTCCGCAACTGCATATCAAGTATCTCGTCAATGCCGTCAACACAGATAATATCTGCATTATGAAACTTCTCATGCCAAAATAACTTAGCCTGGAGTATGTCATCAAACCTATTAAGCGTTCTCGCTTCAAAAAATATAGCTCGCTTATCTGGATAATTGAATATTAGATCATGAACTATTGATGCAGTCCATATTGTTTTCCCATCTCCTATAATTCAAGAGAGTTGATATTTTCATCCATTTATGAGATCTAAATAGAAATGCTCGTCTGGAATTTCATAATCTTTAGTCATTATTTGCTCTGAATCCACTGTATTATTCTCAACGTTTTTTTGGCACATGAGAGTGCGATTAAATACTCACTTCTTTTGTTGTGTTTTAATCTTTGCATCAATCGATGCTTTAAATACTCCGTCCACATCATCTAATATTGCTGCTTTCTCGAGTAAGGAAGTGTATAGCTTTAGTGCTTTGAGGTTATCAAAAGTCGGTTTAAGCACACCCCGTTCATCAAGTGATAACTGAGAAATGTATCCCAAAAGCGGACCATGCGTCTCTGGGTGCCTTGAGATCAATTGCTCTACATAAAATCCATCCAAACTATTTGCTTCCTGTTGTTCTACAAATGCTCCAATGGTATCAATATCCCCCCGTTCAAGGCAAAGCACAAAACAAGGCCGCTGTAACGATGCAGGAGCGGATTTGTTCAGGAGATATTCCCGTGTGATTTCTGGTGATTCGTGAAGGGTTTTGTTGAGGTGGTTTTGGAGGGTGAGGAGATCATTAAAGGAGGAAGAGAGAAAATTTCGTATGTTGTCGAAATCCTCAAAGTTAACGCTCACAAGTTTATTTGAATTAATTGCATTTCAGGATGCATCTAAATCAACATAAATAATTCCACCATGGTCTACATTTAAATAATTTAACTGAAATACTCAGCTAATTTCTCTATTTAAACTAGCCTGTACGGGAGTGATGGTTGATTTATGACCAACAACTATTGCGTAATTCTCAGTTGCTCCGGATAGGATGGGGATGATCTTTTTCTTGAAACCATGGATAACCTCATACGCTTTCGGTATATCACGTTCATCCGTATCACGTATTTCTTTGTTGCTCGGTAGGAGCTCAGGAAATGCATACACCTGCAGGCAATTTATTCTGCTCTGAATTATATCTACAACATCATTTGCGCGTGAAATCGAACGGGTGTCGGACTCTCATTTAAAAACAAGAACTCCACTGTTAATTTCTATCGCAGAAAGAATCTTGTCCAATGATGTACTTACTTGCAAAAGTCAGTCTGCATTAGTTTCTGCTAGATCCGGAGTGAGAGCTACTCCTGTATGTACCGTTTCTCAGTGTCGCAAAAATATACAGCGTTTTTCAGCTTTTCGGAGGTTAGAAGTTTTTGGGGCTTTGTCTGCTGAAAGCATTGGCTACTGTAGCTTAGAATTGTCTACTTGTTTCAAGTTTACAATATCTATATCGAAAACTTCAAATTTTATCACAAAGTCACTTAAATCCCCTCTGCAATTAATTCGAATTGGTTTATTTGTTCTATTCGTGAGAGTTCGAATGAGAGGTGTAAGAATTTTTGATGACATCTCACTTTTGCTTTGAGTGTAGCTAGAAGTAGGAAGTTGTGAACTCTTTACCTCATTGTTCTTGCTCTTCAAGAGTCAATTTAGCAAGTCAATCGTTGTTTGTTGTGAAAAAATTTCTTTTGAAGTTGTGCCTTCTCAGTTGATATAGAGCTTTCTGCTAATAAAATCAATCAAAATACGATTTATTGATAATTCCTCACAGTTATAGTCTTGGATGAGCTGCCTTCAGTTCTTGGATTCTAAGATATATCACTGCACTTTGCATACATCAGTTGAATAACCAATGGTTCTGTCCTGGTGTATCTCTACCTGAGTGCCAAAACTCTTGCCTCGTGGTGCAGAATTGATAAGTAGTTTCGCATTCGGATATTTTATTTCAAGCGATTCGAGTGCTTTAGTGAGATGACCTTTGACCATTCATCGCTTTCAATACCAAATAAATGATCCGCCATTCACTGATGAATACAGTGGTATAATTGTAAAATCTTCCTTGGATAGATCTGTATTCTTGTGGAAATATTTGTATATATCCTCCAGAAAATCAGATTGACCGGTGATGTTTTCGAATGCATGGCATAGTTTTTTACCTTGAAGCAGAAAGCTTTCAACTGTGCTTGAGTGATTAAGGACTCATTCCATTTCACGAATGAATTCTATGGTTTGAAGTCTGAAGAGCTTTTCACATGATCAATAGTCGATTCACTCACTCGCATTTGCATCAAGAAAATCTTCCTTAAATTCATCGAGATTGTCTTTTTGTAGGTGAAGATTTCCTTGCTGCTCAATGTACTTGCTATCTGATAGGTATCAACTGTAAACAAGACCGTATTCTAGCTTATTATCAAGATAATTACTTTCTGGCTCTAGGAATGTAAGTTTTCGCTCATTCTTAAATGAGAGCAGACTTACTTTATTTTCACCAGTTAGTACATGGAATGAGTTTTGCCCCTCGTTATTATTGAAGCGGAGAATTTCTTCGAATTTCTGTGCTGCCTGAAGCACTGTGGTCATTAATTGACTATCTTTCTTAATCTCAATTCACTGAATCTTGTCGGAAGTCATGTAGGTTAGTCCATAGGCGAGTACACCAGCAAATGTTCCTGAGAAACCAAGGGAAATTCAGCGTGACACCTCCGAAAGGGCATGTATCGTAATTCAGCACGTCTTGATTGCAGTAGAAAAATCTGTTTCGATTTGAGTTAGAAACTCGCCTGGCGAATCTAGTAGACTAAATAAATCATCTACTTTAAATCCGTTTTCATCAGGATTTAGTGTGTATATATTTCAAAGCATTACAGTTCCAACTGCCTTATTGAATTCAATACCAACATAGCAATACATTGGTATCTTTTTTCGTAAAACCAAATTCCTTCAGTAGATTTTAGAGCTATGGTATGGATTGAGTGGCAATGAAAAGGCTCAACGCACAACGATGTCATTTTGTAGAAAAAATTCTTGATACAGCTCGGAAAATCTTTCGATCGGTGTTCGATTTAGTCAAAAACACTCCATATGTGCTAAATTTAAATAAATGTATTACAGTTATTGTAACGAAGATTCTAAGAAGTTGTGATATTTCCGAATTTTTTCCTAACTTTTCCAACAGAATTGGAGATAGTGAATATAACTAATCACTACTATATGAATAAAACAGGTCTAAGTATCGAGAAGCCTACTTCTGAGCAGTTGATTGCAGTAAATGAAAAAGGTGAATTGACTGCAGTGTTGGTCAATAGAACTCGTGCGCATCTTGAGGGTATTTTGCATGCGAGTGAACATATATGGGTTTATGGTTCCGATGGACAAATACTTTTGCAAAAAAGAGCTCCAGAAAAAACATTTGGAGATATGTTGGATATTTCGGCAGCATGACATACTAATTGGATTTGAACACAAGATGAATTGGTTTCTTGTCTAATGAATGAAACTACCAGAGATGCTATTCGCATTGAGTCTGCATTGCGTGAACTTCACGAGGAATTAAATATTTCTTCCAATGAGAGTTTTGAGCGCATTGGGGAGTATCGAATTGCTAAGGCTCTTCAGAAAAATGGTGCCGTACACATGAATGCTGAACACGATGCCTTGTATATCATGAATTATAATGCGCCATTCACCCAAATCCAATTCGATCCCAAAGAAGTCGCCGCTCTCCAGTCAGTCCACCTCTTCGATCTCGAATCTGACCTCGTGAAAGCATCAGGCTATGAGTTCGATCTCGTAACACGCGATCCTCACTATTACCTCCCGATTTTCCGTGCTATTCGGACTCGACTAGGATTACCAAAAAACGAAGCCTTTGAAGACTTCGTTTCGCGAACGCCGATGGAGAAACCCGACTTTGAGCCCATCACCCTCCCTACCTCCTCAGCCAACTCTTCGGAAACAAATTCCTAATCTTCCCACCTTCCACACTCGAAACCGACAAAGGTCGTCCATTGGCAAAGAGCTGCACGTAGCTATTTCTTCCTGCAAATTCTTCATAGTTTAATTCAAAACCACCGAGGTATCTATCGAGAGACTCGATATCAAGATCGAGTCGAGGAAGGGAAGTGAGTTCAAAGTTGGCCCCAAGAAAGTGACCTGGTACAAACGAGCCATCTTCGATACGACCGATGCGCATACCGAAACGGATGCAGTAGAGAGCGTCGAAAATATCGTCAATCTCTGCGGGGCTTGTGACGAGCAGAACATCGTTCTTGTAGCGGTAGAATCGAGCGAGTGAATTTTGAATAATGGCGGTTGCCCCCATGGATTCGAGAGTGGTGCGAACCATGATTTCATCGCGTCCAAGAAGCCGCTCGAGGGCATCGTTGCTCTGGAGGGTTGGACGTGAGTTTTCGGTATTGGTTGAGCGGATTTTGCGGATCTTGGCAACGAAAAATCCACCTGCCGTCTCAATATGTGGCCAGAATCGCTTGGCGAAGACTACTTCGATCGCATCGCCGAACTTCTCTTTAGCAGCGTCAATAACGCCTTCGTTCTCAAATTTGTTGAGTGTACAGGTCGAATACAGAAGTTCTCCATCAGGTCGGAGCGCATCTATCCCGGCTTCGAGGAGCTTGGCTTGGAGGCGGGCGATGGTTTTGACGTTCTTGATATTCCAGTATTTGAGGCTTTCTTCGGCTTTGAAACCGATCCCTTCTCCGGAGCATGGGGCGTCGAGTAGGACGCGGTCGAAGGCTTCGGGGAATGATCGAAACTGGACCCCGTTGTAGTTGGTGACAGCAATATTACACGACCCCATGCGTTCGATGTTGTCGATGAGCGCATTTATGCGATCCTTGGCGAATTCGTTGGCGACGATGAATGCGTTCGGGTAGTGCTCAGAAAGCTGTGTTGTCTTCCCTCCAGGGCTTGCGGCCATCTCGAGGATACGATAGGGTTCTGGGTGAGTTTTACCTTCAGCAAGATGCCACACGCTCATAGAGGCAGAAAGCTCTTGGATATAGAAATCACCTCGAAGATGTTCGAGGGTGGAACCGAGCGCACGAGATGTATTATCCCGGTCTACGTGCCACACTCGACCATTATCCGTCGCACCGAAATGCCAGCCTTGGGATTCGAGTCCAGCTCGAAACTCTTCCGATGTAACATGGTTTTCATTGATACGGAGGGTTTTTTTGAGAGGGCGCAAAAGGGAACTCTGGAATTTTGAAAATTCCTCCGGCTTATCTGCGAAAAATTCACTCTGAAAGTAATCAAGAAAACTCTTTGAAATCGACATCTGGTGTTTTTGAAAAACGCACTATACTCAAATTTGTTCATTTGAAAAACCTATGCAAGAACTCGTACAACTCCTCTCATCAGAATTCGCAGAACTCCTCACTCCAGTTGGGATATTTGCCCTTATTAACATCATATTTATCGATGTGATCATGAGTGGTGACAATGCACTACTGATTGGAATGGCGACAAAAAACCTTCCTCCAAAGGACCGAAAGAAAGCGATCTTCTGGGGGGTGATCTTAGCGACTATTTTGCGTGTTATTTTCGCTGTATTTGCGGTCTATCTCCTTGGTATCATCGGAGTGCGACTCGCAGGTGGACTTCTACTTATGTATGTAGTGTATAAGCTCTTCCGAGAAATCCGTCATGAGATAGCACCGAAGGCTGAAAAGGAATCAATTCCTACCACACTCAAGGCTGCAATCACGAGTATCATCATCGCTGACGTTTCAATGAGTTTGGATAATGTTCTCGCCGTTGCAGGTGCTTCACACGGGAATATTGTCGCACTCGGAATTGGGCTCGTTATTTCAATCATTCTCATGGCTGTTGCATCCAACTTCATGGCGGTTGCGCTTCAGAAATATCCAAAGATCCAGTGGATCGGACTCATCGTTCTGCTCTACGTAGCGGGACATATGGTGTACAGCGGTGGAGTGGAGGTATTCCAGTTTGCAGCAAAATAAATCCGACTCTAGAGTCGGATTTGCATCGCCTTACGGGCTTCTTTGTCGAGGGTGCGTTTGCGAAGTACGTCGCGCTTGTCATAGTCAGCTCGACCTCGAGCGAGTGAGACAGAGATCTTGATAAGTGAGCCCTTGAGATAGACTTCCGTCGGGATGAGGGTGAGTCATTTTTCCTTTACTTTGCCGGCGAGATAATCGATGTCTTTCTTTTTGAGGAAGAGTGACCGCTCGCGAGTAGGGTCGGTTGCGAGGTAGGATGTACCAGACTTATACGGTGTGATATGCATCCCAAGGATGATCGGGCGACCGGAGTGCAGGCTCACGTGTGCACCACGAAGATTGACTGATCCAGAACGAATGCTCTTCACTTCAGCCCCCGTGAGTTTGATCCCGGCTTCGTACCCAGAAAGCACCTCATAGTCAAAGAGGGCTTTTTTATTTTTGGAAATCGAGATGGTCTGAGTGGACATGGGGCATACTCTATGAAAAAGTCGACGAGATGCAATGGCTAAAAAATAGCGACGAATCGCTATTTTCCAAAGTTTCTCTTAGCGTTTTTGAGGGATCAAAGTGCCCGATAGAATTCGGCCTCGCTAAAATCTGGCCAGAGCGTTTGTGTGAAATAGTATTCGGAGTATTCAGCCTGATAGAGGAAATATCCCGAGTGACGACTGTCACCCCCCGTACGGACGATGAGGTCTGGAGCAGGGAAGCGGCCAGAGTCCATGTATCTCAGAAATGATTTTTCATCAAGGGTTTCTGGATCAACACCTTCGATGATTGCACGTTTTGTGGCGCGTACGATCTCATCCTGACCTCCGTATCCGATCGCGAGGATGCATGTATGTTTGCAGCAATCCTTAGTAGCTTCTCGTGCAGCATCGAGTGCCTCGTTGACATCATCCGGAAGTAGATGAAGATTCCCAATGGTTTCAAAGCGAACACTTTGGGCAACCATTTTAGGAGTGAGTCGAACGATTTCTTTCTTGAGGAGGTTGTAGATGTGGCTGAGTTCGTCAGCAGAGCGTTCCTCGATGTTCTTCTTGGCAAGTGCCCAAAAACTGATGTACTCAATCCCTTCCTTGACACAGAGTTCAAGAGTTTGATCAAGGACATTCACTCATTCGGAGTGGCCGTATTTCTTGAGAATATTTCGAGCAGTCGCCCAACGGCGATTACCATCCATTATGAATCCTAGGTGCATGTTATTTTCGAGCGTCGAGATAACTTTGTAGAAGAATACTGGCTGCTATATCATCGAGTCAACCGTGTGAATCCATCCCAGCTTCATCGAGTGAGAGTCGGGCTTCACTGGTTGTGAGTCGTTCGTCCCAGAGATGTACTTCGCAGTCCGGAAAGAGGGAAGTAATCTCGCGGGCGAATTTCTCTTGGATGCGAGATTGTGGAGAATTTCTTCCATCGAGGTGCTTTGCGAGTCCAATCACGATGGCATCTATCCCTTTTGCGGGGATGATCTTCCGTAAATATTCCGTGAGTTCTCGGGTAGGAACTGTAGAGAGGGGGAGTGCGACCCCTGCGATTTCTTGTGCTAGGCCACACTTGCTCACTCCGTGATCGATAGCTAAGACGCTCATACTGTGACTTCGATAGTCATGCGTACATAGGTGTCCTCACCGAGGTGGATCTTGACGTCAGTCTTTCCTGTAGACTTGATGTGATGACCATCTGGAAGTGCGATATTGCGTTTCTCAAGCTCTACACCGAATTCTTTCTTGATGCGATCGATCACTTCGTGCTCACCGATCCCACCGAAGACCTTGTCTCCGCTTCCGCGAAGCACAAAGGCTAAGGTCTTTCCATGGAGTTGCTCGGCAATCTTGTGTCGCTGTTCGATGTTGTGACGGCGATTGTCTTGTTGTTTCTTTTGACGTTCTTTTTCGTCTTGGATGAATTGATCACTCACTTCGATCGCGAATTTCTTCGGGATGAGGAAATTGCGAGCCTGTGATCGACTTACTGAGACGATTTCTCCTTCCTTTCCAATACCCGCGAGGCGAGTAAGGAGTTTGACGGCGACTTTATCATTCGACATGAGAGGAGGGATTATGTAGATATGACGCAGTATTTGAAAACTATTCTGCAGCTTCTGTTGCAGGTGCTTCAGCAACTGCTGGAGTTTCGATGGTTTCGAGGATGATTTTGTAACCAAGAAGCTCAGATGCAAGATTGATGTTTACACCACCCTTTCCGAGTACCTTTGGCTTTTCTTCTGAGGTAACTACTGCAGTGATCACACGAGACTCTTCGTTGACTGTTACGCTTACGACTTCACCTGGAACGAGAGAAGCCTTCGCGAGGTCTCGCATATCTGGTGTATAGTTGATGATATCAACCTTTTCTCCGAAGAGTTCGTCAACGACCGCCTTAACACGGATGCCCTTTGGCCCGATGAGCGAACCTGCCGGGTCAACTTCGTCGTATTCTGTAGCGACGATGAGCTTCGTCTTCACACCTGGGATACGAGTGAGAGATACGATCTCGACTGTACCGTCTTCGAGCTCTGGGACATTCATCTCGAAAAGCTTTGCGACGATTTCCTTGTCCTTACGAGTAAGAGTAACGCGTGGACCAGTAAGAGTATCTTCTTCTACCTTTCCAACATAGAGGTACATGCGCTGCCCTGGAGCGTAGTGATCCTTTGAAACCTGTTCGGATTTTGGGAGGATAACCTGGTTTCCGTTGTAGTCGAATACGACACGGTTCTTTTCAACGAGTTCTACTCGGAGATTTACGAGTTCACCTTCCTTATCCTTGAAGAGATTGAAAATCTTCTCCTTTTCTGTTTCTTGGATTTTCTGAACGATGACCTGGCGTGCTGCCTGGGAGGCGATTCGTCCGAATCCTTCACTGCTCATCACCTCTTCTGTTACATCGATCTCGAGAGTGTCTCCAATAGAGAATCCCTCAGCGTCTTCACCGAGATCAGCAAGTGACATCTGTGTCTCTGGGTCTTCAACCACCTCAACGATTGTCTTTTCAAGAGTGATTTCCATAGTTCCAGCTTCTACGTCGAACTTCACGTTCACGTTAGAATCCTTGCTTCCGAAGTCTTTCTTGTAGGCAGTCTTGATGGCTGCTTCAATAATCTCGAGGAGCTTTTCTCGTGGGATTTTCTTCTCTGTAGCGATCTGATTGATCGCAGCTTCGATTTTCTTAAGGTCGATCATAGGGGAAAAAGTAACAAAAAAGAATTTGTGCTGGCCAAATTCTCGTAACGCAAATGAGTATATGGAGGGATGCGGAAATCTCAAGGGAAAATCATCGCAATTTTATCGGGCGAGAATGTATTGTTACTCGGAAAATTTCATGCATGTCAATCTCATTTTTCGCCCGTAGAAAACGACTGTGATAGCATGAAATACATGAACACAACAAAAACCAAAATTATCACGAGCGTATTATTGCTTATTACAACAGGATTTCAGTCGCTCATAACCCCTGTACAGGCAGCGACACAAGAGTCAGCATATACTGAGGTACAACTTGTAGCTACGGCGTATTACTCACCACTTCCAAACCAGTCATTTTACCTGCGAGGGAGCTATGAGGGCGACCTTCGTCTCAATGGAAATGGGACAAATGGTGCGAGCGGGAAAGAAGTCTTTATCGGTATGATTGCAGCTCCAAAGACCTATGGATTTGGAACGAAGATCTGGATCGAAGGACTCGGGGTGGGCTCAGTAGAAGATCGAGGTGGGGCAATCGTCCCAGCTGGACAGCGTGGATATGTGCACGATCGTGTGGATATATGGATGGGGTCTGGTGAGGCCGGCCTTCGCCGCGCACTGAAGTGGGGTAAACGAACAGTCCGTGCTCGAGTATACGAAGATGATGCGCCTGCAGTCGTAGCATTTGATTTTTCGGGCATCAAGATCGATAGTGCAATTCCTTCGGCATCAAAGACACAGCCAACAGTAGCTCCAATACAGAAAGAAGAAAAGGATGAGCTTGATATCAAACTCGCAGCATTTGCAGCCGAGGAAGCAAAAGTACGCCAGAAATTTGAAGCCGTAGATATGCCAAAAGTAGGGGAGTCTTCGAAAGATATCCGACTTCTCCAAGAGGTATTGATCGGACTAGGGTACTTTGATCGACCATCTACCGGAATCTTCGGAGAATATACAGTCAATGCAATCGCAAAATTTCAGATGGATCATAAACTCGTCAAAGACGAAAAAGATCCAAATGCTGGGAAATTTGGAAAAATTACGCGAGAAAAGCTCGTCTATGAAACACTCTTTGCAGGGATTGATCTTGAGCAAATCGAGAAATAAGCTAGGCTGCAGCCCCAGGGGCTTTGAGCGTCTTAATTGTCTGAACCGTCGTTAGTTTTCTAATATCTGCGGCGGTTTTTGGTTTTACAGGCTTTAGATCAATCTTCTCTGGTCTATGATAGCAGTAACCTTGCACTGTGAGATCGAGGATATCAATCACTTTAAGAAGGTGTGTTTCATGTGGTTCGATCTGCTCGATTGTACACTTACCCCCCTTTCATATCCATGATGCAATGTGATTGAAGAATCCAGCTGTATTATTGTTGATAGTCTGACTTACTGAAATAGCATGTCTGAGCTGTGCTATGTCTCTGATCTCCTCTCATTGCCAGCTTGTCATTATGGTATTGAGCTCTTCGAGATTTATCTTGTATACCGCATCAAATTTAATCTCATCGCCACATCAGAAAAGGTTGAGTGATTGAAGTTCGGCTACAAAAGGGGCATTGTTGCTTCCTGAGCCAAAGTCATCAACTGCGAAGTGCATTCCAAGGCTCTTGAGAGCTCGCATATTTTCGATTGTTGGTGAATTGCTATCACCATGAATCGTAAGATCAAGTACTTGTGTTTCGAGAATTTCAAAAGTAAGTCTATCTGGATCCACCCCGGAAAGTGCAATCTGCTCTCGGGTGAAATCTACAAAATCTTTCTGAGCAAACTGATCGCCTCGTATGTTCATGGATACAGGGGTGCCAAGTTTTCTAGCAGCCTGGAAATGTAGTCTGAGGATTTTTTTGGAGAATTCACTGTAGATGCCAAAAACATCCAAGTATGCAAATACTTCTGCGGTTGAAAACTGGATATTTCCGTAATTAAAGCGTGTCAAAAGTTCTGAGCCTACACACTTGTCATGTAGGAACTTTTTTTGGTGCACTACCACAATTTCTAGCTCATCTCCTCAGTCTAATATGAGACGGCGTAGCATTGCATATTTATTAATATCTACGTAGTCTAATTCATTTTTTGACTCGAGTTTTTTGTATTTTTCAACAGGGATCAGCTTCCCGATGTGTTCTGGTGGAGTGGCCTGTTGAATAAAATATGCGAGCTGACTTACTGCAATTTCAGTGACGATTTTATTGAGTTCTCCATGATGAATAGATACCCCATCTTTTTCGAGTGTAAGACCACGCTCGATCATGGTCTTGCTTTCGATTGGATATTCGATGCGCATAAAGTACCCAAACCCAATATCAATAAGATCAGATTGAAGCGAATCTCCTAGCTTGCACCCAAAAAACCTCTTTTCTCGAATGGATACATTAAACATTCCATCATAAGCACGAAAAATAACCCCAGCAATCTCATTGAGAAAACTGTGTACGTGTTGGTGTTCAAGTTTTCCGTCTGCTCGAAAATCCCGTACGATGCGATAAATATCATCGTTTACTTGAGTCCTGATTGCATTGTCGTAGTTTACAAACTCTGCTGAATCCAGCACAAGATCAAATCCAGCGTAAGCCCTCCAGTACGTTTCTTTTTTTCGACTATTGGTAGGCCGGATGCTGATTTTATAGGGACGCCCCTTTCGTCTAGTTGCCCAACTTTCGTGGTATGACTCAAGAAAGATGCTGCCCATTTCGATGAGCGCTGTGCATTTCTCGCTTTCGATTGATTCTGTATTATGAAGCTTGAGTCATTTAACAAAGAATGTCTCTGCTTTGCTGCCTATATATATTGAGCTCTGTCGGTGTGTGAGGGTATAGAGGTTGGCAAGGCGTATATTGATGTTTCCAACGAGACCAAGATGGATGGGGTGATGAGGTACTCCGTCAAGATATCGTTCAAGCTGAGAAAATTGATCTTCGTTTTCAATTAAGAATTCTTCGTTTGCTTTTTCAAGGCGCGCAAGAATTTCCTCAATCATGCGCAGAATATAAGCTTGATGATTATCCATCTGGGGATAATCAAATTCTTTTTGGGTGTTACCAAGAAGATTCCTGAGGAGGATGATCAGATTTCATTTTGATGTAAATTGAGTAGGAAGTAGCTCAAGTAAGTCTGATACTATATTGAGTTCTGCCTGATTTGCTGCATCAATTGATGATTCATAGGCGCTTTCTGGTTCAGTTATGCCGGGCGTATGAAAGCTAAAGTAGTGTGGATTATAGCCTACAAGATGGTTTTCGAGGGTTTCAATTTTCTCGGCAGCATTTGTTGCATCCATTGCCTCGAATAACTCACTTTCATTTGGTGCAATTGTATCCCATCTCATTCGTTTTCAGTATACCTCATGGAAAATTCCAACCATGGTTTTTGTCGCATTGAGACAATCCTCTTGTCCTGTTTTCTTGCATCGTAGAACACTTGCACTATAACGAAAGTCACATGTCATGCGCTGCAGCATGGCAAATCGCTCAATTTTCTGATTGATTTCAGCCTGTTTGAGTTTTCCGACGAGAGGAGAAGAGACGAGATTGAGGTATTTGTTTTGAAGTTCTATAAGTGTTTCGCAGTTTGTAATTTGCTCATGCCAGCCATTCTTTGTCCATGGGTAAAGATATGCCTGATAATTATTCTTGAAATTAGCGCAAATAATCTCAGCGGCAACCATTCCGATTTCATGTTTGTTGACTGAAAAATACTTTTTATTAAGTGATTCAATCTTAGTGAGTGCAGTCGTGTAAATTTCTCAAATCTCATCTTTCATAAATCGATCCGGCAGTTTCGTTTCTATGAAATTTATCAAAAGTGAAAAAACGCGACGCATTTTGAGAACCATGATTTCTCTGTTGTCGAGCGTACTAATTGGCCAGTCAGCAAAAATAGCATCCAGGAATGACTCGAAGGCAAACACACCGTTTTCGTCTTTAGTGAGTAATCTTCCATCAGGACTTCCAATAACCCAGGCACGAAAGGCAATAAAGTCACGTGTTTGTTGTGAAAAATGTGCTCGTGAAAGATCGGTTTCAGTGTCAAAATATGCAAGCAAGTTCCGATCTGCCTTCTCATTTATTTCGGGATATTTTTCGCGAAAGGGAAGAAGGTTTTCTGTAGTAAATGCCTCTTGTTCTACCTGTGCAAATGCTGCAATAAATTCAGGATGAGTATGGCGAGAATTTGAAAATATCTCTACAATTCGCTCTGGCGTGTAGTATTCTGTGTACTTTGTAGTCTCTGACTGACTATTTTGCTCTAAGTGCAACGAAGGAGGAACGCTATTCATGGGCGCATCTTATCCCGATTTCATAGGAATCAAAACTACTTGAGCGAGTAAATTTGACTTAGTGTCTAAGATTATGTTTAATATAACTCGCGAACACGTTTCGTCTCCATAATTATTTTGAACATGGGTTGCTAAAAATAAAAACTTTCACACCTACAAAGATGGGAGTGTGAACAAGAAAAATCGGCCAAATTAGCCGATTTTTTTATGTCTGATTTTCACAGGTTACACTTCCATATTGATGAGATCTACGCGACGCATGCGGATGTCGACGGATTCGAGTCGAACTGTGATTTTCGCTCCTACATCGATTTTGATACGCTTCGTGTATTTTGATATGGCGCAAAATCCCTCGATACTTGGCATGAATTCTACAAAATATCCATTCTCCAAAACAGTTGATACAACCCCTGAGAATGTTTGTCCGATGAATGGGGTGAGGTATTGGCAGATTTTGAGGTCTCGAAAGTCGTATTCGAGTCGCTCAGCTCGTCGCTCGAGTGTGGAAGTGATGCGCGCAACTTTCGGCATATGGTTTGCAAAACGTGCTCGCTCGGCTTGGTTGAGGTCTTTGTGGAGCTCGTGCTTGATAAGTCGGTGGATCTGGAGGTCCGGATAGCGACGGATCGGCGAGGTGAAATGACTGTACGCCCGAAGTGCAAGTCCGAAGTGACCGAGACATTTCTCACTGTAGAGTGCTTTGCTCATCGCGGTGAGAAGGGGCTTGGTCGAGTATCCTTCTGGATCTCGCAGTCGGATCGCTGCAACCGCGAGCTGGATATCTTTTGGCTTAATCTTGCGTGGATGTTCGAGATCGAACGGGACTCCAAAGGCATCAAAGGTATCTTTGAGTCGCTTAACACCCTCGTCGGTTGGCTGATCGTGCACGCGATACAAGAACGGAACTCGCTTCGCGATACTCCACTTGGCTACTTCTTCGTTTGCGATCACCATGAATGCTTCGATGAGGTCATGAGATTCGAGGTGTTCACGAGGGAGGATTTTCACAACCTTTCCGTTCTCGAGTATGAGTTTGGTTTCGCGGGAAGGGAATTGGATTTTTCATTCTCCAAATCGACGTTTGTCGAGGATATGTTTGAGCTTCCATGCATGAGAAAGCATGGCGAGTACAGTATCTGAGAGGGTGTCAGATTTTCCAGTATCGTAGGCCTGTTGGACTTCTTCGTAGGTCCCGCGGTGCGCGGTCTGGATGAGGCTTTCGTAGAGGTGTGTACTGAGTACTTGTCCCTGTGAGTCGATGTGCATGTCGACTGAGAGGCAGAATTTCGCGGAGCCTGGATGGAGGGAACAGAGTTCGTTGGAGAGCTCTTTGGGGAGCATCGGTATCACGCGGTCCGCGAGATAGATACTCGTCCCACGCCTGAGTGCTTCTCTATCGAGAGAGGTGCCTTCTGTGACGTATTCGGCTACATCGGCGATATGGACACTCAGGATATATCCTTCTTTGGTTGGCACGACTTCGATGGCATCGTCGAGGTCTTTTGCATCAGCTCCATCGATCGTGATGATCGTACGACCGCGGAGGTCTTTGCGATGAGGGCCGATTTTTCCTGTTTTGAGTGATCGTGCTTCTTGTTCGACTCGGTGGGTGAAGTTCTGTGGAACTCCGGTGCTCGCGATGAGGAGATTTTCTTCAAACTCGAAATCTGTCTCACGACCAATGACGCTAGTCAGGATCGCAAAAGTCTGCACTCCAGATCCTGCAATCTCGACTCCAACGGTCGTCCCAGGCTGAGGGAAGGGGATACGATTTTCAGAGATGATTACGATCTTGCCTTCTGGCGAGAAAAGCTTGATGATCGGAATCTTCTTCGAATACGTAAAAATACCGAACTTCGGTGTAGTGGATCGCTTATCGATGCGCACGATTCGCGCCTCTTGTCGATCATAGCCAGAGGGAAGTCTATGGAATGTTACTTCATCCCCATCAAACGCGCCGCGAGACTTCGAACCATGCACAAAAATACTCGTTCCATCTTCTAGATCGATGAAACCGAAGTTCCCGTTTGCTTGTTTGAATATTCCTGTTTCTGTATTTTTCACGAGAAGAGTATACGGAGATTTGTCTACTTTTGGATATTTTTCGCAAGAAAAGCAGCACAGACTCCCGCAGTCTCCGTGCGTAGTACACGAGAACCGAGGCTGATGGATGTGATGTTTTTCTCTCTAAAATACGTCCGTTCTACATCTGACCAACCGCCTTCCGGACCGATAAAAATCGTGCATTCACGCAGAGTGTCACCTACGAAGTTCGCAAAAGCGGGTGCTTCTTTGGTATCTGTGACGAATCCTGGTAGATCGATCTCTGGGATATTTTTCACAAATGTGATCACTGGTAGTACGTCTCATCCACACTGTTCTACCGCCTCTTTTGCGATATCGAGCAGTCTTGGTTTTTTCTTTTCAAGCAGTGCAAGTGGCTGTGAGCGTTCAGACGGGAAAAATACAAATTCGTCCACTCCTACTTCCACACATTTCTGGATGATGTATTCGAGCTTTTCGATCTTATTGGGGAGTGACTGACAAAGCACAACGCGCGTACTCGTATCCCTGGATTTCTGGATGGAATCTACGCGCTTGAGTATGATCTGTGACTTCGAAATATCCATAATCTCGTACACCTCATCTACAAAATTTCCCGCAAAAAAAATACACACATCACCCTTCTGCATACGCAGTACCCGCGAAATCTGATGATGCATATCCGCATCACGAATAATGAGCTCATCTGTGAGCTTCCCCTCAGTATAAAATCTCTGCATGCTGGAAGTATACCCGAAGAATCTTCGGTTAGAAATTTTGTATAAAAAAACTCCCCCGATGAATTGGGGGAGAGTGGTGCTGGTCATTACACTTACGCTGCTTTGTGTATATCGGCGATTGTTATAGCGCCGATATAGTACTCAAATTTTCCGCAGTGCAATGATGAAAGGGATTCAACCAGAAATGCCTCATCAGCACTCTGATTGTTCATTTCATCTGCCAGTGCCTGACAGTAGCCCCGATCACTCTTCAAAAGTTGAACAATGATTGAAGCAAAGGCCTCTTCGTCTGTAAGCACCCCTGGGACAGTGGCGTTTACATAGAAGTTTCCAATAGTCGAGTAATTGGCACGCAGATTTACATTTATTATAAACTGCTTGCGTAATTCATAGGCACTGTCTTCCGGCAAACCAAGACGCATGTTCACAACAGTACGATTTTTTGTTACATTTTCGGGCAAACGATGCTCGATTCCTGTATGAAACAGGCTTCTTGCAACGTAATCCCCGATCACGCCACTCAAATCATCTATTGCTTGAGCGCTGGCAGACCCCGGAGGGGGGCCTGTTTTATCTACTAAGCGAAGCATGTAGCCTCCTTATATTGGGTTTATATTCGAGCTGCAGACTCAAGGAACCCAACCTTTTAGCCAACAACAATTATATACCCTGTTTTGCAGTATATAATCAATAAACTTGTAGTCAGAAATACTATTTTGTCAAAGAGTGTAACGTATAGTGATTTTGGCAAGCAAATATTGTTGCTGGGTTTGACTTTTTTGGTGAAATTGAGATCATAGTTTCATATGAAAAATGTACTATCTTTCCCCGCTCCCAAGAAAGATCCCCCTGAAGCCAAGAACTCAGCTCAGACCTTTGGGGGTGTTGAAAAATGAACTGATAGTAACAAGTTAACTGATAGTAACAAGTTAACTGATGGTACGAGTGCTAATGTAGTCTCTATCTTCAGCAGGCAGTGATTTCAGGCTCGTGATAAGGTTGAGCAAAATACAGTTCAAAAACCTCGACTTGCAGTTCCGATGGGAGAGAATGCTGTACAGTTTCACTACACATCTGCAGAAGCAGCTATCAAGAACCTTCCTACGCAATTCATGACTGCGGCTGGAAATGAAGCATATACAGATGTGCTCAGTGTGATTCATAGTACTGCACTCGAAGACTCAGCCAAGGTAAACGAAGAAATGTCCCTTGCACATATCGAAGGGATTCGGTTTAGCGGCGCAGAAGAACTTGCGAGCATATTCTTTAGCGAGCTTTCATCAAAGAAAGGCTATTACAACAAGTATATCTCCGGAAAAATTAAAGAATTTCAGAGTAAAATCCCAAATTCTAGTGAAAAAACTCAGGCACAAATCAATGCCTTTATTCAAAAGGCCAAGCTAGTAAACGGAACAATAAACAAGATTCATCGAAGGGAATTTCTCAGCAGAGTCCATGAGATGATTCATGCAAAAACAGGTTGAGTTACTCAGTATGGTGACTTTGCTAACGCATCGAAGTTTAGAAGTATTATCTGACTTTCAGCTGCAGAGTTTGAAGTGCTTCCGCCTGACGTGAAGAACCTCGTTGATAACTTCCAGAAGTACATGAATGTTTACTTTGAAAACTTCAAGGTGCACAGCACAAGTGATCACAAAGAAGCAGTATCTACAACTTTTGTAAATCTTGCAAGCTAAACCAGTAATACTGCATTACTGGTTTTTTGTATATTTGTAAAGATATGCGATAGATTTTTTATACGTAAATCCTATGTCTGCTAAAAATAAAACAGTAACTTCCGTTACTGTTTTATTTTTGTTGGATAGATGGCTCCGTCGAAGTATGAGGCTTTGCGTTCGAGGGATTCGTAGGATTCCCAGATGACATTGGTAGTGGTTCACTCGTAGTAGCCGACTTTGAGAAGGTCACCGTTCTTGGAGAGTTCTGCACCGACAATGATACCAGTGTGTTCGCCGATATAGCCTGTTTTTATCTCACCAGCAGGAGTACGCCAGTCTATTTTATTGAATCCGTGTTTCGGATCATCAGAGAGAACATACCAGAAGAGTACAGGTTCGCCGGAGTAGAGGCTCCAGAGGATGTTGAATGCACTAAATTTATCAATGGTCGCAACTCGGTTGTATGTTGCAAGTTCTTGATTGATTACGGGGAGTGCGCCTTTTGGATGAATCCCGTATCCGGTGAGTTTATTGATATTAATGCTCTGTACGCCTCGTACTTTCCCAACGAAGACCTTATCTGGATCACTCCAGAGTCGGACAGATTTACCGTTTTCTTGGATGAGATCGGGAAGGGACTCATCTTTGGGGAGTAGGGCAAATACGTCAGCTTCTGTAGTTCTTTTTGCTCCTGATTTCTCTCGGTAGTAATTGAAGAGATCTGCCATCGAGTTTGCTTCACACGAAAGGTTTTGTGCTTGCTTGGTGTGTTTGAGTGTGTCCTTGAGGTAGAGGCGGTCTGTTTTTCGTCCCTTGAAATCGATACTCGCTGTGACGTATGCCCGAGTGTATTTAGTATCAATACCGAGTCATTCCATCAGGATGGATTTACGCATGGTTCGTAGGTCTGCGTCACTCCAAGGTTTGAGTCCGATATTTCCGAAGACTCCTTTGAGTTCTGTGGATGGGAGGATTACACCTGTATTTGTAGTGATTCCTTTCTCTGCTGCGGCCATGATTCGCATAGAATCTTTTGAGATCGCTCCTGTTGCGATATTTGGAAGATCTTTGGATTTCCCAGCGATGTAGACGTAAGACTTGAATTCATCAGATGCTGGATCGATCGTTGCGCCGCTGAGCATGCGAGCTTCGACGATGGTGCGATACCGTGGGGAAGGCTCTGCCTTGAGTTCATTTGCGGTAACTGTGTCGTAGGCTTTTTTGAAGGTGTCGGCTCCATTTTTGATGAAAAGCTTTTCGGCGATTGTTCGCAGATGAGATTTGTAAAATGCAGTGACGGCGCGGTCGAGTTTGATCCGTGCACGGGCAAGTTCGAACTCATTTCCTCCAGTATTGATGAGTTTTTTGGTTTCTGCGATAATCTCAAGGATATTATCTGGATTTTCAGAGACTTTTTGTTCGAGAGATTCGAGAACTGGATTGGGTTTTGCTTCAGCGGGTTTTGTATTACTCGCGAGGCTTACACCCAAAAAATACGCCCCGAGTGAGAACGAGCAAATTGTGACGAGAAATAGGATGATTTTCTTCATTGCGGGGCAGTATAAAGGCAAAATGTACTTCTCAAATCTTTTGTGGTCTTTTTGTGACTTTTTCGTACTATTCATAGCATGCAACACGATACTCTCCTCCAAGATTCCCTTGATTTTCTCTCGGGGAAAACAGCCGTCACTCCTCATAATATCGAGGAATTGCGTAACATCATCCGCAAGCACAATGAGCTCTATTACCTCCACTCTGATCCATTGGTCGATGATGGACAATATGACGGACTTTTTAAGTTGCTCGAAAAGCGTGAGCGTGAGTTAGGATTGTATGACCCTGCTTCGCCAACGAGTCGGATCGATGTATTGCTGTCGCGACAGTTTGAAAAAGGGAAGCACCTCTCTGCGATGATCTCTCTCGATAATACCTACAATACGGAAGATATTCTCGATTTTGGAAAGCGAGCTCGAAATATCCTGGGGCGGGACTACGCGCTTCCGTCATGTTCGGAGCTTAAGTTCGATGGACTTGGAATCTCGATCTTGTACCGTGGTGGCAAGCTCACTCGTGCCCTTACTCGGGGCAATGGAGTAGAAGGAGAGGATGTCACGCTCAATGCCCTTGAGATCAGCAATATTCCGAAATTCATCTCCTATGAAGGTGAGATCGAAATTCGTGGTGAAGTGGTTATGCCACATAGCGCATTTGAGCGCGTAAACAAGGATCGTGCAGCAAATGGTGAAAAGCTTTTTGCGAATCCTCGTAACGCAGCCTCTGGAAGTCTCAGACAACTCGATCCTATGATTACTCGATCACGAGGACTGCAGTTTTTTGCATACTCGGTTCCGTATTTTGAGCGGGATGAGAGTTTCGGGATTGATCAGTATCGAGCATATATTCGGCAGCTCGCTGACTGGGGATTTTCGATTTCGCCGTATTTTGAGTATTTCGAATCTATTGAAGCGCTTGCAGAGCATGTGGCAGGACTTACAAAATCACAACTCGAGTTCGGGTTTGATATCGATGGGCTCGTGATCAAGTTCGATGAACTTGCGATCTGGCGAGAGCTCGGGACAACTGAGCACCATCCAAGATCGGCGATCGCGTATAAGTTTCCGCAGGATGCTGTGCAAACGAAGGTAATATTCGTGGAGCATTCTGTAGGTCGTACCGGTGCAATTACTCCGGTTGCACACTTAGAGGCGGTCAATGTCGGCGGTGTTATCGTGCGTCGTGCAACGCTTCATAATTATGAAGAAACAGATCGGAAAGATGTACGAATCGGGGATCATGTATTCATCGTGCGAGCCGGGGAAGTAATCCCAGAAGTGGTCTCATCTATCGCAACAGCTCGAAACGGGAGTGAGATAATCATCGCGCCGCCTGAATTCTGTCCAAGCTGTGGTACAGCGGTTGTGAAAGATGAGTGAAAGGTGGCGCACTATTGCCCCAACAGTGCAACCTGTCCGGCGCAAACTTCCGGTGGGCTCAAGGCTTTTGTAAGCAAACATGCTGCAAATATCGACGGACTGGGTGAGAAGATTATTGATCTTTTCATCGAACGAGGTTTTTTGACAGATTTTGTGTCGATCTATCGTCTGCATGGCTATCGAGACGCAATCTTGTCGATGGAAGGATTCGAAGAGAAGAAAACAGACAATATTCTTGAGGCAATCGAAGGAAGTCGCAAGATGGAACTTGCAAGATTCTTACTCGCACTGTGTATCCCAGAAGTTGGACGCAAGACTGCGAAACTCCTCTCGGCTCATATCGCCGGGAAAAAGACCGAAGAGCTTAACCTGCTTCAGACACTTGATTCACTTACTTATGAGGAACTTCTCGCGATCAAGGACATTGGTCCAGTCGGTGCAGAAGAAGTGATCGACTTTATCGCGGACAATCATGAGATGCTGGAGCGATTGCTTGCTGAAGTTCAGCCGGCAATCCCAGTCGTTGCTGCGGCAGGCGGGACACTTTCTGGTATGTCGTTTTGTGTAACGGGATCATTTGCATCCAAATCCCGAGATGAGATCCATGAGATCATCGAGGCACAGGGTGGGGAGGTACGTTCGAGCGTCTCTGCAAAACTCACTTATCTCATCGTTGGGGTAGATGCTGGCTCAAAGCTTGATAAAGCAAAAGAACTCGGAGTAAAAATACTCTCACTCGAAGAATTCGAAACGATGATTGAAGGATAATAAAAAGGCTCGTGAGAGCCTTTTTATTATAGCTTTGATGTCTTCTGTCGCTTTTCTTCGATAATAGCTTTGGCGAGAAACTGGGCACTCGGTAGGCTCTGGAAAGCGGTAAGTACGGACTTTTCTGTAACAATAGCAAATCCATTTTTGTGTGAATAGAGATGATTTCCATCTTCATACTTAAAGGTAATGCCATCGGAAGTAACAAATGAATCCCCATTTTTTGGCTTACTCACAAACAAATCAAATGTCTTAAGTGAATTCTCATTGTTTTTTGTTGTGTTTTTTGCTGCGGCTACCGTGCTTTTATCATCTTTTGTGGCATCCATAGGATGTGTCTCTTCAGTGGGGAGTGATAACTTATTTGCCTTTGCTCTTTCTGCAATGAGCGCAAGTTCGTATGCCTTAAGCGTTGCACCATCCCGAGTTTGAAGTGGATCGTTTAGACTATCTTTAATGTTCTTGTAACTTTGAAGCAGTGATTCAGTCGGTATGGAATCAACCGTTGTTTTTATATTCTGCTTTTCCTTATCAAGGTCTACAGGACGTATCTCAGGTTTTTTCTTTTTCTCAATTATTCTTGTGTTTGAGGAGTGCAGGAGAGCCTCTAGGCTATTCTTTCAGAATGCACCGTCTGCTTTTGCTCCAATATGATGCTGAAGCTTCATTGTGTGCACTACCTTTTCTTTACTAGATGAAGCCTGTAAGACTGCTTCGGCAAGTTGCTTTGTCCGAGAGTCCTGAATCTTTTCTATGGTTTCTGTGGTAAGGTATTTGTTAGTTATTTCTGTTTTTTGCTCAGGCGAGAGACCATGATACTCTGTTGATACCTTTTGTTTCTTATCCTTCTTGATTTTGGGAGATTCAGGGGTAATAATTTCCTCTTCTTCCTCGTTAGGAGTGCTGTGTGTGCTAGTATTTTCAGTTCCGAGATTTTGAATCACCTTCAAATCCAAACTTGGTAACTTTGAGCGTAGCTCATCCAGGCTTATTGTTGCTGCTTGTTTTACTTTGAGTGATTCACGTGTTCGTTGAGCCCGAATAGATGCACTGAGTCTATCGTAGTTTTCAAGGAATGTAAGAAGAACAAATCCGAGGTGCTCGTTTAAATGAGCGGAATCAGAACTATTTTCCTTTGCTTGTGCGTAGGCTTTTTCTAGTTGGGAGCGATTTATTTTTTGGGCAGGATCTCAGTAGCCATTGAGATAGTTTTCTAACTCATTGTTTACGGCGTTCTTTGCGGCACTTAGACGCTCATCAGTAATTCTCTTAAGAGCTTTTGTACTGCCGTTTTTTTCAATTTCAGAATTGATGTCGTTGAGATTTTGGATCTCATACTTATTTACTCCAAAAAGAGATAGGCCTTCTTTTTTTTCTGGAGTTGCAACTTGAGATTTTAGATTCTCTTTTTCTCGTTTTTCTGCTGACATAGATAGGTTGAAGTTATGTTACAAGCTTACGGCACATTTTTTCTGGTGTCAAAAAATGAGCCCTATTCATAAATTGAATAGGGCTCATTTCTCTGACTTATATTAGTGTTGAATAAGGAGGCTGACGATTAATCCGACTGCAGAAAGTATCATGCCAATGAGCCAGAATCTCATAACTACCGTTTCTTCTCACCAGCCTATTGCTTCTAAATGGTGGTGAAATGGAGCAATTCGAAAAATTTTTTTCCCTCATCGCAGCTTTTTTGAAGCAAGTTGAATAATAACAGAAAGGATTTCTACGATATAGATGCCAGATATAATGACGAGTACAATGAGTGTATTTGTCATCATTGCAATGATTGCAAGATTGGCTCACAACGCCAAGGCTCCTACATCTCACATGTAGAACTTGGCAGGCTTTATATTGAACCAAAGGAAAGCAATCAGTCCTCCGACAATGATCATACAGAGCGCTGCGAGGATCATCAGACCACGGTTGTAGCAAATGAATGCGTAGACTCCATAGTTGAAGAGTAGAATCCCACCTGCGAGCCCATCAAGCCCATCGGTGATATTCACTGCATTTGCCATCGAGACGATGATGAGCATGAATATCGGGATGTAGAAGAGTCCAAGATCGAGGTTTCCAAGCAGAGGAACTTGCACGTGTGTGTAGCCGAGTTTTACATAAAACCAATACGCTCAGAGTCCTGCAAAAAGCAGAAGGAGGATCATTTTTACTCGGGCTGAAAGTCCCTTTGTTCGGCCGATCCCAAGGATATTCATATAGTCGTCTACGAGTCCGATCGCTCCAACTGCAAAGAGTGTAAAGAGTGAAAGATAGGTTTCATTACGATTCCAGAGTGAATACTTGATGGTAATGCCAAAGTGTTCTTTGATCTCTGGGGCAAAGAACTGAAGTATGACAGATAATCCAACGAGCAAGAATATCGAGAAAAATACGATTGCCATACCCATCGTAGGGGTGCCTGCTTTTTCTTGGTGAAGCTTGGCAAATTCTGTTGCCTTCCCCATGAGTGCCTCTTGGCGAATAGTCTTACCAAGTTTGTATTTCCAAAGGAGCCGAATAAACGGCGGGATCAGGAAAAAAGTCAGCAGGAATGCAATGATAATGTATGACCCGAGGAAGATGAGATTTCACATAGACGAAAGATTGGTGCGAGTATATTGCAATGTACACAAAAGCAATGAAAAAGGCGTTTCAACGAAACGCCTTTTTTGGTGTAATTATGCACCAGCTTCAGCGGATTTATTGGTCCGTGGTTTTCTTCTGGTGCGCTTTTTTTTTTGGATTTTGATAGCATATTACATGCTGCTAATAGCTTTGCAGACTCTGCAAGTGTCTTGGCATTTGTTTTTTGATATAGATGGGCATTTTCCTTATCTTTTTGATCTACAGTGTGTCGACCGGGTTTACGACCGCCTGTACCAGTGAGATCAAACGGAGACGGGCCAGAGTTAATTTCTGTTATCCCTTTTGATTCACGACCGCCATCAACTGTACGCTGACTTGCACCACCGTAGCGGTTTCCAGAAACACGTATTCCTGGTAAATTACTTAAATCCATGTTCTTCCTTCAGAGTTTGGTTCACTATCCAGAATGATCTGGACCCCTTTTCTCACCGAGGTGATGAGGGGAGTATAGTTGGGTTTTTTTGGAGTCAATTTTTTGTGGGAGATTCGATAAATCTTCAGGAATAGTGTGAGTATACAACCTAGAAATATATTTATTTCCTCGTCGACAAACGCAGTGCCCAGCTCAGAGATGTGCAGTGAGTCAGCTTTGTAAATAAATATATTTTCTAGGCCGGGTCATTCACCGCTACTTTAATTTTCCTTTGACATACTTTTCATACTTTATATACTATTGACCATAGTAATTAAATATATTTTAACTATGTGAATAGCTTGAGATGATTGTGGGCCAAACGCCTACGAAGGAATTAAACTCTATGGAAGTGTTACTGTCTGATCCAAGGGGCAAATCGTTATACCAAGCGAAGTTCGCAAGGTGCTCAACATCAATCCATGAGATTCGGTTTGTGTTGTCACTAAGCATTGTATCGCTATCTGACTTATTAAGATGAGTGATCTCGAAGTATTCATGGATTACTTGCGAGATGAGATGAATACCGTGAAACATATGGCTCTCGAATCTGCAGGCATGGCGACTGCTTCTAAAACTGCTCCTATCACTCAATAATAAATATCATATGAAAAAATTTATTGCCGGATCACTCCTCCTTCCTTTTGTGCTTGTTTCGTGTGGTGCTCCTGCTGATACAGCAAAGACCGAAGAAGCAAAAATGCCGTTCTATATCGAGACTCAGAAGACCAAGGAATTCCCAAAGAACTACACCGTAGAAAAAACTGGTCGTCTCGTAGGAAGCTCTACTATCTCGCTCGCATCTCAGGGTGTAGGTCGTGTTGCAGCGATTTCTGTACACGAAGGATCGGTTATCAAAAAAGGACAACTCCTCGTCAGTCTTACTGATACAACCGCAAACTATGACCTGAGAGTTTCTCAGGCTACAAATGGACTCGCAACTGTTAAGAATGCAGCTGAGAGTACAAAACTAAGCCTCGACAAGGCGATTTCTGACTCAAAACTCGCACTTACTAAGGCGCAGAGCGACTATCTCAATGCACAAGAAGATGCTGCAAAGCGTCTCGAGAAGGCAAAGCGTGATGCTGCGAAGAGTGATCTTGGCTCAAGTGGATCAGATGCGAATACAACGATCGATCAACTCAAGGCAAATCTCTCGAAGGCAGAGCTCGACTACGACAATCTCAAGAAGTCAAACGCTCAAACACTCATCAACTACAATACAAGCTACCAGCTCTCTGTAAGTGATCTTCGAAAGTACCTCAACAAGATTGCCTACGAAGGAGATAAGCTTTTCGGTATTACTTCACGTTATCCAACCGATAATTGACTCGCGCGTAAATATCTTGGAATGGGGAATAGCAGTATTCGACCAGATCTTGAACTTGCGTATTACAAGATCGCTGGGATTGCATCTGATTTTGATGCCAAGGCAAATTCAACTGTAAATGTAGATGAAACAAATCTTATTGCACAGCTTGATCAGCTTTCTTCGTACTATAAAGATTCAAAGGCATATCTTGCGGTTGTTACTCGTTACCTTGAAAATTCAATCACATCATCGGAATTCCCACAGTCGAGCGTAGATGGGTATATCAATACATACACTGGCTATAAAAATGAAGTTGCCTCCCTTGAAGCTGGCTATGTAAATTTCCGAAACGGAGCTGCAAGTTTTCTTGCAACCTATCGAAATAATGAGTCATCAGCACTCGCTGGGCTCGAAGTACAGCGAAAGCAGATTGAAGTTCAGAAAAATGGACTTAATACAGGAGAATTCGAAGCAAATCTTGGACTCGACCGTACAAAGATCGAAATTGAGAAAACACTCTCAACATACAAGAATGTAGTAGATAATGCCCAGGCAAACTACGACAATGCAGTAAAAAATAAAGATATTACACTTCGCAAACTTGAAGTAACACAAACAGATGCTGCACTCTCCCTTCAGCAGGCACAGGAGGAACTTTCTAAGCTTTCTATTTTAGCTCCGATTGATGGAACTGTTACGAAAGTTATTGCATCGGTTGGTCAGGATGTAAATGCAGGAACTCCTATGGTAGAGATTGCAAATAAGAATCCAGAAGTTGTATTTGATGTAGACTTTGACACGGTTGGGCAGCTCAAGATTGGTGCCACATCTCCGGTTCTCTACGAAGAAAAAAGTTATACAGGTACAGTGGTGGGTGTGTCTCAGGTTGCAAGCGACTCACTTCAGTACAGCGTGCGTGTAGCTCTTTCTCAGAGTCCAGCACTGATCGGAGGTATCGCTAAGATCTCACTCAAGCTTCCTTCTGCAATGCCAATCCTTCCTACAAAGATGGTAAAGGTGCTTACTGAGCAAACAGGAGAAATCCAAACATTCTCAGGAGGTGTATTTGTTCCGAAGACGGTAAAACTCGGGCGAATCAGTGGTTCAACGATCGAAATCCTCACGCCAATTGATCTAGAAACTGAGATTGTTACGTCAGATATTACCAACTTCGATGCTCGTAAATTTGAGCCAAAGAAAAAGGATGCTGCAGTAGAAACCAAGTAGTTCCCGATATTAGTAGCATAACCGCCATTTTTCTATGAAGAACATGCTTGATTCGATCCCAGAAAATATTTCTAAAATCCGTGAGAAACTCGAAACTGGGTTTCTCGGATTTTGGGTTCGAAAATATCGAATTTCCTATCTCATCGCTCTTGCGATCTTGATCATGGGATTCGTTTCACTTTCTGCGATTCCAAAGGAATCGTCTCCGAATATCAAGTTCGGAATAGTACTTATTACGACAGTCTATCCTGGTACCAATCCAGTCGATATGGACTCGCTCGTAACGACAAAACTCTACAAAGAGATAAAAGACATCAAAGGAATCAAAAAGGTAACGACGAGTTCAAGTCTCGGAGTTTCGAGTATTAATATCGAACTTCAGCCAGACGTAGATACTTCAGCGTTTATCTCTGAAGTTCGTAATGATATCGGTCGTGTAACGCTTCCTACCGATGCTAAGAGTCCAAGTGTTGTCGAGGTGAAATCTGATACAAACCGCGTATATACTGCGTCGTTGTATTCTCCAGATGAATCCGTTCCGCTTGAAAAACTTCGCATCCTCGGACAGGAGCTCAAGGATAAGCTCGCACTCACGCCAAGTGTAGAAAAAATCGACTACGGAAATACTAATATCTACGATGTTCGTATTGTTTTTGATGAACAAGTGGTTCGCTCTATGGGGCTTACACTTGATGGAATTGCAAGCGTGGTTCGTTCATATCATAAGGACGCACCGATTGGTAACTTTGCTATCGGAGAGCGAAGTTACGACTTCCGTATCGAAGGAAAATATGATCGAGGTGCTCAATTTCTTGAGATTCCAATCCCCCTTGCCAATGGAAAGAATGTTCGACTCTGAGACATTGCTCATATTGAAAGATCGTATAAAAGTAAGTCGATCGAGCGATTGGGGTTTGCTGGAAAAAAGGCAACAGAGTATGTAAACATCATCGTCAATAAGAACGACGGCGCGAATATATTTAATGTAAGCAAGGCAACCAAGGATCTGATCGAGAAGGAACTGGACACTCCTGCATATAAGGGGGTAGCGGTTGCATACTCAAACGACCTGGCAGACAATATCAATGACGACTACGCTGAGCTTGCAAAGGAAGCTGTGACTACCACACTTCTTGTATTTGTATGTATGTGGTTGTTCGTAGGATTTAAGGATTCAATCTTTGCAACACTCACGCTTCCGCTCGCATTCTTCTCGACATTTATTCTCTTGAAGGCGGGTGGATACTCCCTCAACTTCCTTACGAACTTCTCATTCATCCTCTCGTTCGGTATTGCGGTCGATACGATCATCGTAATCGTTCAAGCTGCCTCTGCGAAGATGCGTGTCGGACATGATCCACGATCTGCGATCATGATCGCGCTCAAAGAATACAGCGTGCCAATCACTGCCGGAGTTATGGTTACGATCGTAGCCTTCATCCCGATGATGGTATTGCCAGGTATTCTTGGTAAGTTCCTTGCTTATATTCCTATTACGATCTTCGGAGTACTGGCTTCTGGTCTTGCACTTGCAATGACGGTGAACAGCGCTCTCTATCTCGCATTTGTGCGACGATCTAAGACATTTGTCCACGATGATACAATTCTTGAATATGCGGATGAAGATGAACGTACGCTTCTAGAATATGAGCGCCAAGGAAAGACGGAAATCAACGAAACAACTCGTCCACTTCGTCTGCGTGCGATTCATTTTCTCACTGAAAAATACAAGCACGTACTTCGCTCATTTCTCGAAAATACGACTATACGCCGTGTCTCGATTTTCATCCCTGTACTCTTGCTCGTCCTTTCGTTTTTCCCAATTATTGGTGGAAAATCACTTGCAGGACACGTAGGATTTAACCTCTTCCCAGGAAGTGATAATGCATTTGTATCGTACACCGTTAAGGGGGCGATCGGAGAACGCGCTGCATCTGTGGATCGCATCGTTCCACAGATCATTGATATCGTTGGAAAATACCAAGAAGTGAAATTCTATACGATCACGACTAATGACGTTAAAAACAGTACAGATGCGGGTATTACGATCAATGTAAACCTCAAAAAGAAAGAAGAACGAGCCTTCGAAGGACTCATGGACGTCTTTAAATTTGATACAAAGATTCTTAAGGATTTCGATGTTATCCGTAATCAGGGATTCGAAGTCGCCTCAAAGGTACAAGAAGGTGGGCCTCCTTCTGCAGCTGCGGTTGCGGTGAAGCTTGTTGCAGATGATGCATCAAAACTCGATCTTCTAGCATCAACTGCAAAGGATTTCGAACGCGAAATTCGTACCTACGAAGGAGTGAAAAACGTAGCGAATTCTTCTGGAGAAACACCAGGACAGTTCGTATTTACACTTAAGAAGGACACTATTACTACACTCGGACTTACTCCGGCGCAGGTGATCGGTGAAATCGTGACTACCATGAACGGAATCACGGTTGGAACGGTTCCAGATGGGGGAGAAGACCTCGATGTAGTTCTTAAGTACTCAAACTTTACAGACACCGTAAAACCAGATGAAGTACTCGCACATACATTCAAAGTTGGTGCAAAATCGTACCGAATTGGAGACCTCGTAGATACGAACTTCAAGAACGCGATTGCTTCTATTAAACGAGAAGCTGGACTCATCACGATCTCGGTTTCGAGTGACGTAGAAGAAGGGGTAAATGCTACTGAAGTACAATCAAAATTCGTAGACTTTGCTAAGGCGTACAAGTTTCCAAGCGGTATCTCATACGTAACTGGTGGAGAAAATGCAGAAAATCAAGACCTCATCGTTGCGGTCCTCTCAGCGTTCTTCATCGCGGTTATCGCAATCTTCGGTATCCTGGTTCTCCAGTTTAACAGCTTTGCTCAGCCATTTATCGTTCTGTATTCTGTCGTGATGTCACTTCCATTTGTTATGGTTGGACTTCTGCTTACAAATAATCAGTTCTCGCTTCCGTTTGGTATCGGATTCATCTCGTTCACGGGTATCGCAGTAAACCATGGTATCATCCTGATCGACGCGATCAATATCAACCTTCGAAAGGGAATGAAGAGTTTCAAGGCGCTCATCGAAGCGGGTACAAGCCGTCTCGAGCCGATGATCCTCACGACGCTTACGACTGCACTCGGTATTCTTCCGATCGCACTTCGTGATAAGTTCTGGTCTGGACTTGGATTTACGATCATCTTCGGTTTGATCGCATGTACTATCCTCACACTCTTCGTGGTAAAGGGTCTCTTCTATGAAGTATTCATGGTAGATCACCACGTAGGACGTTCTATTGGACGAATTCTTGCACTTCCGTTTAAGGCGGTTTGGAAGTTTGTTCGTAGTATCTTCACTCGCAAGCGAAAGACGGTAACGAAGTAATTTTATATCTGCGGTAATCTTAATTACCGCAGATATTTTTTTCTCATATACTCAACATATGTTGGATTTCTTTTGGGCAACTCGGTTGCGAAGATGGGGGACAGTGGTGGCAGGGTTGGGTGTGCTTTTTTTGCTGTTTGCAATTTGACTCGGGATATATATTGATTCGAGTACAAAGATGTATCGATACTCGGACGTAAAAGAAATCCCGAAAAACCCAGTTGGATTGATCCTAGGAACCTCCAAATATCTTGATTCTGGTGAGAAGAATAGTTTCTTTGTTTCACGTATGTGGGCCGTAAAAGAACTCTACGATGCAGGGAAAATCGACTGTGTTCTCATCAGCTGAGACAACCGAAATGCTTCGTACAATGAACCAATTGCGATCCAGGAATCACTCCTGGAGCTGGGCATCCCGTCGCAACGAATGTATCTCGACTATGCAGGCGTTCGAACGCTCGATTCGGTTATACGTGCGCGAGAGGTGTTTGGTCTCGAAAGCTTCACGATCATCTCACAGCCATTTCATAATGCTCGTGCACTGTTTTTGGCTCGTGAATACGGTGAGAGGCCCATTGCTTACAACGCCTCATCGATCAGTTTCTTTGAGGCACCGTTCGTGTATTTTAGGGAACTTTTTTCTCGAGTGGTAGCACTCTATGATGCATATGTAGATACTCCACCAAAGTTCGGAGGTGATAAAATTCAAATCGAATTCGATCCGAATATCAGACCCGTTCCTGAGAAAATCTGTACTCCTCGAAACGATTCTAAAGTCCAGTAAATTTCGTGTGATTTCTCTCGACATTACAGGCAAGAGGCCTATACTTTTATCTCAATTTTCATACAACTCATATGCGAAGTTACACGATTGACGGCAATAATTTCAACGGTGTTGAAACATTCTATGATGAAATTACGAGTGTTTTTGCATTTCCGGATTATTTTGGTCGAAATCTTGATGCGGTGTATGACTGCCTTACTGATATTGGTGATGATGTAGAAATCATCTGGCTCAATAGTGTGAAATCCAAAGAAGAACTTTCGAGAGATACGACACAGGCTGGATTTTACGGCTCACTCATCCGCACACTTGCGGAAGTTCCAGATCTTACACTTATTCTCAAATAATGGATAATTCCGACGCCTTCATCAGAGCAAAAGAAGCTCTCGCACGTAAAGGTGTTACCAGGCAGTCAACTCCTGCCTCGGGTGATCTTCCTGCTGGGCAAAGATTGGTTTCCAAGATGGTGGCCATGTCTCCAATCGTGCGTGACCTCGAAGAAACTCCGCGCGATACATGGAAGCTTCGTGTCTATGGTGAGGTAGCCAACGAAGTAACACTCAACTGGGAAGCATTAACCAATCTTGGCGTAGAAGAGCGGGTTTTTGATATCCACTGTGTCACATCTTGGTCACGACTCGGACAGCAGTTTAGTTGAGTGGATTTCTACGAGATCATCAATCTCGTTCATCCAAATCAGAACGCAAAATACGTCATATTCGAATCTGAAAATGATGGGTATACAACAAATGTTTCGCTCGATGAGCTTCTGACATACGATGCACTTGTCGCGACTGAGATTGATGGTGCACCAATTCCACTTGAATACGGAGGACCTGTACGTATGGTAATCCCGCATTTGTACTACTGGAAAAGCTGTAAATACGTCACAGGGATACGATTTGCATCTGAAGACGAGCGGGGATTTTGGGAGGTGCGAGGTTACCATAACCATGCTGATCCGTGGAAGGAAGAACGATACTCATCACAAGAATCCAATGACACTTCGCTATAGTATCCCGGGTAAAATCATCCCTGCCTGCCTCGAAACACTCAGTCAAGAAGTCCATCATATCCGCCAGGAGCTTGATACAAAAGGCTTTGCAAGTGAATACGCATCACTCATGTTACCGACTACAAAGCGGTATCTCGATGAATCGACTGAGCTTTTTGAGTGACACTTCCAAGATGTAGATGTGCTCGTAGTGATCGGGATTGGAGGTTCAAATCTTGGGACGATTGCAGTGCTTGATGCACTGCAGGGAAAGATGCGAAATAGCCTTGGATATACTCCAGTATATTTCCTTGATACAGTCGATCCTGCTGCAACTTCTGATACATTTGAGCTCTTGTCTCGACATATCCAGGCAGGCCAGACAATCGCAACTGCTGTAATCTCTAAATCCGGCTCGACGACCGAGACGATTGCGCTCTTCGAGGCGCTCACGACCCTGCTTCGATCACTCGATGCCTACGATCCATCGAAAGTGGTAGCTATCACTGAAACAGGTTCAAAACTCAGTCTGCTTGCTCAGGCAGAAGGATTTCACGAACTTTCACACGAACCACAGGTGGGTGGTCGATACAGTGTGTTTTCCAATGTCGGGATTTTTCCACTGCTCTTTGCTGGGGTAAATGTTGCAGAGCTCTTAGAGGGTGCCACAAAGGCACTCGAAGAAAACCTGGTACCAGAGTCCACGGCACCAGCGCTCATGGCGGCGGTAAATATATTCGAAGGTTGGAGTCTGGGGCGCAATATTGTGGATCATTTCTTCTTCGCGCTCGGATACGAGAATGTCGGGAAATGGTATCGCCAGCTCCTCGCTGAATCAGTCGGAAAACAGTTCAATCGAAAAGGGGAAGAGGTGCGTGTAGGGCTTACACCGATGGTTTCTGTGGGTTCTACTGATCTTCATTCAGTTGGTCAGCTTTATTTTGGAGGTCCGTTTGATAAGACTTTTGTGGTTGTTGAAACAACCGAACCCGAGGAAATCATGCTCCAGAAAGATGTTTTCCCTCAAGAACTCGTGACTGGGATTCGTGGTCGATCATTTGGTGAAATTCGTACGGCAATCGTTGCGGGTACTCGTGGTGCATTCGAAAAGAACGACATTAATCCACTCTGGATCACGCTTCGCGAAGGAAGTACGGAAGATCTCGGATACCTACTCCAACTCAAGATGCTCGAAGTTATCTACCTGGGTTCGCTCTTCGGGGTGAATCCATTTGATCAGCCAAATGTAGAGGACTACAAATCCGGGACACGAGCCGCACTTCTGGGATAATCCTTCGTATCATGAAGTCCAAAATACCCCACACATCACCCGAGTGAACTCTCGTTCGAGTATTTTGATTGTCTCTTGAAAAGATCATGCAATACAGTGTTGCTGGTCTTTTTTTCGTTTTGCCGATCATATTTTCACATCTTTTGTACCTGATCTGCATCGAGTGGAGCTTCACGTTTTTTGGAGACTACGAGGGACTCAAGAAGGCAGTTATTTATATCGTGGTGTATGTGTTGCTCGCTGTTTTGTTCTGGAAGAAACGAGTCAAAATATCTCGATTGGATGGGCTCTTTTTGGGGTTATGGGGAATAATACTCGCAATTCAGTGTTGGATAGAACCGTCCGTGACGGCACTTATTGGAGTTCAGCCACTCTATTTTGGGACGCTATTTTTAGGGGTCTTGTGGGGACTGTTTGCCATATTGCGCGGATTTGAAAGAAATGCTCTGATGTTTGTTTCGAATGCACTTATATTGTCACTTTTTGTAGTTACTGGATATACGATTGCGCAAATGCTGGGATATGACCCGATCGGATCGTACGATGCTACATTCTCGCTCGATCGGGCTTTCTCAACGCTTGGAAATCCTAATATGTTGGCTGGTTACGCACTACTCCTGCTTCCATTTATTGTGCGACAGAGATTCGTGTGGGTATTGATCTTGTCGCTGTTTGTGCTCCTCAATATCTTTGCTTCGGGGTCTATCTCGCTTGCGCTGATAGCATTTGTATATCTTTTGTGGTTCTTGTTGCGATCTACGCCGTTTAATCGAGTGTATGTTTTGGTATTATTGCTCATCGCAGGGATTTCTGTGATGGAGATCATTGGTGGGCTTGGAATTCTGAATGCAAAAATGCTCTCGCTCGCGACTCGTGGAGCACTTTTGTTTCAGGCGGGGGATTTATTTATTCGTCATCCAGGTGCTTTATTTGTCGGATTTCCAGCAGAGCATCTCATGAATCTTCTCGATACCGAGCGTATCTCACTCGTGAAGCAATACATCGATGACCGCGTACTCGTCTGAAATTTCCATTCTCTCCCGGTCGAGATTATTGCGCGATTTGGGGTGATTATGTTTGCAATGTGTGTATATCTGATCGGGATATTTTGGAAGTGTAATCGATCGATGATTGCATGAGAAGTTCTAGTATTATTTATACTTTCTTCACTCCTTCATATGCCGGAGGTCACGCATTTTGCGATACTAGTATTGGGGCTTGTTCATGGTATCCCTTCCAAGAATAGAATCTGAATGGAATAGTTGATGTGAGTTGGTATCAAAAATAAGATATGACTTTTGATAAGATGCGTATTGTAACCAGGAAGTAGAATCCCTTGAATAATCTCGCAATCAGGCTATTGTGTATGAAAAACCTTTCTTATTGTGAAATATACTATCGCAGATTGTTTATAAAAATGTCAGCCGGACTCTCATGATAGCAAGTATATGAGGGTCCTGGGATGAAATTTCCTCAATAAATTTCTGTGAATACTCTAAAAACTACAACTATCACCCAAAATCATAATTCTCTTCAAGATATTAATTCAAAATATATGTCCCCATCTGTAGATCCAAAACAGTCATTTCCGGCCCTGGAGGACAACGTACTCGCATTTTGGCGAGAAAATAAAACCTTCGAAAAATCCGTCACAAGTCGTGCGGATGCGCAGGAATTTACA